>NZ_NEIR01000017.1:0-153883 GCF_002112825.1 Pseudomonas sp. B5(2017)
ACCATGACCGCATCAGGCTGAAACTCAATGGCCTGAGCCCTGTCAGCTACAGGACTCAGGCCACGGGCTAAAACTGTCCAACTTTTCGGGGGCAGTCCAGGTACTGCACCGCCCTCAAGGCAGGTGCTATCCCTGTGGGAGCGGGCAAGCCCGCGAAGCAGGCGACGCGATTATTCCGAGTTGGTGTTCCACACCCGGAACAACGGCTCTGCCAGAAACAGCACGAACAACAAGCGCATCACCTGCAGCGCCGTCACCAGCGGCACCGACAGTTGCAGGGTCTCTGCCGTCAGGCTCATCTCGGCAATTCCGCCCGGCATCATCCCCAATGTCAGCGAGCGCAGATCCAGTGCGGTCATCACGCTCAATACCCAAGCGGCGCTGCCGGCAATCGCCATGCACAACGCCGTGGCCACCAGGGTACGCCCCAGGAACGACGGTGCGCGGCGGAAGAACGCGCGGTTGAAGTGGCAGGCCAGGCCACTGCCGATCAACCACTGGCCGATCTGGCTGGCGCCATTGGGCAGGGTTATCTGCAGGTTGCCCGCCAGGCTCACGGTGGCTGCCACCAGCAATGGCCCGAACAGCCACGGGTTGGGCTGGCGCAAGCGCTGCCAGAGCAGGGCGACGGCAACGCCCAGCGGCGCAATCAGCGCCAGCCAGCCCCAGCTCACACTGCCGGTGTGATTCAGCGGTACCCCGTCACCCAGCAGGAACTTGAACAGCGCCGGCACGCACAGTACTACCGCCAGCACGCGCAGGCTCTGCGCCGCCGCTACCTGGCTGAGCACCGCGCCGTTGCGCGCGCCAAGGTTGACCATCTCCCCCGAACCGCCCGGCATGCTGGCAAAGAACGCCGTGGCACGGTCTTCACCGGTGCGCCGCAACAGCCATACGCTGATCACGCTGGACAGGGTGGTGAACAGCGCGCCGAAGAAGATCAGCGCGAAATGGCTGGCCACCTGCTCGATCACCGCCGGGGTGAAGTGCAGGCCGATACCGATGCCGATGATCCACTGCCCGCATTTGCGACCATTGGGGATTTCCGGCAGCTGCCAGGGTGTCAGGCAGCGTACCAGGATGATCGCCAGCAACGAGCCGACCATCCACGGCAAAGGCCAGCCGACCTTGCTGGCGGCAAAACCGCCAGCGAGGCCGACCAGCCCGGTCGCGACAAACAACGGCAACGAGCGATCAGGCATCGGCCATCGCCCGGCGCTGCTGGCTGCGTTTGCGCCAGATGCGCAGCAGCGGCAGGGTCAGCATGCAAATGGTCAGTATCCATACCGACATGCTGATCGGGCTCGACCAGAGGATGCCCAGTTCGCCGTTGGAGATCGACAGCGCCCGGCGCAGGTTCTGCTCCATCAGCCCACCGAGGATGAAGCCGAGCAGGATCGGCGACAGCGGGAAGTCCAGCTTGCGCAGGATATAGCCCATGATGCCGATGCCGACCATCAGGAACAGGTCGAAGGTGGTGGCATGCACGGCGTACACCCCGATCCCCGTGATGATGGCGATCACCGGCACCAGCGCCCAGTTCGGCACGGCGAGGATGCGGGTGAAGATGCGGATCATCGGGATGTTGAGGATCACCAGCATGATGTTGGCGATGAACAGCGAGGCGATCAGGCCCCAGACGATGTCTGGCTGCTGTTCGAACAGCAGTGGGCCCGGGGTGATGTTGTACAAGGTCAGTGCGCCGATCATAACCGCGGTGGTGCCCGAGCCGGGTACGCCCAGGGTCAGCATCGGTACCAGGGCGCCACAGCAGGAGGCGCCGATGGCGGTTTCCGGGGCGGCCAGGCCGCGGGCGTCGCCCTTGCCGAACTTGCCCTTGTCACCTGCCAGGCGTTTTTCGGTCATGTAGGCCACGGCGCTGGCCAGTGTTGCACCGGCGCCAGGCAGCACACCCATGATGAAGCCCAGCAGGCCGCAGCGGATGTTGACCACGAATACAGAGGCCGCTTCCTTGAAGTTGAACAGCATGCGCCCGGTGGCCTTGATCGCCTGGTGGCCATGGTGGGTCTTTTCCAGCAGCAGGAGGATTTCGCTGATGGAGAACAGGCCCAGCACCAGCACCACGAACTGGATGCCGTCGGCCAGATGCACGCTGTCGCCGGTGAAGCGGTACACGCCACTGTTGGCATCGATGCCGACTGCCGACAGGAACAGGCCGATCAGTGCGGCAATGAAGGTTTTCAGCGGCTTGTCGCCGGCCATGCCACCGAGGGCGACGATGGCGAACACCATCAGCACGAAGTACTCCGCCGGGCCGAAGGCGATTGCCCATTTCGCCAGCAGCGGGGCGAACAGCACCATGCCGCAGGTGGCGATCAGCGCACCGATGAACGAACTCCAGGCCGACAGCGACAGCGCTACGCCAGCCAGGCCATTGCGGGCCATCGGGTAGCCATCGAGGGTGGTCATCACGGTCGAGGCTTCGCCGGGGATGTTCAGCAGGATCGAACTGATGCGCCCACCGTACTCACAGCCCAGGTACACCGCCGCCAGCAGAATCAGCGCCGACTCCGGCGGCAGGCCGAGGGCGAAGGCAATGGGGATCAGCAAGGCCACGCCGTTGATCGGGCCCAGGCCCGGCAGCAGGCCGACCACGGTGCCGATCAGCGTGCCGGAGAGGGCGGTGACCAGGTTGTAGGGGGACAGGGCGACGCCGAAGCCCTGGCCCAGGTAGCTCAAGGTATCCATGTGTCAGTTCTCCAGTACGCTCAGCAGGCCAAGGGGCAGGGGCACGTCCATCACGCGGTCGAACAGCCAGTAGAGGAACAGGCTCATGCCCACCACCACGATGGCGCTGTGCAGCCAGCGGCCGCCGTACAGGCGGGCCATGGGCACGCCGACCAGGATGGCGCTGAGGATGAAGCCCAGGGCTTCGAAGGTGCTGGCGAAAACGATCAGCAGGCCGACGCAGGCGGTGATCTTGATCAGGGTTTCGCGGTCCAGTTCCGGTTCGTCGTCCTTGCGCACGATGGGCGTGGGGCGGAACACCAGGTACAGCAGGCCCAGGCCAAGCAGGCCGAGCATCAACAGCGGGTAGGCGCGCGGGCCCACCGGTTCATAGGAAAACGCCGCCTGGTAAGGCCAGGCCATCACGGCCAGGGCGGCGCACACCGCCAGCAGGGCCAGGGCGAAGATGCGTTGCAGGATCATGAAGGAATCCTCGTTGTTCATCGGCAAGACGCAGATCCTTTGTAGGAGCGAACGGCGGTGGCGGCTTACTGGATCAGGCCAAACTCCCTGGCCAGTGCCTTGTAGTCAGCCACTTGCTTCTTCACATAGCCGTCCAGCTCTGCACCGGTCATGGCGAAGGGGAACAGTTCGCGCTGGTCACGCAGCTTGGCGAAGTCTTCCGAGGCCAGCATCTTGTCGAATGACTGTTTCCACCAGGCGTAGTCCTCGTCGCTCACCTTTGGCCCCAGGTAGAAACCGCGTACCACCGGCCAGACGATGTCGTAGCCCTGCTCCTTGGCGGTGGGGATGTCTTTCATCTCGGGCTCGTCCAGGCGCTTTTCCGAGAACACCGCGAGGATGCGCATGTTCCCGCTCTGAATGTGCGGCATGGAGTCGGAGATGTCGGTCGAGCCTACCTGGATATGCCCGCCCAGCAACGCCGTGGCGATTTCGCCGCCGCCTTCCAGGGCCACGTAGCGCAGGTCACGCGGGTTGATGCCGGCGGCCCTGGCGATCAGGGCGGTCTGCATCCAGTCCTGGCTGCCGACGGTACCGCCGGAGCCGATCACCACCTTGCTCGGGTCTTTCTTCAACGCCGCGACCAGATCGTCGAGGGTCTTGTAGGGCGAGTCGCTTTTCACTGCGATGGCGCCGTAGCTGGTGCCGACGGCGGCCAGCCATTTCACCGCGTTTTCGTCGAAGCGGCCGAATTTGCCCTGGGCCAGGTTCAGCAGCGAGCCGCTGGACCAGGCCACCAGGGTGCCGGCATCGGCCGGGCGCTGGGCGACCACGGCGTTGTAGGCCACCGCGCCGACACCGCCGGGCATGTAGGTGACGCGCATCGGCTTGGTGAGGATCTTTTCCTGCACCAGGGCGCTCTGCACCAGTTTGCAGGTCAGGTCGAAGCCGCCGCCGGGCGAGGCGGGGGCAATGCATTCGGGGCGTTTCGGTTCGGCAGCGAGGGCGTTGCCGGCCAGCAGCAGGCAGCCGGTAGCGAGGACGAGGCGGCGCAGTGAAAAGGTCATCGTCTATCTCCGTGAGCGTTGTTGTTATCAAGTTATCGCTATGGGGTTACCACAGCGCCACGCTGTAGCTCACCAGCAGCCGCACCTCGTCCGCGTCGCGGGCGAAGTTGGAGCGGAAGGTGGCGTTGCGCAGGCGCACGGCGACGTTCTTCAACGGGCCGCTTTGTACCACGTACTTCAGTTCGGTGTTGCGCTCCCACTCCTTGCCCTCGCCACCGGCCGCGCGGCTGACGTTGTCGCCACTGATGTAGCGAGTCATGAAGGTCAGGCCGGGCACGCCGAGTGCGGCGAAGTTGTAGTCGTAGCGTGCCTGCCAAGAGCGCTCGTCGGCGCCGGCGAAGTCGTTGATCTGGACGAAGTTGACCAGGTACGGGTCGGCACCATCGACGTACGGGAAGGCGCTGTCGCCGGACAGCTGCTGCCAGGCGGCGCTGACCTTGTGCCCGCCCAGGGCGTAGCTGAGCATGCCGTTGACGGTGGTGTTGTCGATGTTGCCGGCCTTGGCGGCGCCGGCGTCGTCACTCACTGCCAGGCGCAGGTCGGCGCCGAAGGTGCCCGGGCCCCATGGCTGGGTGGCGACCATGCCGATGAAGTGCTGGCGGTAGATATCGTCGAGCTGGGCAAAGTGGTAGCTGCCGGTGATGCGATCGGTGAACTGGTAGTCGAGGCCGGCCAGGTCCAGGTTGTCGGCGCTGAACGAGCCACCGAAGCGGCCGTTCTTGTTGTTCAGGGCCAGGTCTTCCCAGTTGGTATCGTTGCGGTCCTTGGCCTTGTCCAGTCGGCCGCCGGTGAAGGTCAGGCCCTTGACCTCCTTCGAGGTGAGCAGGCCGCCTTCGAAGGTTTGCGGCAGGATGCGCCCATCGTTGGGCTGCAGGGTCGGCAGTTCGGGGATCAGCGTGCCGATCTTCAGTTCGGTCTGCGACACCTTCACCTTGCCGGTCAGGCCGAGCTTGGAGTACTCGTCGGCGGCCTTGCCGTCATCGTGGGTCGGCAGCAGGCCGGTGTCGGTGCGGTCGGGGCTGGAGTCGAGCTTGATGCCGAGCATGCCCAGCGCATCCAGGCCGAAGCCCACGGTGCCATCGGTGTAGCCAGACTCGAAGTTGAGCATGAAGCCCTGGGCCCACTCGTCGCGCTTGGATTGCTGCGCACTGGTGCCGTCGCGGAAGTCGCGGTTGAAGTACATGTTGCGGGTTTCGAAGGTGGCCGTGCTGTCTTCGAAGAAGGCGGCCTGGCTCATCGGGGCGACACCGGCAAGCGCAAGGGCGCTGGCGATGGCGGAGGGGCGTGCGGCAAAGGAACGGGTAGGCGCGAACGCCTGCGGCTGCGATGACAGCATCACTGATGGCTCCGTTTATTGTTCTTATTCGTTGCACCTTGCTGGTGCTTTTTTCGGCGCGAAGGGCGACCGTGGTGCGATGCTAGGTAACCAACCTTTCGCTAACCTTTCAGCGTGAAAGGTTTGTCGACAGGGCTTCACAGGCCTGCCGACAGCGGTACACTCCGCGCCACCGTCCCACCCGAGCAGGGAGAATCCGATGCGTGTGCTGCTGGTCGAAGACCACCTGCAACTGGCCGAAAGCGTGGCCCAGGCCTTGAAAAGCCATGGCCTGACCGTGGATGTGCTGCATGACGGCGTGGCCGCCGACCTGGCCCTGGCCAGCGAGGAATACGCCGTGGCCGTGCTGGATGTCGGCTTGCCGCGCATGGACGGCTTCGAGGTGCTGGCGCGCCTGCGCGGCCGTGGCAAGACCCTGCCGGTGCTGATGCTGACCGCGCGCAGCGACGTCAAGGACCGGGTCCACGGCCTGAACCTGGGCGCCGACGACTACCTGGCCAAGCCGTTCGAGCTGACCGAACTGGAAGCACGGGTCAAGGCCCTGCTGCGGCGCAGCGTGCTCGGTGGCGAGCGCCAGCAACGCTGCGGGCCGCTGGTGTACGACCTGGACACCCGGCGCTTCGCCCTGGGTGGCGAAAACCTGACCCTGACCTCGCGCGAGCAGAGCGTACTGGAAGCGCTGATCGCCCGCCCGGGCCGGGTGATGAGCAAGGAGCAACTGGCCGCCCAGGTGTTCGGCCTGGACGAAGAAGCCAGCCCCGACGCCATCGAAATCTACATCCACCGCCTGCGCAAGAAGCTCGACGGCCACCCGGTGGCCATCGTCACCTTCCGTGGCCTGGGCTACCTGCTCGAGCACCGCGATGCGTGACAACGGCAGCCTGCGTGGGCGCTTGCTCGGCAACCTGGCCTTGTTGCTGGTGGTGTTGATGCTGGCGAGTGGCCTGAGCGCTTATTGGAATGGCCGCGAGGCCGCCGACACCGCCTACGACCGGACCCTGCTGGCCTCGGCGCGGACCATTGCCGCAGGCCTGTCCCAGCGTGACGGCTCGCTGAGCGCAGATGTGCCCTACGTGGCCCTGGACACCTTCGCCTACGACAGTGCCGGGCGCATCTACTACCAGGTGCTGGACATCCAGCAGCGGCTGATTTCCGGCTACGAGAACCTGCCAGCGCCGCCGCCGGGCACACCGCGTACCGACGATTACCCGGCGCTGGCGCGGTTCTACAACGCCACCTACCTGGGCCAGGACGTGCGCGTTGTCAGCCTGCTGAAGCCGGTGAGCGAGCCGAACATGAACGGCATGGCGGAAATCCGTGTGGCCGAGACCGAGGAAGCGCGGGTGCGCATGGCCCGTGGCCTGATGGCCGATACCCTGCTGCGCCTGGGGATGCTGGCGCTGGGCGCGCTGGTGATGGTGTGGTTTGCCGTGAGTGCCGCTTTGCGGCCGCTGGAGCGCCTGCGCACGGCGGTGGAAGAACGCCAGCCGGACGACCTGCGGGCCTTGCCGGTGGTGCAGGTGCAGCGTGAGCTGGGCCCACTGGTGCGGGCTTTGAACCATTTCACCGAGCGTTTGCGCGGCCAGTTCGAGCGCCAGGCGCAGTTCATCGCCGACGCTGCCCACGAGTTGCGTACCCCGCTGGCCGCGCTGAAGGCGCGGGTCGAGCTGGGCTTGCGTTCGGCCGAGCCGCAGGAGTGGCGGCAGACGCTGGAGTCCGCGGCCCAGGGCACTGACCGTCTGACCCACCTGGCCAACCAACTGCTGTCGCTGGCGCGGGTCGAGAACGGTGCGCGGGCGATTGCCGAAGGCGGCGCACAGCGCCTGGACCTGAGCCAGTTGGCTCGTGAGCTGGGCATGGCCATGGCGCCACTGGCGCACAAGCGTGGGGTGGCGCTGGCCCTGGAGGCCGAGGCGCCGGTGTGGCTGAAGGGGGAGCCGACGCTGCTCAACGAGCTGTTGAGCAACCTGGTGGACAATGCCTTGGCGCATACGCCGGCTGGCGGCAACGTGATCTTGCGGGTGCTGGCGCCGGCGGTGCTTGAGGTGGAGGACGACGGGCCGGGGATTCCCGAGGCCGAGCGTGAGCGGGTATTCGAGCGCTTCTACCGGCGCAGTGCGCAGGGCAGTGGGCTTGGCTTGGCGATTGTCGGCGAGATCTGCCGGGCGCACCTGGCGCAGGTGAGCCTGCATGACGGTGCGAAGGGCGGGTTGCGGGTGCGGGTGAGTTTTATCGCGGATTGATGTGTGGCCTCTACCAGCCCTTTCGCGGGTGAACCCGCTCCCACAGTGACCGCGCCGCTGCTGAAGGCTGCGCTATCCCTGTGGGAGCGGGTTTACCCGCGAAGAGGCCGGCACAGGCTGACACCGGTCAGCGCAACATGCTCCGCGCCTCGATCAGTTCACCTACTTCAAGCTCGGTGCCGTACGGCAGGCCCAGGTGGCGGTATGCCGGTAGTGCCGCCAGTGGCCGGTGGCGCCCGCGCTGGCTGATGCAGCGGGCGATCTGCACGATGTCGATGTAGTCGATCTTGTCAGTCTGCCGGTCCAGGTCCTGCACCTGGCTCGGCAGGTTGACCAGTTGCTCCGGAAACTCCCAGGCCTTGAGGATCTTGTCGCCCAGCACCGGCTGGATCTGCTCGATCACATAGTGCAGGCACACCGGATCGGACAGCAGTTCGTTGTGCTCTTCGGCATAGATCAGCACCGGCAGTGCGCCAATCTGGTTGACCAGCCCGCCGAGGGTGGCCTGGTCGGGCTTGAGTTGTGTAAAGCGGCGGCAAATTTCGTAGCTGATGCCCGCCACATCCAGGCTGTTGGCCCAGATATCACGTAACTTCTGCTCCACCGCCGGCGCCCGGGCGTGGAAAATCTGCTCGATCACCAGGCCAATGGCCAGGTTGCAGCTGTAGTTGATGCCCAGCCGCGTGATGGCGGTGTGCAGGTCGGTGACCTCGACCGCCGCGCGCAGCAGCGGGCTGTTGACGACCTTGATCAGGCGCGCTGAAAGGGCCGCATCGCGACCGATCACCTTGCTCAGGGCCGCTACGCTGATTTCGCTGTCTTCCGCCGCCTCGCGGATGCTCAAGGCAACCTCGGGCAGGGTCGGCAGGACCAGGTCATCCTTTTCGATGGCATCGAGCAACTGTGCTTGAACCATCTCGGCCAGCTTGTTCATGGGCGTGTCTACCGCAGTGGTGGTGCGGCCCCGCCACGTAGGCGGGGCAGGCTGGTCAACGCTGGATTTCCCGGTCGCGGTCCAGTTCGTAGGGCAGGGTCAGCACCTGCAGGCGTGGGCCTTCCAGGCTGCCCAGGTGCAGGTTGTCGTCTTCCACCGCTTCGGCGCTGAGCACGGCGAGCAGTTCGCAGCCTGTGCCGTTGCTGGCAGCGATGACCACTTCACCGACCGACGAACCATGGGTGGGCGAGAAGATCTCGGCGCCCGGGGCCGGAATGGCCTGCTGGTCCAGTGCCAGGCGGTACTGGCGGCGCTTGAGCTTGCCCAGGTACTGCATGCGGGCAACGATTTCCTGACCGGTGTAACAGCCCTTCTTGAAGCTGACGCCGTCGACGGCCTGCAGGTTGATCATCTGCGGGATGAACAGCTCGCGGGTCGGCCCCATTACCTGGCCGATCCCGGCGCGAATCTGCCCCAGCAGCCAGTCGCCGAGGCTACCTTCGGGCAGTGCGGCGGCCAGCGCCTGGCGAACGCTGTCGGCTTTGTCTGCCGGTACCCACAGCTCCACGCGGCCAGCGGACACGGCAATGGCGATCAACCCGTCGTGGCGCACGGTGCTGCCAGCTGCCGCAGGCACATCGAGCCCCAGGGCCTGCAGCGCCGCATCGCCGCCTTGCAGGCCGAAGCGTGCCCAGGCAGCGCTTTCATCGGTCAGCGTCGCCTTGGAGAACACGGCGTACTTCTTGAGGTCGGCCAGCTGGGCGTCGAGCAGCTCGCTGGCCATGGCCAGCAGGTAGCCGTTGCCTTCGGGCAGGATGCGGAAACTCGACTGCATGCGCCCCTTGACCATGCAGCGGGCGCCGAGGCTGGCGTGTTCCGGGCTGAGGTAGTTGATGTTGCAGGTCAGCTGGCC
Organism: Pseudomonas sp. B5(2017); assembly: GCF_002112825.1. NCBI lineage: Bacteria > Pseudomonadati > Pseudomonadota > Gammaproteobacteria > Pseudomonadales > Pseudomonadaceae > Pseudomonas > Pseudomonas sp. B5(2017). The sequence continues at coordinate 9,644 of NZ_NEIR01000017.1, forward strand.
TTGCAGGAACTTGCCTGCATCGGAGCCGCGGACGGCGAGGATGCCCTCGTGGGACAGGGGGCAGAAGAAAGCGGAATCGGCCATGGGTCATCGCGGTGGCTAAAGACTGGCGGCCATCATAGAACGCCGGTAACAAAATAGGTAGGTGACTAGACCAACGCCCGGTGTCGCTTCGCTCGCCTGGCTGTATACTGGCGGGCCATTCGAGGAGGGCCCCATGGTCGAACAAACTGAACTCAACCGGCTTTTCTGGCACAGCCGCCGCGGCATGCTGGAACTGGACGTACTGCTGGTGCCTTTCACCCAGGAAGTCTACCCCACGCTCAACGAAACCGACCGCGAACTCTACGTGCGTCTGTTGAGCTGCGAGGATCAGGACATGTTCGGCTGGTTCATGGAGCGCACCGAGTCCGAAGACCCGGAGCTGCAGCGCATGGTTCGCATCATCCTGGACCGTGTCCAGCCCAAGTGAGTGCTTCGAGTGCCGCTGGCAAGGCTCGCGCCTGCTGGTGGCGGCCTACCTGGGGTGCCAGGTACTGGCGTGGTTCGCCGTATGGGCGAGCCCGCTGCCCGGGTGGTCGGCCCTTGCTGTTGTCGCCGCCTGTATTGCCCACGCTGGCTGGGCCATTCCCCGACGTATTCTGCTGACGCATGAGCATGCCGTTGTTGGCCTGCGCCGTGATGTGCGCGGCTGGCAGGTGTTCAGCCGTGCCCGTGGCTGGCAGCCGGTGCGCTTGTGCCGGGACAGCGTGGCGTTGCCGGCGCTGGTGGTGTTGCGCTTTGTGCGGGCGGGGCGCTGGTTGGGGGAGAGCCAATGCGTGCCACGGGATGCGCTGGGGGCTGATGAGCACCGGCGCTTGCGGGTGCGGTTGAAATTCAGCCGGCGCAGGTGGGCAGGGGTGAGCCGGGCATAACACCATACCGAGTTGGCTTCTTCGCGGGCCTGCCCGCTCCCACAGGTACTGCGCAAGCCTGCAAGGCAGTGGGATTCCTGTGGGAGCGGGCGCGCCCGCGAAGGCCGCGACACCGATTTCAGATCGGGCTGAGAATGGTGTCCTTGGCCTCGTCCAGCATCCCCGGGTAATCCAGGGTGTAATGCAGTCCGCGGCTTTCCTTGCGCTGCATGGCCGACAGGATCATCAACTCGGCCACCTGCGCCAGGTTGCGCAATTCGATCAGGTCGCGGCTGACCTTGTAGTTGCTGTAGAACTCGTCGATTTCGTCCAGCAGCAGGCGAATGCGGTGCTGCGCTCGCTGCAGGCGCTTGCTGGTGCGCACGATGCCGACGTAGTCCCACATGAAGCGCCGCAGTTCGTCCCAGTTGTGCGCAATGATCACGTCCTCGTCCGAGTCGGTGACCTGGCTGGCGTCCCAGCCGGGCAGGGCCTTGGGCATGACCACTTCATCCAGGTGCGCCTGGATGTCGGCCGCGGCGGCACGGCCATAGACGAAGCACTCCAGCAGCGAATTGCTGGCCATGCGGTTGGCACCGTGCAGGCCGGTGAAGCTGGTTTCACCTATGGCATACAGGCCCGGCACATCGGTGTGGCCGCGGTCGTCGACCATCACTCCGCCGCATGTGTAGTGCGCCGCAGGTACTACCGGGATCGGCTGGCGGGTGATGTCGATACCGAAGGCCAGGCAGCGCTCGTACACGGTGGGGAAGTGGCTCTTGATGAAGTCGGCCGGCTTGTGGGTGATGTCCAGGTACACGCAGTCCACACCCAGGCGCTTCATCTCGTGGTCGATGGCGCGGGCCACGATGTCGCGCGGGGCCAGTTCTTCGCGGGGGTCGAAGCGTGGCATGAAGCGCTCGCCATTGGGCAGGCGCAGCAGGGCACCTTCGCCGCGCAGGGCTTCGGTGACCAGGAAACTCTTGGCCTGCGGGTGGTACAGGCAAGTCGGGTGGAACTGGTTGAACTCCAGGTTCGCCACCCGACAACCGGCCCGCCAGGCCATGGCGATGCCGTCGCCGCAGGCACCATCGGGGTTGCTGGTATACAGGTAGACCTTGGCCGCGCCGCCAGTCGCCAGCACGGTGAAGCGCGCACCGAAGGTGTCCACCTCGCCGGTGTTGCGGTCGAGCACATAGGCACCCAGGCAGCGCTCGCCGGGCAGGCCGAGGCGACGTTCGGTAATCAGGTCGACCGCCACGCGCTGCTCCAGCAGCTGGATGTTCGAGCGCAGACGGGCCTGCTCCAGCAGCGTGGTGAAGATGGCTGCGCCGGTGGCGTCGGCGGCATGGATGATGCGCCGGTGGCTATGGCCGCCTTCGCGGGTCAGGTGGAACTCGAAGCCACCGTCGTCGACGCTGTAGTGCTCGTCGCGGGTAAAGGGCACGCCTTGCTCGATCAGCCACTCGATGGCTTCGCGGCTGTGCTCGACGGTAAAGCGCACAGCTTCTTCGTGGCACAGGCCGCCGCCGGCATTGAGGGTGTCCTCGACATGCGACTGCACGGTATCGGTATTGTCCAGCACTGCCGCGACACCGCCCTGGGCCCAGAAGGTCGAGCCGTTGGCCAGGTCGCCCTTGCTGAGCACGGCGACTCGCAGGTGGCTGGGGAGGTTCAGTGCCAGGCTGAGACCGGCGGCACCGCTGCCGATCACCAGGACATCATGTTGGAATTGTTGGCTCATGTCGGGACACTAGTATTCTTTGGAAGGGGCGCGGCACAATAGTCACGCGCCGATGGCATTGTGAAACTATCGTTAAAGCTGGCCGGGTTGCCTTTATAGCAGCCCCGGGTGGCCAATTTCCATGCCACTTGCCTGGTCGCGACAACCTTTGTGGGAACTTTCCGACATGGCCGGAAATCCTATGAAGGCTGCCCACGCGCCACAACTTTGCCGCGGCGACGCAGGGCGGCAGGCCTGTCCGGGCTGTCCCTGCGTACTCGAAACCTGATTATCGACGTAGCCGGCCGTGACCGTGCCGCGTCTTCCGTGCAACCCGACCAAGGGCTGCAGGAAACTTGCTTGGAGGGGAGAACTTTTGCGCAAAGCCCGAGTCTATGGTTGCAAGCCTGAACGATGGCTGTTGCAACGCTCCTTCGAGTTCACTGAGGAGTGTTCATGCTAACCCAGGAAGAGGATCAGCAGCTTGTCGAGCGCGTTCAGCGCGGTGACAGGCGAGCTTTCGATCTGTTGGTGCTGAAGTATCAGCACAAGATTCTCGGGTTGATCGTGCGGTTCGTTCACGATACCCACGAGGCCCAGGATGTAGCACAGGAAGCCTTCATCAAGGCCTACCGTGCGCTTGGCAACTTCCGCGGAGACAGTGCGTTCTATACGTGGCTGTACCGCATCGCCATCAACACGGCGAAGAACTACCTGGTGTCCCGTGGAAGACGGCCGCCAGACAGTGATGTGAGCTCCGAGGATGCGGAGTTTTACGACGGCGATCATGGTCTCAAGGATCTCGAGTCCCCAGAACGCTCGTTGTTGCGGGATGAAATCGAAGGCACTGTCCATCGCACCATCCAGCAACTGCCTGAAGACCTGCGCACGGCATTGACCCTGCGTGAGTTCGACGGGCTGAGTTACGAAGACATTGCCAGTGTCATGCAATGTCCGGTGGGTACCGTGCGCTCTCGAATCTTCCGCGCTCGGGAGGCCATAGACAAAGCCCTGCAACCTTTGCTGCAGGAAACCTGAGACAGCGGCGACAGCCAAGAGAGGAACCGCCATGAGTCGTGAAGCTTTGCAGGAATCGCTGTCCGCGGTGATGGATAACGAAGCGGACGAGCTTGAACTGCGTCGTGTGTTGAACGCCGTAGACGATGCTGAAACCCGTGCCACCTGGTCGCGTTACCAGGTTGCCCGCGCAGCCATGCACAAGGAGCTGCTGCTGCCCAACCTGGATATCGCCTCGGCGGTGTCTGCAGCGCTGGCTGACGAAGCCGTGCCGGCCAAGGCCAAGAAAGGGCCATGGCGCAGCATTGGCCGCCTGGCGGTAGCTGCCTCGGTCACCGTAGCGGTGCTGGCCGGTGTGCGCATGTACAACCAGGACGAGATCACTGGCGCCGAGCTTGCTGCCCAGCAACCTGCCCAGCAAGGCCTGACTGTGCCACAAGCACAAGGCCCGGCCGTTTTGGCAGGCTATAGTGAGAGCAGTGAGCAACCGACCGGGCCGATGGCCAACGGCGTGCTGCAGAACCAGGCCGGCTGGGACCAGCGTCTGCCAGGCTACCTGCGCCAGCATGCCCAGGAATCTGCGCTCAAGGGCACTGAAACCGCATTGCCGTATGCCCGCGCCGCCAGCCTGGAAAACCGTTAAGTAAGGAGGATCATGCGCGCGCTACCTCTCCTGTCGCTGCTGATTGGCAGCTGCATGACGGTGCCAGCATTGGCGGCCAATTCCTCGCCCGAGGCGAGCGAGTGGCTGAGCAAGCTGGCACAGGCCGAGCAAAAGCAGAGCTACCAAGGCTCTTTTGTCTACGAACGCAATGGCAGCTTCTCTTCCCACGAGATCTGGCACAGGGTCGACGACGGCAAGGTCAGCGAGCGGCTGTTGCAGCTCGATGGCGCCGCCCAGGAGATCGTGCGCGTGGATGGCAAGGTAGAGTGCGTCAGCGGGGCCTTGGCCAGTGGTGTGACAACGCCACCGGACACCGCGCAGCGTGTGCTTGATCCGCTGAAACTGATGGGCTGGTATGACTTGAGCGTGGCGGGCAAGTCACGGGTCGCCGGGCGCGATGCCGTGATCGTGACGCTCACCCCGCGCGACCAGCACCGTTATGCCTTCGAATTGCACCTGGACCGTGCTACCGGCCTGCCGCTGCGCTCGTTGATGGTCAACGACAAGGGGCAGTTGCTGGAGCGCTTCCAGATGACCCGTCTCGATACCGAAGCACCTAGCGACGACGACCTGCGCGCCAGCGCTGCGTGCAAGCCGGTGCAGCATGTGGCCGCTACCGCCAATGACACGGTCGCCGGCTGGCGTTCGGACTGGCTGCCGCCTGGCTTCGAACTGGTCAACAGCTCGGTACGCCGCGACCCCAAGAATGACAGCACGGTCAGCAGCCTGATGTACGACGATGGCCTGGCGCGCTTCTCGGTGTTCCTCGAGCTGGTAAAGGATGAGGGCGGGACCGACATGCGTACCCAGCTTGGCCCGACTTCGGCGGTCTCGCGTCGGCTGAACACGCCCAAGGGCAAGGTGATGGTCACTGTGGTCGGCGAGATCCCGCTGGGTACCGCAGAGCGTGTGGCGCTGTCGATGCGCCCCCAGGATGGCCAGGCGCGCCAGTGATGGCGAGCATTTGCGGGCCTGGCGTGCGGGCCATGCCAAGGCGTGCGGACATGCGTCTGAAATGAAATTAAAGCATTGTCATTTGCAATCCATCGGCAAATTTTCTATAGGTCAGGCTTCTTGGAGCCTGGCCTTTCCTGCTTTGTGCAGGGGCCTTTCTAAACTACCGCTCGTTGTGACGGGAGCCGTATGTCAATACCACGCTTGAAATCCTACCTATCGATGTTCGCCGCCGTGCTGATGCTCGGCCAGGTGCTCAGCGCCCAGGCCGAGGAAGCCCTGCCGGACTTCACTACCCTGGTCGAGCAGGCCTCGCCAGCCGTGGTCAACATCAGTACCAAGCAGAAGCTGCCGGACCGCCGCATGGCCGCCGGGCAGATGCCCGACCTGGAAGGCCTGCCGCCGATGTTCCGCGAGTTCTTCGAGCGCAACATGCCGCAGCAGCCGCGCTCGCCGCGTGGCGACCGCCAGCGCGAGGCCCAGTCGCTGGGTTCGGGCTTCATCATTTCCAGCGATGGCTACGTGCTGACCAACAACCACGTGGTAGCTGATGCCGACGAGATCATCGTCCGCCTGTCGGACCGCAGCGAGCTGCAGGCCAAGCTGGTCGGCACCGATCCGCGCACCGACGTGGCCCTGCTCAAGGTCGAGGGCAAGAACCTGCCGACCGTCAAGCTGGGTGATTCCGAGAAGCTCAAGGTGGGCGAGTGGGTACTGGCCATCGGTTCGCCGTTCGGCTTCGACCATTCGGTGACCAAAGGTATCGTCAGCGCCAAGGGGCGCACCCTGCCCAACGACACCTACGTACCGTTCATCCAGACGGACGTTGCCATCAACCCGGGCAACTCCGGCGGCCCGCTGTTCAACATGAACGGCGAAGTGGTGGGTATCAACTCGCAGATCTTCACCCGTTCCGGCGGTTTCATGGGCCTGTCGTTCGCCATCCCGATCGATGTGGCGATCGATGTCTCCAACCAGCTGAAGAAAGACGGCAAGGTCAGTCGCGGCTGGCTGGGCGTGGTGATCCAGGAGGTCAACAAGGACCTGGCTGAGTCGTTCGGCCTGGACAAGCCGGCCGGTGCCCTGGTGGCCCAGGTGCTGGAAAACGGCCCGGCAGCCAAGGGCGGCCTGCAGGTGGGTGACGTGATCCTGAGCATGAACGGCCAGCCGATCGTCATGTCGGCCGACCTGCCGCACCTGGTCGGCAGCCTCAAGGACGGCGAAAAGGCCAAGCTGGAGATCATCCGCAACGGCAAGCGCCAGAACCTCGACATCAGCGTTGGCGCACTGCCGGACGACGATGCCGACATCGGTACCGGCGCCGAAGGCAGCGCCGAGCGCAGCAGCAACCGCCTGGGCGTCTCGGTGGCCGACCTGACCGCCGAGCAGAAGAAAGCCCTGGAGCTCAAGGGTGGCGTGGTCATCAAGGAAGTCCAGGATGGCCCGGCCGCGATGATCGGCCTGCGCCCGGGTGACGTGATCAGCCACCTGAACAACCAGGCCATCGGTTCGGCCAAGGAATTCACCGAAATCGCCAAGGAACTGCCGAAGAACCGTTCGGTGTCGATGCGCGTGCTGCGTCAGGGCCGTGCCAGCTTCATTACCTTCAAGCTGGCTGAATAAGCGGCTTGGCAAGGAGAAAAGGGCAGCTTCGGCTGCCCTTTTTCATGAAAGTTCACAATTGCAGGGGCGAATGCTGTGTACAGCCCGATAGAGGAATCTCCCATATCCCGGCAGCTTAAGGTACAATTCCCGGCTATTTTTCGGCGGGCGTCCGGCTCGCAGCCTTTTCGAGTGTTGACCCGTGAGTGATTTGAGTCATATCCGCAATTTCTCCATCATCGCCCACATCGACCATGGCAAGTCGACGCTGGCCGACCGTTTCATCCAGATGTGCGGTGGCCTGTCGGCACGCGAGATGGAAGCCCAGGTGCTCGATTCCATGGACCTGGAGCGTGAGCGCGGTATCACCATCAAGGCCCACAGCGTCACGCTCAACTACAAGGCGCAGGACGGCAAGGTCTACCAGCTGAACTTCATCGATACCCCCGGCCACGTCGACTTCACCTACGAAGTCTCGCGTTCGCTGGCGGCCTGTGAAGGCGCGCTGCTGGTGGTGGATGCTGGCCAGGGCGTCGAGGCCCAGTCCGTAGCCAACTGCTACACCGCCATCGAGCAGGGCCTTGAGGTCATGCCGGTACTGAACAAGATGGACCTGCCCCAGGCCGATCCGGATCGCGTCAAGGACGAGATCGAGAAGATCATCGGCATCGACGCCACCGACGCCGTGGCCTGCAGTGCCAAGAGCGGCATGGGCGTGGACGAGGTGCTCGAGCGCCTGGTGCAGACCATCCCCGCGCCGGAAGGCGATATCGAGGCGCCGCTGCAGGCACTGATCATCGACTCCTGGTTCGACAACTACCTGGGCGTGGTCTCGCTGGTGCGCGTACGCCACGGCCGCGTCAAGAAAGGCGACAAGATCCTGGTCAAGTCCACCGGCAAGGTGCACCTGGTCGACAGCGTGGGCGTGTTCACCCCGAAACACACCCAGACCGCCGACCTGAAGGCCGGCGAAGTGGGCTTCATCATTGCCAGCATCAAGGACATCCACGGTGCCCCGGTCGGTGACACCCTGACCCTGTCCGCGACCCCTGAGGTCGAAGTGCTGCCAGGCTTCAAGAAGATCCAGCCGCAGGTCTACGCCGGCCTGTTCCCGGTCAGCTCCGACGACTTCGAGGACTTCCGCGATGCGCTGCAGAAGCTGACCCTGAACGACTCGTCGCTGCAGTACATGCCGGAAAGCTCCGACGCCCTGGGCTTCGGCTTCCGTTGCGGCTTCCTCGGCATGCTGCACATGGAGATCATCCAGGAGCGCCTGGAGCGCGAATACGACCTGGACCTGATCACCACGGCGCCAAGCGTGATCTACGAGCTGGAACTGAAAACCGGCGAGACCATCACCGTCGACAACCCGTCGAAGCTGCCAGACGTCTCGGCGGTCGCCGATTTCCGCGAGCCGATCGTCACTGCCACCATCCTGGTACCGCAGGAACACCTGGGCAACGTCATCACCCTGTGCATCGAGAAGCGTGGCGTGCAGCGCGACATGCAGTTCCTCGGCAGCCAGGTGCAGGTGCGCTACGACCTGCCGATGAACGAAGTGGTGCTGGACTTCTTCGACCGCCTCAAGTCCACCAGCCGCGGCTATGCTTCGCTGGACTATCATTTCGATCGCTACCAGTCGGCCAACCTGGTCAAGCTGGATGTACTGATCAACGGCGACAAGGTCGATGCCCTGGCATTGATCGTGCACCGCGACAACGCGGCCTACAAAGGCCGTGCGTTGACCGAGAAGATGAAGGAACTGATCCCTCGGCAGATGTTCGATGTGGCGATCCAGGCAGCTATCGGCGGCCAGATCATCGCGCGGACAACCGTCAAGGCGCTCAGAAAGAACGTACTGGCCAAGTGCTACGGTGGTGACGTCAGCCGTAAGAAGAAGCTGCTGGAGAAGCAGAAGGCCGGTAAGAAACGCATGAAACAGGTGGGTAACGTGGAGATTCCACAGGAAGCCTTCCTCGCCGTGCTCAGGTTGGATAGCTAGGTCCTATGTCGCTAAATTTCCCGCTGTTGCTAGTCATCGCCGTCTTCGTCTGCGGCCTGCTGGGCTTGATCGACCTGCTGTTCCTGGCCCCGCGCCGGCGTGCGGCAATCGCCAACTACCAGGGCAGCGTCAGCCAGCCCGAGATGGCGGTGGTCGAGCGCCTGGGCAAGGAGCCGTTGCTGGTCGAGTACGGTAAGTCGTTCTTCCCGGTGCTGTTCATCGTGCTGGTGCTGCGTTCGTTCCTGGTCGAGCCGTTCCAGATCCCTTCGGGGTCGATGAAGCCGACCCTGGAAGTGGGCGACTTCATCCTGGTGAACAAGTTCTCGTACGGCATTCGCCTGCCGGTGATCGACAAGAAGGTCATCGAGGTGGGTGACCCGCAACGCGGTGATGTGATGGTGTTCCGCTACCCGAGCGACCCGAACGTCAACTACATCAAGCGTGTGGTCGGCCTGCCGGGTGACCAGGTGCGCTACACCAGCGACAAGCGGTTGTTCGTCAACGGCCAGCCGATTGCCGAACAACTGGTGGGCACCGAGCCGGGCACCCTGGGCAGCGCCGAGCTGTACAAGGAAAAGCTCGGCGAGGCCGAACACCTGATCCGCAAGGAAATGAGCCGTTACCGCATGCCGCCGGACCAGCAATGGACCGTGCCGGCAGGCCATTACTTCATGATGGGCGACAACCGCGACAACTCCAACGACAGCCGTTACTGGGATGACCCGAACATCCCGAAGGAACTGCACGGCATGGTTCCGGACCGGAACATCGTCGGCAAGGCCTTCGCGGTGTGGATGAGCTGGCCAGAGCCCAAGCTCAGCCACCTGCCCAACCTGTCGCGGGTCGGTCTGATCCATTGATACCCATCGGCGCTGGCCAGCAGGCAGCGCCGAATGCATTTCTGACATAGGCTGTGTTCTCAGGGATCGGGAGATTCGCCGCACATCGCGGCGGGCCACAGCCAAACAGTCTTTCAGGATGTTGATTTGAACAACGCGTTGAACAACGAACGGGTGGCTGCATGAGTGCTCCCCTTGCCCGTCTGGAGCGAAAGCTCGGTTATACCTTCAAGAACCAGGACCAGATGCTCCTGGCACTGACCCATCGCAGTTACGCCGGGCGCAACAATGAGCGCCTGGAGTTTCTCGGTGACGCCATTCTCAACTTCGTCGCCGGCGAAGCGCTGTTCGAGCGCTTCCCGCAGGCCCGCGAAGGCCAGCTGTCGCGCCTGCGCGCGCGCCTGGTCAAGGGTGAGACCCTGGCCCGCCTGGCCCGTGGTTTCGACCTGGGCGATCACCTGCGCCTGGGTTCGGGTGAGCTCAAGAGCGGTGGCTTCCGCCGCGAGTCGATCCTGGCCGATGCCCTGGAGGCGCTGATTGGCGCTATCTACCTGGACGCCGACATGGAAACGGCCCGGGAGCGCGTGCTGGCCTGGCTGGCCGATGAGTTCGAAGGCCTGACCCTGGTCGATACCAACAAGGACCCGAAAACCCGCCTGCAGGAGTTCCTGCAGTCGCGCAGCTGCGAGCTGCCGCGTTACGAAGTGGTGGATATCCAGGGCGAACCGCACTGCCGGACCTTCTTCGTCGAATGCGAAGTGGTGCTGCTGAACAACAAGAGCCGTGGCCAGGGCGTTAGCCGGCGTATCGCCGAGCAAGTCGCTGCCGCGTCTGCACTGATCGCCCTGGGCGTGGAGAATGGCAATGACTGATAGCAACCCGACCCGCTGCGGCTACGTAGCCATTGTCGGCCGCCCGAACGTGGGCAAGTCGACCTTGCTCAACCACATCCTCGGCCAGAAGCTGGCGATCACCTCGCGCAAGCCGCAGACCACCCGCCACAACATGCTCGGCATCAAGACCGAGGGTGACGTGCAGGCGATCTACGTCGATACCCCCGGTATGCACAAGGCCAACGACAAGGCCTTGAACCGCTACATGAACCGCAACGCCTCGGCGGCCCTGAAGGACGTCGACGTGGTGATCTTCGTGGTCGACCGCACCAAATGGACCGATGAGGACCAACTGGTGCTGGAGCGCGTGCAGTACGTGACGGGCCCACTGATCATCGCGGTCAACAAGACCGACCGCATGGAAGAAAAGGCCGAACTGATCCCGCACCTGCAATGGCTGCAGGAGCAGTTGCCGAACGCCGAAGTGATGCCTATTTCCGCGCAGCAGGGGCACAACCTGCAGGCGCTGGAAGCACAGATCGCCAAGCACCTGCCCGAGAACGAGCACTTCTTCCCCGAAGACCAGATCACCGACCGCAGCAGCCGCTTCCTGGCCGCCGAACTGGTGCGCGAGAAGATCATGCGCCAGCTGGGTGCGGAATTGCCGTACCAGATCACCGTGGAAATTGAAGAATTCAAGCAGCAGGGCCATGTGCTGCACATCCATGCGCTGATCCTGGTCGAGCGCGACGGCCAGAAAAAGATCATCATTGGCGACAAGGGCGAGCGCATCAAGCGCATCGGCTCCGAGGCGCGCAAGGACATGGAGGTGCTGTTCGACTCCAAGGTCATGCTCAACCTGTGGGTCAAGGTGAAAGGCGGCTGGTCCGATGACGAGCGCGCCCTGCGCTCGCTGGGCTACGGCGACCTCTGAGCCTCGCACGGCCGGTCTCTGTAGGAGCGGCCTTGTGTCGCGACAGGGCCGCAAAGCGGCCCCGGATTTTCAGCTTCGCAGCATAAATTGCTGGGGCTGCTGCGCAGCCCTATCGCGACACAAGGCCGCTCCTACAAGGGCCAGTGCAACCCCTGGGGCACGTATTTTCCATGGAACAACCTGTCGGCCAGCCAGCCTACGTGCTGCACAGCCGTGCCTACAAGGAAACCAGCGCGCTGGTGGACTTCTTCACCCCGCAGGGCCGCATGCGCGCCGTGCTGCGCCGTGCGCGTGGCAAGGGTGGCAGCCTGGTGCGGCCGTTCGTGCCGCTGGAGCTGGAACTGCGTGGGCGTGGCGAGCTGAAGAATGTCGGGCGCATGGACAGTGCCGGCATCGCCGCCTGGCTGCATGGCGATGCCCTGTTCAGCGGGTTGTACCTCAACGAACTGCTCATGCGCCTGCTGCCCGCCGAAGCGCCTTTCCCGGCGCTGTTCGAGCACTACACCCTGACCTTGCAAGCCTTGGCCGCCGGTCGCCCGCTGGAGCCGCTGCTGCGCTCCTTCGAATGGCGGCTGCTGGACGAACTCGGTTACGCGTTTTCGTTGCACCACGACGTCAATGACCAGGCGATCGCGGTCGATGGCCTGTACCGCTTGCGTGTGGATGCCGGCCTGGAACGGGTCGAGCTGGTGCAACCCGGGCTGTTCCGCGGCACCGAACTGCTGGCCCTGGCCGAAGCCGACTGGGATGCCCCAGGTGCCTTGCTCGCCGCCAAGCGCCTGATGCGCCAGGCACTGGCGGTTCACCTCGGGGCAAAACCGCTGGTCAGCCGGGAACTGTTTCGCAAGCGCTGATCACGACGTATGCTGTGGGGCTAAATCTTCAGGAGAGCCTTTCGTGACTCACAGCAACCGCATGCTTCTCGGCGTAAACATCGACCACGTGGCGACCCTGCGCCAGGCCCGGGGCACGCGTTACCCTGATCCGGTCAAGGCTGCCCTGGATGCCGAGGAAGCAGGCGCCGATGGCATCACCGTGCACCTGCGTGAAGACCGCCGGCACATCCAGGAGCGTGACGTGGTGCTGCTCAAGGACGTGCTGCAGACCCGCATGAACTTCGAGATGGGCGTCACCGAAGAGATGATGGCCTTTGCCGAGAAGATCCGCCCGGCGCATATCTGCCTGGTACCCGAAACCCGTCAGGAGCTGACCACCGAAGGCGGCCTTGACGTGGCGGGCCAGGAAGCACGGATCAAGGCTGCGGTTGAGCGCCTGTCGCGTACCGGTGCCGAAGTGTCGCTGTTCATCGATGCCGACGAGCGGCAGATCGAGGCTTCGCGTCGCGTTGGCGCGCCTGCCATCGAGCTGCACACCGGGCGTTACGCCGATGCCGAAACCCCGACCGAAGTGGCCGAGGAGCTCAAGCGTATCGTCGATGGCGTGGCGTTTGGCGTGGGGCAGGGGCTGATCGTCAATGCCGGCCACGGCTTGCATTACCACAACGTCGAGGCGGTGGCGGCAATCAAAGGCATCAATGAGCTGAACATCGGCCATGCGCTGGTGGCGCATGCGCTGTTCGTCGGCTTCAAGGCCGCTGTGGCCGAGATGAAGGCGCTGATCGTGGCCGCGTCGCGCTAATCGTTGGTCGCCTGTACCGGCCTCTTCGCGGGTAAACCCGCTCCCACAGGTACCCCACAGGCCTTGAGGCTTGTGCAATCCCTGTGGGAGCGGGTTTACCCGCGAAGAGGCCGACACAAGCGATGTATTACTCGGCTGGAAACACCAGGGTAAACCGGGTAGGCCCAAAGGGGCTGCTGCTGACCTCGACCCGCCCGCCATGCAACTGCATGATCGATTTCACGATCGCCAGCCCCAACCCGGTCCCTCCCTCCAGCCGTGAGCGCCCGGAGCCCACCCGGTAAAACCGCTCGAACAAGCGCGACTGGTGTTCTTCAGCAATACCAGGCCCCTGGTTTTCCACCGAAAGCCGAACTTCGCTGCCCACGCGCTCGATACGCAGTTCCACAGGCTTGTCATCGGGGCAGTGCCGAATGGCATTGCTCAACAGGTTCGACAGTGCCCGCTGAAACATCAGCCGATCACCCTGCGCCGTCCCCCAGCCTTGCACACGCAACTCAACCCCTTTCAGCTCGGCACTGAACGCAAACAGCTCGACAACCCGCGCCGTCTCGTCGGCCAATGCCATGGGCTTGAGCGCGACCTGGGCCTGGGGTTGGCTGACCTGGGCGAGAAACAGCATGTCATTGATGATGCGGTTGAGCCGGGTCAGTTCTTCGATGCTGTCTTCCAGCACTTCCCGGTAATTCGCGTTGTCCCGTTCGCGGGCCAGCGTCACTTGCGCCTTGCCCATCAGGTTGCTCAACGGTGTGCGCAGTTCATGGGCCAGATCATCGGAGAACTGCGACAACTGGCTGACGCCCTGATCGAGGCGGTCGAGCATCACGTTGATGCTGCTGGCCAGCTCTGCCAGCTCCAGCGGCAGGCCGGTAGCGGGAAGACGATGTTGCATGTCCTGGGCCGACACCCGCCCGGCAATGCGCCGGAAGTGCCGCAGTGGTCTCAGGCCGCGCTGCATCAGCCACCAGGCACCGGCCCCGATCAGCAACAGCAGCAACGGCAGCGCGAGCAAGGTGGAGTGCAGGTAGGCCTGCAGCAGGGCGTTGTCGTCGGCGCGGTTGAGCGACATCATCACCTTGACCGGGGTGTCGTCGCGCAGGCGCATCAGCCGGGTCACGGTGAGTATCTGGTTGCCATTGCTGTCGCGCCACGCATGAAAGGCCAGACGGGCATCGGTGCGCAGATCGCCTACCTGCGATTCCAGCGCTGGCCCCAGGCTGAGCAGGTGCGGATGGCGGCCTTCGAGGGCCAGCACGCTGAGGCTGAGGTTGTCGTGCCCCATCACCAGGTCGAGCAAGGGATGGGCGCGGCTGCCCAGGTCTTCGCTACGCAGGTCGACCCGCAGGTTGTGCTCGACCTGCAGCATCTTGCGCGCCAGGTCCTTGCGTGCGCGGCTGTCCAGTTCGTGATCGAGGGCGAACACGGCCAGGCAGGCCAGCAGCAGCACCAGTGCAGCGCCCATCAGCGTCACGCTCAAGCCCAGGCGCAGTGACAGGCTGGCGTTTTTCAAAAGCGTGCCTCGAGCACGTAGCCGACGCCACGCAGGGTATGGATCAGCTTGTTGTCGAACGGGTCGTCGATCTTTGCCCGCAGGCGCCGTATCGAAACCTCGACCACATTGGTGTCGCAGTCGAAGTTCATGTCCCACACCAGCGAGATGATCTGGGTGCGTGACAGCACCTCGCCGGTCTGGCGCATCAGCAGGTGCAGCAGGGCGAATTCCTTGGCGGTCAGGTCTATACGCTGGCCGGCGCGGTAGGCGCGGTGGCGGCCAGGGTCCAGCTCCAGATCGGCGACGCGCAGGGTGCTGGGCTGCAGTTGCTGGTCGTTGCGGCGCAGCAGGCTGCGGATACGGGCCAGCAGTTCCGGGAACTCGAAAGGTTTGAGCAGGTAATCGTCGGCCCCCAGATCCAGGCCCTTGACCCGGTCGGCCAGGCGGCCGTGGGCGGTAAGCATCATGATGCGCGTGGCCGATTCGGCGCGCAGCCGCTGCAGCACGGTCCAGCCATCGAGTTCGGGCAGGTTGACGTCGAGGATGACCAGGTCGTAGGGCTGCTGGCGGGCCAGGTGCAGGCCATCGGTGCCGGTGTGGGCGCAGTCGACCACGTAGCCGTTCTCGCGCAGGCCCTGCTGCAGGTAGTCGGCGGTACGCAGTTCGTCCTCGATGATCAGTAGACGCATGGGTGGGCTCGGTGTGATGAAAGGGGGCGATTCTCGACCCTGTAGTGGCATCAGGGTCAAGGCGTGGGATGTTACGGCATGAGTAAGGACGCGCGGCGCAGATAACGGATTTGTAATCCTGGTGTTATCTGGCTGTCTGTTCGGGCCCTATCGCCGGCAAGCCAGCTCCCACAGGATCACCACAAGTCTTGAAAACTGTGCAGTACCTGTGGGAGCTGGCTTGCCGGCGATAGGGCCCGAACAGGCAAAACAGGGCCACATTGCAAGACTGTAATCCCCGCCTCACCTTGCCGTTAGCTAGCCCTCGCTAGGATGGCCCTGTCTGATCGGTTATCACGAGGCAACCACGATGAACCTGACCAAATACCTGCTGTTGGCCACCCTTGCCCTGGGCAGCGCCAGTGTTTACGCCGAGGGCGGTGCGGAACGTTCCAAACAATTCTGGCAAGCGTTCCGCGAAGACCAGCAGCGGCTGCACGGCGACAAGCAACAGGCCGTTGCCGAGCGTGAGCGCAAGGCACAGGAGAAGGCCCGCGAGTTGGCCAAGGATTGAGTGACAGCACCTGCGCCGTGACAGCTCCTCGGCGCAGGTGTATTCGGGCGCCCATCCGGGCGCCTTTTTTATTTGCGCGCCAGCAGGGTGGCGCGGCGTGGGGCCGGCAGGCCTTCGATGGTCTTGCTGTGGTCGTTCGGGTCAAGGAAGTCGCCCAGTGACTGGTAGCGCATCCACTCGGTGCTGCGCTGTTCCTCGACGCTGGTCACGCTTACGTCGACGCAACGCACATCGCTGAAACCGGCACGGCGTAACCAGCGCTCCAGGGCCGGTACCGACGGCAGGTACCAGACGTTGCGCATCTGTGCATAGCGGTCCTCAGGTACCAGCACCTGGTTTTCGTCACCCTCGATCACCAGGGTTTCCAGCACCAGTTCCCCGCCTTTGACCAGGCAGTCCTTGAGCGCCAGCAGGTGCTCGATGGGCGAGCGGCGGTGGTAGAACACCCCCATGGAAAACACCGTGTCGAAACCTTCGAGGTTGGCCGGCAGGTCTTCCAGGGCGAAAGGCAGGTGCCAGGCGGGCAGCTCTGGCAGGTATTGCTGAACGGCCTGGAACTGGCAGAAGAACAGCCAGTTGGGATCGACGCCAATCACCATGTCGGCGCCGGCACCGAGCATGCGCCACTGGTAGTAGCCGTTACCGCAGCCCACGTCGAGCACGCGCTTGCCCTTGAGGTCCAGGTGCGGGCCGACCCGGGACCATTTCCAGTCCGAACGCCATTCGGTGTCCACATGCACGCCGAACAGGTCGAATGGCCCTTTGCGCCAAGGGGACAGGCCCATCAGTGCCTGGCGCATCTGCGCGCGGGTGGCGTCGTCGCAATCGCAGTCCAGGCGCAGCCCGTTGACCAGGTCGATTTCGCTCGGTTGCAGGGCGGGCAAGGCTTCCAGAGCACCTCGCCAGCGGTCGAGGTCACCGTGACCCTTCTCCAGCTTGGCTTCCAGTTGCGCTTGCAGGCCTTGCGACCAGGAAGCCAGGGGCGTGCCCGCCAGGCGGCGGACGAGGGGGGACAGATCGATCATGGCAGGGCAATCAAAGAGGCGAAGTTAAGGCATTGGAACCAGGGCACCACCTTCGAGAAACCGGCTGCGCGCAGGCGCGCCTGGTGGGCTTCGAGGGTGTCGGGCCTCATCACGTTCTCGATGGCGCTGCGCTTCTGGGCAATTTCCAGTTCGCTGTAGCCATTGGCACGTTTGAAGTCCAGGTGCAGTTCATTGAGCAGGTCCTGCTGTTCATCATCGGCGAAGCGCAGTTTTTCCGAGAGGATCAGCGCACCACCGGGCAACAGCGCCTGGCGGATGCGGCCGAGCAGCTCCAGGCGCTGGTCGGGGGCGATGAACTGCAGGGTGAAATTCATCGCCACCACCGAGGCGGGCTCGAAGGGCAGGGCCAGGATGTCGGCTTCCAGCACCTGCACCGGCAGCAGTTCCTGGAACATCGAGTCCTGGGCGGTGAGGTACTGGCGGCAACGCTCGACCATCGCCGCGGAGTTGTCCACGGCGATTACCCGGCAGCCGTCACTGCGCACATGGCGGCGCAGCGATTGAGTAACGGCACCCAACGACGCACCCAGGTCGTACAGCGCGGTATGCGGCTGGGCGAAGCGCGCGGCCAGCACGCCGAGGTTCTCGACAATGGTCGGGTAGCCCGGAACCGAGCGCTTGATCATGTCCGGGAACACACGCACCACATCCTCGTTGAAGACGAAGTCGGGCACTTGCTCCAAGGGCTGGGCGAAAAGGCGGTCGGGTTGTTTGCTCACGGCGGGCTCGATACAGGGTGAAACGGAGGCGCATTTTAGCCAAAGGCCGCGATTCTTGCCATGGCAGCGCTTCAGGGGCGGGCGCTGAGGGACCTCTGCGCCTGCCTGGTGGGTGTGCAGGTTGCCTATGAGCGAAGCTGCGGACTTTAGCGGACGATGATCTTGCAGTCGAAGGTTTGCACGGGGGCGATATCTGCGGCCCACGGCTGCTGGTACACCAGCACCAACTGACCATCGCCGGTATCGCTGGCCTGGTAGCGCCAGGTGGAGACACCGGCGCTGCCGACCACGTCTTCCTCCTCGGGAGCGCTATACACCTCCGGGCCAAGGCTGCGCAGTACGTTGGAGGCAGGTGCTTCGACGCGCCAGCGGTAGCCGGTGGACGGGTTGCTGGGCAAGCTCAGGATCAGCGCCTGGCCAACCTGCAGGCGCGTCGGGCATTCGCTTTCGGCGTCCAGTTCGACGGGTTGCGTGGGCTGTTGGGCACAGGCGGAAATCAGGGCGAAGCTCAGGGGAACGAGCAGACGAGGGGCGGTCATGTTGGCTCCGGAGGCTGACGATGGCCTGAGGATAACCGATGATCGAGGAGATTTGTGTTGCCTGTGCCGGCCCTTTCGCGGGTAAACCCGCTCCCACAGTGATCTCACTGGGCTCAAGCCCTGCGCTATCCCTGTGGGAGCGGGTTTACCCGCGAAGAGGCCGGTGTTGGCTAGAACAGCACTTTGGCCACGTCGGCGAAGCGCTTGGCGAAATGCACGGTCAGACCTTCGCGCAGGTAGTCCGGCAGCTCCTCATAGTCCCCACGGTTAGGCTCCGGCAAGATCAGCTCGAAGATCTTCTGCCGCCGCGCCGCAATCACCTTCTCGCGCACACCGCCAATCGGTAGTACCTGCCCGGTCAGGGTCAGCTCGCCGGTCATGGCCACGCCCTTCTTCGGCGCCTGGTCTCGGGCCAGCGACAGCAGGGCGCTGGCCATGGTGATGCCGGCACTCGGGCCGTCCTTGGGCGTGGCGCCTTCGGGCACGTGCAGGTGAATGAACGCTTCGTTGAAGAAGCCAGGGTCACCACCAAACTGCTTGAGGTTGGAGCTGACGTAGCTGTAGGCAATTTCGGCCGACTCTTTCATCACATCACCCAGCTTGCCGGTCAGCTTGAAGCCGCGGTTGAGGGTGTGGATGCGGGTGGCTTCGATCGGCAGCGTGGCGCCGCCCATGCTGGTCCAGGCCAGGCCGGTGATCACGCCTTTGCCAGCCAGCACCTGCTCGCTGCGGAACACCGGCATGCCAAGCGCGGCTTCCAGGTCCTTGGTGCCGATCTTCAGTTTGGCCTCGGGGTTTTCCAGCAGCTTGACCACGGCCTTGCGCACCAGCTTGCCCAGTTGTTTCTCCAGCTGGCGTACCCCGGCTTCGCGGGCATAGCCTTCGATCACCGCGCGCAGGGCGCTGTCGCTGATGCCGAGGCTGGTCTTGGCCACACCGGCCTTTTCCAGCTGCTTGGGCCACAGGTGGCGCTTGGCGATGGCCAGTTTCTCTTCGGTGATGTAGCCGGACAGGCGGATCACTTCCATGCGGTCGAGCAATGGCCCGGGGATCGAATCCAGGGTGTTGGCGGTGCACACGAACAGCACCTTGGACAGGTCCAGGCGCAGGTCCAGGTAGTGGTCGAGGAAGTCGACGTTTTGCTCCGGGTCCAGGGTTTCCAGCAGCGCTGAAGCCGGGTCGCCCTGGTAGCTCTGGCCCATCTTGTCGATCTCGTCGAGCATGATCACCGGGTTCATCACTTCGACGTCTTTCAGGGCCTGCACCAGCTTGCCGGGCTGGGCGCCGATGTAGGTGCGGCGGTGGCCCTTGATCTCGGCCTCGTCGCGCATGCCGCCGACACTGAAGCGGTAGAACGGCCGGCCGAGCGATTCGGCGATGGATTTGCCGATGCTGGTCTTGCCTACCCCGGGCGGGCCCACCAGCAGCACGATCGAGCCGCTGATCTCGCCTTTCCAGGCGCCCACGGCGAGGAATTCGAGTATGCGCTCCTTGATGTCGTCGAGGCCGGCGTGGTGCTGGTCGAGGACCTTGCGTGCGTGCTTGAGGTCGAGCTTGTCCTTGCCGTACACGCCCCAGGGCAGGGCGGTGGCCCAGTCCAGGTAGTTGCGGGTGACGGCGTATTCGGGCGAGCCGGTTTCGAGGATGGCCAGCTTGCCCATCTCTTCGTCGATGCGCTTGCGTGCCTGGTCCGGCAGGGTCTTGCCTTCGAGGCGCTGCTCGAACTGCTCGAGGTCGGCGCTGCGGTCGTCCTTGGTCAGGCCCAGCTCCTGCTGGATGACCTTGAGCTGTTCCTTGAGGAAGAACTCGCGCTGGTGCTCGCCGATCTGCCGGTTGACCTCGGCCGAGATTTCGTTCTGCAGGCGCGCCACCTCGACTTCCTTGCGCAGCATCGGCAGGACCTTTTCCATGCGCTTGAGCATGGGTACGCAGTCGAGCACTTCCTGCAACTGGTTGCCGGTGGCCGAGGTGAGGGCGGCGGCGAAGTCGGTGAGCGGCGACGGGTCGTTGGGGCTGAAGCGGTTGAGGTAGTTCTTCAGCTCTTCGCTGTACAGCGGGTTGAGCGGCAGCAGCTCCTTGATCGCATTGATCAGCGCCATGCCGTAGGCCTTGACCTCGTCGGTCGGCTCGGCTGGCTGGCGCGGGTATTCCACCTCGACGAGGTACGGCGGGCGGTGGTGCTTGAGCCAGGTACGGATGCGTACCCGGGTCAGGCCCTGGGCGACGAACTGCAGCTTGCCGTTTTCGCGGCTGGCGTGGTGCACCTTCACCAGCGTGCCGTACTGCGGCAGCGCCGAGGTGTCGAAGTGGCGGTGGTCTTCTGGCGGGGTATCCATGAAGAACAGGGCCAGGCTGTGGTCTGGCGACTGGGCCACCAGGTCGAGGGTTTCTGCCCAAGGGTCTTCATTGACGATGACCGGCAGCACCTGGGCCGGGAAGAACGGACGGTTGTGAATCGGGATCACATAGACCTTGTCCGGCAGCTGCTGGCCGGGCAGGGCGAGGGCGTGGCCGGTTTCGGCCTGGGGAGTGGTGTGTTCGACTTCGCTGTGTTCGTCGGGATGTTCCGGGAAATCCTGCTGGTCGCTCATGGGGCACCTGCGTGAATGACTATGGTGCTTAGATGGGGCGGGGGGGGATGGGTTTCAATGGTAGATGAAGGGTGCAGAGAGGAGTGATGCCTGTACCGGCCTCTTCGCGGGTAAACCCGCTCCCACAGGTACGGCGCCGAGCTTGGGGGCAGCGCCGTACCTGTGGGAGCGGGTTTACCCGCGAATGCGGCAGCAGGTTCACTGCCGCATCTCTGGATTACTCAGCCAGTTTGTAAGCGATGATGTAGTCGCCCATCCTGGTGCCCAGCGAGCCATGCCCGCCGGCAGTCACCAGCACGTACTGCTTGCCATCCTTGCCGCTGTAGCTCATCGGCGTGGCCTGGCCACCCGCTGGCAGGCGGGCTTTCCACAGTTCCTTGCCGTTGTTCACGTCATAGGCGCGCAGGTACTGGTCCAGGGTGCCGCTGAGGAAGCCGACGCCACCGGCGGTGACGATCGAACCACCCATGCTCGGCACGCCAACCGGCATGCCGATCGGCACCGGGGTGCTGTCGCGGGTGGTGCCGTTCTTGTGCTTCCACACCACCTTGTTGGTGAACAGGTCGATGGCGGCGACATAGCCCCAGGCCGGGGCCTGGCACGGTACGCCCAGTGGCGACATGAACGGGTGCATGGTCACCGCGTACGGCGCACCGGTGTTCGGCTGCACGCCGCTGGTCTCGCTTTCGCGCTTGCTGCCCTCGGCCACCTGCTCACGCGGGATCATTTTCGACACGAAGGCCATGTAGTTGGGCGAGGTGAACAGCAGTTGGCGCACCGGGTCGACCGACACGCTACCCCAGTTGAACACACCGACGTTGCCCGGGTAGATCAGCGAGCCTTGCTCGGACGGCGGGGTGTACTGGCCTTCGTAACGCAGCTCGCGGAACTGGATGCGGCACAGCATCTGGTCGAACGGCGTGGCGCCCCACATGGCCTGTTCGGTCAGTTCAGGGCCGAGCAGGTTGAGGTCGGAGCGGGCCTGGGTCGGCGAGGTGTGGTCGCCCTTCACCGCACCTTGCGGGGTGGGGATCTCGCGGATCGGCACGATCGGCGTACCGTCGCGGCGGTCGAGCACGTACAGGCTGCCTTGCTTGGTCGGCACGATGATTGCCGGCTTCACGCCATCGTCGGTCTTCAGGTGGACCAAGGTCGGCTGGCTGCCGACGTCCATGTCCCACAGGTCGTGGTGGGTGAACTGGTAGTTCCAGCGAGCCTTGCCGGTGGCAAGGTCCAGGGCGACCACGCCGGCGCTGTACTTCTCGGCGCCTGGGGTGCGGTTGGCGCCCCACTGGTCCGGGGTCTGGTTGCCCAGTGGCAGGTAGATCATGCCGAGGTCTTCGTCGACGCTGGCGATCGACCACATGTTGGCCGAGTTGCGGCTGTACATCTTGCCGGGAGCCAGTGGCTGGGTGTCGTCCGGGTTGTTGCTGTCCCAGTTCCACACCAGGTGGCCATCGTGCACATCGTAGGCGCGGATCACGCCGGATGGCTCGTTGGTCGACTCGTTGTCGGTGACATGGCCACCGATGATCACCAGGTCACGGGTGACCGCGGCTGGCGAGGTGGAGTAGTAGCCGCCAGCGGTGAACGGGCCGATGCCGGTGGTGAGGTCGATCACGCCCTGGTTGGCGAAGCCTTCGCAGACCTTGCCGTTGTCGGCATTGATGGCGATCAGGCGGGCGTCCGCAGTCGGCAGGTAGAGGCGGCGAGGGCAGGCCTGGGCCACGGCCTGGCCGGCGTCGGTAATTTTCGGTGCCGGGCTGCCGTCGCGGCTGACGTAACGGTTTTCGTCATAGTACGAAACGCCACGGCAGGTCATGTGGGCGAAGCCCTTGAAGGTGCCGACCGGGCTCTTGACCTGCGGGTCGTAGCGCCAGATTTCCGCGCCGGTGTCCGGGTCCAGGGCCAGCACGCGGCTGTGCGCGGTGCAGGCATAGAGCATGCCGTTGACCTTCAGCGGGGTGTTCTGGTTGGTCAGCTCCACCGGGTCGTTTTCGGTCGGCAGGTCACCGGTGCGGATGCGCCAGGCCTCTTCCAGGCGGTAGGCGTTCTGCGGGGTGATCTGGCGCAGCGGCGAATAGCGGTCGCCGTGCTCGGTGCGGCCGTAGGCCTGCCATTCGCCGTCGGGCATGGCCGGGGCGGCGCTGGCCATTTCGCTGCTGTCGCGGCCCAGTTCGCCGAACACTTCACCGGGGTGGGTGAACTGGCTGCCCAGGGCGCAAGCGCCCGAAGCGACCACTGCAATGCCGAGCAGCGCAGTGTTGGCCTTGTTGGCCGGGCCGATCAGCGGGCGACGCGCCCAGGGCAGCAGCAGGACCACACCGATGGCAAACCAGATGGCCAGGCGCGGTACCAGTTGCCACCAGTCCAGGCCCACTTCGAGCAGGGCCCACACGGTGCTGCCCAGCAGTACCAGGCCGTACAGGCCCAGGGCGATGCGGCGCTGGGCCAGCAGCAGGATGCCCGACAGGGCAAAGCCGATACCGGCGATCAGGTAGTACAGCGATCCGCCCAGCTGGCTCAGCTTGATGCCGCCGGCCAGCAGGGCCAGGCCCATCAGCAACAGCAGCGCGCCGATCAGGCGCGGTAGCCAGCGGCTTCCATTGTTGGCACCTTCAGTGCTCATCGTAGGTTCTCCGTCAGGTCAAAAAGGGGGTTAGAAACTGCTCTGGATCTTCAGGCCGCCGATCAGGGCGCCATCGACCTGCGACACCCCGCCCGGATGGCGGATGTACTGCAGGTTGGGGCGGACCGTGAGCCAGTTGGCCAGATGGATGCCGTAGTACAGCTCGGCGCTGTACTCGGTGTCCTGCACCGGCAGGAAACCGGGGTTGTCGTAGTCGTAGAGGCCGGCGGCCTGGTTGGCCAGGCGCGCGTTCTTGCGATAGGCAGGGTTGACGTGCACACGGGCCAGGGCGAAACCGATGTCGTCCTTGGCGCGGGCGTCGAAGGGCCCTTTGTATACCAGTCCTGCCTGCACATAGTTGTCGATGGCATTGGTCTTCTTGTCGTGCACCGTGGCGTTGGCGAACAGGCTCAGGCCACGCGACTGGTCGGACGCCAGCGAAGTCACCTGCTGCTGGGCGCCGAGCCACAAGCCGTGCTTGCTCGAACTGCTGCGGTAGGCGGCGCCGCTGAGGGCTGCCGGCTGGCCGTTGCTGTCCTTGAGAACATCCTGTGCCTTGGCATTACTGTAGTAGTAGCCGGCGCGATATTCCCCTTTCAGGCCATTGATCTGTGGGCTCCACACCAATTCCACCGGCATTACCGCGCCTTGGGTGCCGCTGCCGCTGAGCTTGAAGCCGTTGCCCGACTCCAGGTTCGAGGGGTTCTGCTGGAACACGCCGACCTGGGCGTAGAGCGCGTCGCTGAGGTTGTAGCGCACGCGCAGGGCCCACTGGCTGACCGGCCAGTTGTACCAGATGCCACCCACCCAGTTGCCTACCTGCGAGCCGCAGAAGGCCAGGTTCTGGAAGTCGCAGGGGAAGCTGTTGAAGTCCTCGCCTTCGCCGAAACGGCCGAATTTCACGTCCAGTGCGCCGTCGAAGTACTTCTGCTTGATCCACATCTGCGTCAGCCGCCAGGTTTCGCCACGGCCCCAGACCTCCTGGGCCGAGGTGAAGCCGCCGACACGCGGGTCGTTGATGCGGTCGTTGCTGATGTTGTCGCCGTGGCGCTCGGTGATGGTCAGCTGGAATTCGGTGTCGTGCCAGCCAAGGATCTTCTCCAGGTCCAGGTGGCTGCCGAAGGTGAACTGGTCGCTGTAGCGCGCGGTGCGGTCGTGGTCGTAGCCACCATGCAGGTTGCTGCCCATCTCGCCGGTGTAGCCGAGGGTGAAGTCGTAGCCTTTTTCCAGCAGTTCGCTGCGGGTGCCACCCCAGTCGCCGAGCATCCAGGGGGAGTCGCTGGCGAACATCTCGCTGGCGCCGGTGGGGGCCGCCAGGGCGCTGAGGGCAAGGCCGATGTAACAGGTTTTGGGCAGTTGGAGCATGAGATAGCGCTATCTTTTGATTATTGAATAAACGGCAAGCGCATCGAAGGGCGGGCCCTTCAATGGATAAGGCGACAAGATGGTTTCGATGAAGCGATTCAGCTTGCGGCGGGGAGGATATAGGGGAAGTTGTAAGAAAAAAAGACAAATTGTCGCAGTGGATTGTTGCTTGTCTGGTAACAGTACAGATGAAGTTAGGTTAATACGGGATCTTGTGGGAGCGGGTTCACCCGCGAATGCGATGGTGGTCCTGGCATCGCATTCGCGGGTGAACCCGCTCCCACAGGAATCTCGTCAGCTTCAAGTCTTAAGTAAAACGGTTGATCCCAAAGGACCCGGTAGATCAGAAGGTGGTACGCAGACCCACTTCCACACTACGCCCCGGCGCCGGGGCGATATCGCGCAGGATCGAGCTGGCATAGCGCACGGTCTGGTCAGTCAAGTTCTCGCCGCGCACAAACGCTAGCCACTGGCTCTGGCCAACTTCAAAGCGGTAGCCAACACTGGCCCCCAGCGTGGTATAGCCATCGGTGCTGGTTTCGTTGGCCGGTTTGCGATGCTGCGACGCAGCATGCTGCACGTCGACCCGCGCCTGCCAGCGGTCCAGCTCCCAGACCAGGCCGCTGTTCAGGCGCAGTGGGGCGATGCGTGGCAGCGGCTCGCCACTGTCGAGGTTTTTCGCCCGGGTGTAGTCACCGGAGAGCTCCAGGGCAAAGCTGCCATAGCGGTTCTCGGCCAGTTGCCAGCGGTCCTGGGCCTCGATGCCATAGAAGCGCGCCCGCACGCCCTGGTACTGGTATTCCGGGAAACCGTCATGGTCGTGATCGTGGTCATGGTCATCCTCGCCATGGTCGTGGTCATGCCCCTCGCGGATGTTGCCGGTGCCGATCAGGCCGATGTAGTTGCGGAAGTGGCTGTAGAACACCCCGACACTGCCCTTGTGGGTGCCGTTGTCGAAACGCAAGGCCAGGTCGGTAGAAATGGCTTTTTCCTTGTTCAGGCTGGCATCGCCGACTTCAAAGGCTCCGGTGGCCACGTGGGCACCATTGGCATACAGCTCGTAGAAGGTCGGGGCGCGCTCGGTGTAGCCGAGGTTGGCGGCCAGCGACCAGATCGGGTCGAGCTGGTACACCGCCCCGGAAGACAGGCTGAAAGCGTTGAAAGTGCTGGCGCTGTCGGCGTCGGCGAAGTTCTCGTTGCCTTTGGCATCCGGGTCGACCCGGGTGTGCTCCATGCGTGCGCCCAGGCTCAGGTTCAGGCGCTCGGTGGCTTGCCACTGCTCCAGCATGAACAGCGCCAGGCTGTCGGTGTCGGTGTGCGGGACGAAGGCTTCCTCGCCCAAGGCGGAGAATTCGTTGCGGCTGACCTGGGCGCCGATCACGCCTTCTACCGGCCCGAGCGGTTGGTGGCGGGCTTCGATACGTGCCTCATAGCCCTTGTTCCTGAAGGTGGTGTGGACTTCGCCTTCTTCTATTTCACGGTGCTCGTAGTCGGTGTAGCCGGCATCGACCTTGACCGAAGTGAACGGGCCGTCCAGGTCACGCAGTTCGGAGGCGAAGGCGTAGTGGTCCTGCTTCATGTCCAGGCGCACACCTGGCTCGGCCACCGAGCCATAGTTGCTGTCGTAGCGGCTGTACGACAGGCCGGCGTAACCGTGGTCCCAATGGTAGGCGCCACCCACGGCGCCACCGTCCTGGCGGCCGTCGCTGTTTTCCAGGCGGTGCTTGCCGCCGGGTTCGTCGGCGTCGCGCACCTTGGAACTGCGCGCGTAACCGGGGATGCGCAGGTCGTTGAACTGGCGGCTGTTGGCATCCAGGTGCAGGGCGAAGGCACCGTTGCCGGCCTCCAGCTTGCCAGCGCTGCTGCGGGTGGTATCGGCGCCGCCGTAGCGCAGTTCACCGGCACCTTGGATGCCCTCGATGGGGGTATCCGGGATGCGATTGTCGAAGGTATTGACCACACCTCCGATGGCGTTGCCGCCGTAGAGCAGGGCAGCCGGGCCACGGACGATCTCGACACGGTCGACGGTCACCGGGTCCAGCGGCACGGCGTGGTCGTAGGACAGCGATGAAGCATCCAGGGCGCCGACGCCATTGCGCAGGATGCGAATGCGGTCGCCATCCAGGCCACGAATTACCGGGCGACTGGCGCCTGGGCCGAACCAGGTGGAGGCGACCCCGGGCTGCTTGTTCAGGGTTTCACCGAGGCTGCCGTGCTGCTGTTGCAGCAGGTTGTCGCCTTCGAGCACGGTGCTGGGTGCGGCCAGCTGGCTGTTGCCCAAAGGGTTGGCGGTGATGACCTGGGGTTCGAGTTCCACGGCGTGGCTGGGTGATGCGGCCAGCCACAGCGCGACGGCGAGGGGAGAGAGGCGAAGCGGTGTGTACAGCATGGGGATGGGGCGTTCCTTGGCAGATGCTTTTGTATTGTTACAATATAACATCTCTATTTCAGCACAGAGGTTTTGCGCCTGGCCAGCGGTTTTTCTGTCGACTCACCTGATCCCACCCACCACTACACTCGTGTAAGGTGCGCATCTTTCCTACGGAGCACTGGCATGAGCACGGCCCAACACAACGCGCTGCACGGCAAGACCCTCGAACAGATCCTCACCGAGTTGGTGGCGCACTACCAATGGCAGGGCCTGGCCGAGCGCATCGATGTGCGCTGCTTCAAAAGCAACCCGACCATCAAGTCGAGCCTGACCTTCCTGCGCAAGACGCCGTGGGCACGGGAAAAGGTCGAGCAGCTGTACGTGAAGCTGCAGCGCCAGGCCTGACATGCCGCGCCGTCCCTGGCTGACCGGCATGGCCGTGCTGGGTTGGTTCGGCCTGACCGTGCAGGTGTACCTGGTGCTGTTGGCGCGTTGGCAGGAACAGGCCAGTCTGGTGGGTGGCCTGATCAATGTGTTCGGGTATTTCACCGTGTTGACCAATACCCTGGTGGCAACGGTGCTCAGTTATGCGGCGTTCGGCCGGGAAGGCCGTGCCAAGCGCTTTTTCCTGTCGCCTGCGGTGAGTTCCGCGGTGGCCGCCAGCATCGTGCTGGTGGCATTGGCCTACAGCGTGCTGTTGCGTCACTTGTGGCAACCGCAGGGCTGGCAATGGCTGGCGGACGAGTTGCTGCACGATGTGATGCCCGTGCTATATGCCTTGTACTGGTGGTGCGAGGTGCCCAAGGGCAGGTTGCGGCTATGGCATCTGCTGGTCTGGGCGGTGTACCCGGCGATGTATTTTGCCTACGCGCTGTGGCGGGGGAGCGAGATTGGCGTGTATGCCTACCCGTTCATCGATGTGGCGAGCCTGGGGTATGGGCAGGTATTGCTCAATGCCCTGGGGGTGTTGGCTGGGTTCTGGGGGATTGGGCTGGTGTTGCTGGGGCTGGACAGGTGGCGGGGGCTGCACAGATTGGCTTGACCTGCACTGGCCCTATCGCCGGCAAGCCAGCTCCCACAGGAATTGCGCAGCCCTTGAACGCTGCGGGGTACCTGTGGGAGCTGGCTTGCCGGCGATAGGGCCGGGGCAGCAATAATCAATCATTCGTCGTCCGCAGTCCCGTCGGCACGCCAGTAGGCCACAGCCTTGAGCGCATCCTCAGGCAAACCTTTCTCCAGCAACAGTGCCTTGGCCTGGCGGGTCAGGGCTTTTTCCAGTGCCACCCAGCCATACAACCGGCCTTGCGGCAAGGTCAGGTTGTTCACCAGCGCCAGCAGGTCTTCCTGTTGGCGACGTACCCAGATCACTTCCACCTGTGCCTTGCTCGGCAGTGGCTGGCGTTCCTGCTCGTCTTCGATCTGGATAACCGCCAGTACCTGGCGGCCCGCTGGCAATTCCTCCAGGCGGCGGCCAATGGCCGGAATGGCGGTTTCGTCGCCGATCAGCAGGTAGCTGTCGAAGATGTCCGGCACCACCATCGAAGCCCGCGGCCCGGCAATGTCCAGGGTTTGCCCGGGTGCCGCCTGGGCTGCCCAGGTAGAGGCAGGGCCATCGCCGTGAAGCACGAAGTCGATGTCCAGCTCATTGGTCACCAGGTCGATGCGCCGTGGCGTGTATTCGCGCATGGTAGGCCGCGCGCCACCTTCTCGGCCCAGGTTACGAGCCTCTATGGCCCGCTGTTGCTCCGGCGTCTCGGCGAACAGCAGCTTGATATGGTCGTCGCTGCCCACGCTGGTGAAGCCTTGCAGCTCGGCTCCCCCAAGGGTGATGCGGCGCATGCGCGGGGTCAGTTCGGTGACCCGCAGCACCTGCAGGCGGCGTTGGCGGATTTCGTGGTTGACGCGGTGAATGGTGTCACTCATGGGGTGTCTCCCTGACAGGTTCGGCCGGCCCGGAGGCGATGGCCTTGGCGGTGTGGTTGAGCAGGTCGCGGACCCGCTCGATTTCTTCCGGTGTCCAGCGGCCACTGTGCATGTGCAGTGCGTGGCGCAGGTTGCCGACCGCTTCATGAATCTCTGGTGGGCGGTCGTGGCCGCGCAGGGCGCGCTTGCTGACTTCGATGCGCATGCGCACGCCGTCCAGTGCGACGGCCTGTTCGGCCAGGGCGGTGCGGCCGGCTTCGGTAATGGCGTAGAGGCGTTTGCTGCCCTGCACCTGGCCGCTGATCAGCTCGGCCTCCTCGAGGAAGTTGAGGGTGGGGTAGATCACCCCGGGGCTTGGGCTGTAGCTGCCGTCGAACAGGTTTTCGATCTGGCGGATCAGGTCGTAGCCGTGGCCTGGCTGCTCGGCGAGCAGGGCCAGCATCAGCAGCTTGAGGTCGCCGGGGGCGAAGACGCGCGGGCCGCGTTCGCCACGACCTGGGCGCCGCTCGAAGGGGTCATGGGGGGTATGTTCGCGCATGGGGGCAGGGCTCCGTCGTTTGCGATATATCGTAAGATATTACTCAAGATATATCTAAAGACAAGCCCTTAATTGCAGATGATTATCATCTAGTTGTTCGATGTATCCCCTTGCGGCGCGGCTGTGTGCATGGCCACCTGCGGCGCTTTGCACTCATTCGGATTGCCCGGTTGCAGGTATGGCATGAGGATCGGAGCCATGCCCTTGAGTACCTGCACCGGCAGCGCCGAGGTGAACTTGAAGGCCTCTGCCGAGCGCCCCGGCACGAACGCGGTCAAGGTGCCGAAGTGGTTGTCGCCCAGGAAGAACACGAAGGTGGCGGTACGGTTCAGCGAGCGCGAGCCGATCAGCCGGCCGCCAGTACCAAAGCTTTCGATGCGGTTGTCACCGGTACCGGTCTTGCCGCCCATCACCAATGGCGTGCCGTCCTGCAGCTTGAAACTGCCGGAAATACGCCGCGCGGTGCCCGCATCCACCACCTGCGACATGGCGCCTTTGAGGGCGCGCGCCACTTCGACCGGCAGAATCCGCACCCCCCGGTCCGGGTCGGTGACCAGCTTGGTCTCATAAGGCGTGTTGGCAGCGAAGTGCAGGGTGTCGATCCGCAAGGTCGGCAGGCGCACGCCGTCGTTCTGGATGATGCCGACCAGTTCGGAGAGGGCGGCGGGGCGGTCGCCCGAGCTGCCGATGGCGGTGGCCAGCGAGGGTACCAGGTGGTCGAATGGATAGCCCACGCGCTTCCAGCGCTGGTGAATGTCGAGGAACGCTTCGATCTCGACCATGGTGCGAATGCGGCTGTCACGGGCACCCTGATGGCGGCTCTTGAACAGCCAGCCGTATACCTCCTGGCGCTCGAAGCGGCTGGCATTGACCATTTCGGTCAAGGTAGAGCCGGGGTTCTTCAGCAGGTAACCCAACAGCCACAAGTCCAGCGGGTGCACCTTGGCGATATAGCCCTGGTCGGGCAGGTCGTACTTGCCCGGGCCGTAGGCGTCGTACATCTCCGACAGGCGGCCATCGGTCAGTTTGCCCAGGACGATCTTGTCACCCTTGAGGTGGGCGCGGACGAAGGCGTTGAAAGTTTCCTGGCCAGCCTCGGGGAACAGGTAGCGGTGCACGGCCGCCAACCGTTGCGGGGTTACGCGCATGCTGTCGAGGAAGGTGTCCAGGCGCTGCTGCGAGGTCTTGCGCTGGTATTTCTTCCAGAAGCGCATCAGGTAGTTGGTGCCTTCCTTGTCGGCGAAACGGGCCAGGTATTCCTGGCGGCGCGGGTCGGAGTCGTCCTTGAGCAGCGGCACGCGGTTGTATGGCTGCTGGTAGGTCACGTAGCGCACCAGGTCGCGCATCAGGCGGATGAACGGCAGGTTGATCGACTCGCGCAATGCATCCTTGAGGGTTGGGTTGCGGCTGTTGTCTTCCTTGCGGAAGTTGTTGAACACATGCATGCCGCCGCCGGTGAAGAAAGCTTCGCCGGTGTTGGCCGAATACTTGCGTTCCAGCGCCGCATCGAGCATGGCGTCCAGGCTCTGGTTCTTGCTGTTCTGCGCCAGCCATTCCAGCGACCACTGGCTGATGCGGTCGAGTTCGGCGACTTCGACTTTCTTCAACTCGGCGGCTGGCTTGCCGGCGTACTTGTCGTGCAGTTCGGCGATGATCTCCAGGTAGGTGGTGAGTACCCGCAACTTGGCGGTTGAACCCAACTCCAGCTTGCTGCCTTCGTTGATGTCGAAGGGCTGGTCGGTGCTGTCGGTCTGCACCCGCACCCGCGAGCCGTCAGCGGTGCGCTCGAACAAGGTGAAGCTGTAGCTCACCTGGTCGGTGGTCTTGGCGGTGAGCAGGCGTTCGCCGATCAGGCCGATCTGCGCTGCGAATTCAGGGTCGGCAAGGTTTTTCAGGTACTGGCTGACCTGCAGCTGCAGGTCGGACTGAAGGGTACTGGTGGCCGACACGTCGAGCCGGTCGAGGTCGTACAGCGGGCGGTTGAGCATGGCCGCCAGGCGGTTGCGTGCCAGGCTGATGCCCTTGTTGGTGACGATCGGCACGATGGTCGGTTGCGCCACCCAGTCGCGGTATACCGCCTTGCTGGCCAGTGCGGCGTCGGCCAGTGGCTGCTCGATGACCTTGTTGGCGGCCAGCACGCGGATGTGCGCGTCGGTCAGTTCGGCCAGTTCGAGCCGCCCCTTGGACAGGTAGTGCGACGGCCGGCGCTGGGCAATCATCAGTGACAGCACCTGGCGCAGGGCCAGGCCGCGTGCGGCCATGCTCTCGGGGTCGCTGGCGGTGGAATTCAGGGCCTGGTTGACTTGGTCGAAGTCGGCGCCGTACCAGACCCGCAGGCCTTCGGCCATGCCATGCACTTCGCCATGCCCAGGCACTGCCGACAGCGGCACGCTGTTGAGGTAGTCCCGCACGATGCGCTGGCGCGCCTCGGTGGTGTCAGGGCCGCCCTGGTAGGCGCGCACGCTGGCGGAAATCATCTGGCGGATCTTCTCGGCGCCGGAAACGGTCAGGCCGTCCGGTGAATGGCGGTACTTTTCCAGCTGCGTGGCCAGGGTGCTGCCGCCAGCGGACTGGCCGGGCAGGGCCAGGTACTTGGCCACCTGGCTGTAGGCGGCCTTGGCGAAGCGCGGCCAGTCCACGGCCGGGTTGTTGCGTGGGTCCTTGGTGTCGAGCAGGTCGCGGTTCTCGATGAACAGCAGGCTGTTGACGATCACCGGCGGGATCGCCGCAAAGTCCGGGTACAGGTGTTGCGGGTAGTTGTACTGGTACAGCATGTCGCCGCGGCAGTCGGTGATCGACAGGCCAGCCTGGATTTTCTCGATATAGGGGGCGAACAGCCCATGATCGACGTAGTTCATCAACGCCGGCGAGAACTTCACCTGCTCGCTGATCAGGTAGTCGCGCTTGAGCAGGCGCGGCAGGAATTCGCCCAGGGCGCTGTAGCCCAGGCGTTTGTCGAACGGCCCTTCGCCGGGGTAGACGATGGCATCGCTGGGGCCTGGTTGCAGCGAATAGGTGAGGGTGCTGGCCAGCTTGCTGAATTCCCGCGACTGCAGGTTGGAGGTGCGGAATTCGTCATACGCAGCGAAGCCGATGGCCACCAGCGCCACCAGCAGGATGAGGATGATCAGCCGCCACCATAGCCGACGCTGACGGGGGGACTTGGGTTGTGGCGTCTCGGCCGGAGGTATCTCGGGTGCTTCCGTTCTGCTTGGTTCCGATTGCCACAGTGCGCCCATAGTCTTCTATCCGGCCAGGTATTTTCGTCTTGCTTGTCTGAAGCTTAGACGTTGAGCGGGTCAGGTGAAAAATTTGTAAGAGACGGAGAAAGTGGCGTAGGGCTATGCGGCTTTGGTGTGGGTTTTTTCGTAAGGCGATATTGCTATGGTGGCCGGGCGATTTTGGGGCTGCTTTGCAGCCCTTTCGCGACACAAGGCCGCTCCTACAGGAGACCGAGCACGCTTGTAGGAGCGGCCTTGTGTCGCGAAAGGGGCGCGAAGCGGCCCCAGAGATCTTGCTGAATTTTCCTGTTTATACAGCGAAAAACCCTGCAACGGTCTTCCTATACTGCTCGCCCCCTTCGCCTTGCCGGGCGCTCTATTCCGGCACACGGGCCGGCCCACAAGGCCAGCTCGGCAAGCCAACGCCACGCCTATCGGCCTGGCCGGTGCTGCACGAAGGTCAAATCCAATAACAAAATGAGGTTGTATTGCTATGCCAGTCGGCAACCACCCTGCCCACGGCCAGGCCACCGAAGGCGGCCCGCTCAAGCGTGAACTGGGCGAACGGCACATCCGCCTGATGGCGCTGGGCGCCTGTATCGGTGTCGGTCTTTTCCTCGGTTCGGCCAAGGCCATCGAAATGGCCGGCCCCGCCATCATGCTGTCCTACATCATCGGCGGCCTGGCCATTCTGGTGATCATGCGCGCCCTTGGCGAAATGGCCGTGCACAACCCTGTCGCCGGCTCGTTCAGCCGTTATGCCCAGGACTACCTCGGCCCGCTGGCGGGTTTCCTTACCGGCTGGAACTACTGGTTCCTGTGGCTGGTGACCTGCGTTGCCGAAATCACCGCGGTGGCCATCTACATGGGCATCTGGTTCCCCGACGTACCACGCTGGATCTGGGCCCTGGCGGCGCTGGGCAGCATGGGGGCGGTCAACCTGGTGGCCGTCAAGGCGTTTGGTGAGTTCGAGTTCTGGTTCGCCCTGATCAAGATTGTCACCATCATCGCCATGGTCCTTGGCGGCATCGGCATCATTGCCTTCGGCTTCGGCAATGACGGCGTGGCAGTGGGTATCTCCAACCTGTGGAGCAACGGCGGCTTCATGCCCAATGGCGTGACCGGCGTGCTGATGTCGCTGCAGATGGTGATGTTCGCCTACCTGGGCGTGGAAATGATCGGCCTGACCGCCGGTGAAGCACGCAACCCGCAAAAGACCATCCCACAGGCCATTGGCTCGGTGTTCTGGCGCATCCTGTTGTTCTATGTCGGTGCGCTGTTCGTGATCCTGTCGATCTACCCGTGGAACGAAATCGGCAGCCAGGGCAGCCCGTTCGTCATGACCTTCGAGCGCCTGGGCATCAAGACCGCCGCTGGCATCATCAACTTCGTGGTCATCACTGCAGCGCTGTCGTCGTGCAACGGCGGCATCTTCAGCACCGGGCGCATGCTCTACAGCCTGGCGCAGAACGGCCAGGCCCCGGCGGCCTTCGCCCGTACGTCGAAGAACGGCGTGCCGCGCAACGCGCTGCTGCTGTCGATCGGCGCGCTGCTGCTGGGCGTGTTGGCCAACTACCTGGTGCCGGAGAAGGTCTTCGTCTGGGTGACTTCGATCGCCACCTTCGGCGCGATCTGGACCTGGGTGATGATCCTGCTGGCGCAGCTGAAGTTCCGTGCCGGCCTCACCACTGCCGAGCGCAAGGCACTGAAATACCGTATGTGGTTGTGGCCGCTGAGTTCGTACCTGGCACTGGCCTTCCTGGTGCTGGTGGTCGGCCTGATGGCGTACTTCGAGGACACCCGCGTGGCGCTGTACATCGGCCCGGCGTTCCTGGTGCTGCTGACGGTGCTGTACTACGCGTTCCGCCTGGCGCCGAAAGACGCGCAGGGTGTGGCCAGTACTGCTTCCTGATCTGAAATGGCTGGGGCCGCTTTGCGGCCCTTTCGCGACACAAGGCCGCTCCTACAGGCGACCGCGCCAGCTGCATGGGTCGCGGTCGCCTGTAGGAGCGGCCTTGTGTCGCGATGGGCTGCGTAGCAGCCCCAGGGTTCTATCAGGCTGCCACTTCGCTGTTCGGTTCGAAGCTGTCCGCCCGCGCCAGCTGCCACATGCGCGAATAGAACTGCCCGTTCACCTCGCCAGTCAGCAGCTCACCCGGCTTCAGGAACACATGCATCTGCGAGAACAGCTTGATCTCGGTGGCCGAGATGCGCCGTACCAGGTGCTTGGCCTCCAGCTGCGCCGGGTGCTCCAGGCCCGCTGCCGCAAGCATTTCGGCCAGGGCACGCAAGGTATTGTGATGGAAGTTCAACACCCGTTGGGCTTTGTCCGGCACCACCAGCGCCCGTTGGCGCAGAGGGTCTTGCGTGGCCACACCGGTCGGGCACTTGTTGGTGTGGCAGCTCTGCGACTGGATGCAGCCGATGGCGAACATGAAGCCGCGCGCCGAGTTGGCCCAGTCGGCGCCAATGGCCAGCACGCTGGCAATGTCGAACGCGCTGACGATCTTGCCGCTGGCGCCCAGCTTGATCTTGTCGCGCAGGTTCAGGCCGACCAGGGTGTTGTGCACGAACAGCAGCCCTTCGCGCAGCGGTACGCCAATGTGGTCGGTGAACTCCACCGGCGCCGCGCCGGTGCCGCCTTCCTTGCCGTCGACGACGATGAAGTCGGGCAGGATGCCGGTTTCCAGCATGGCCTTGGCGATGCCCATGAACTCCCACGGGTGGCCCAGGCAGAACTTGAAACCTACCGGTTTGCCGCCAGACAGCTCACGCAGCTGGGCGATGAACTGCATCATCTCGATGGGGGTGGAGAAGGCGCTGTGGCGCGACGGCGATATGCAGTCTTCGCCCATCAGCACGCCACGGGTTTCGGCAATTTCCCGGGTCACCTTGTGCTTGGGCAGGATGCCGCCATGGCCGGGCTTGGCGCCCTGGCTCATCTTGATCTCGATCATCCGCACCTGCGGGCTGCGCGCCTGGGTGGCGAAGCGTTCGGGGTCGAAGCGCCCGTCCGGCGTGCGGCAGCCGAAATAGCCGCTGCCCAGTTCCCAGACCAGGTCGCCACCGTGCTCGCGGTGATAGGGGCTGATGCTGCCTTCGCCGGTGTCATGGTGGAAATTGCCCAGCTTGGCGCCTTGGTTGAGGGCGCGGATGGCGTTGGCGCTGAGCGAGCCAAAGCTCATCGCCGATATGTTGAAGATCGACGCCGAGTATGGCTGGCTGCACTGCGGCCCGCCGACGATGACCCGGAAGCTTGCCGGGTCGGCCAATGGCGCCGGGCGCATGGAGTGGCCGATGAATTCGAAGCCGGACTCGTATACGTCGATCAGGGTGCCGAAGGGTTTGTCCGAGGCTTCGTTCTTCGCCCGTGCATACACCAGCGAGCGCTGGGCGCGGGAGAACGGCAGGGCGTCGCTGTCTGCCTCCAGCAGGTACTGGCGGATTTCCGGGCGAATGGCCTCGACCAGATAGCGGATGTTGCCCAGGATCGGGTAGTTGCGGCGTACTGCGTGGCGTTGCTGCAACAGGTCGAACAGGCCGATCAGGCTGAGGATGGCGGTGCTCAGGGTGAACGGCCACAACCATTCGTGGTGGGTGAAGGGCAGGCTCGCCAGGGTGAACAGCACACAGGCGGCGAAGAAGGCATAGCGGCTGAGAAGTGACAGGCTCATACAGGGTCCTTGCGATGGCGCGGTCAGGCTCAGGGCCTGGGGCAAACCCCGACCATAGCCAAGTTGCACGGCTGTGCAAATTAAAATCGGGGTAGCGAAAATCATTCTCGCCAAGCCTTGTGCTGGCTGTACTGGCCCTATCGCCGGCAAGCCGGCTCCCACAGGGATAGAGCATGGCTCAAGGCCGATGCGGTCGAGGTGGGAGCTGGCTTGCCGGCGATAGGGCCAGTACCGCAAAAAAGCGTTCAGATAGTGTCGCGCAGCAGCTTCTGCCGCCAGCTTTCCTGCTCTTGTACCGGCGCTTCGACCAGGTACGAATAGTGCCCGGCCACCCGCACCGCCACCGGCACCCCGTCGCGATACAACAGGCGGTTGCCGCTCACCGCCGGCACTTTCGCCCCCGGCAGCAACGACCCGACCAGGTTCAGCGGGTCACTGGCGCTTACCACCACCAGTGCCCCGTCCAATTCACGCTTGCGCACCTGCCGCAGCAGCCCCACCGCCTCCGGCAGGGCGAACTGTTCGCCGGCCAGCCCGGCAATGAAACGCCCGCCACGAATCTCGCCACGCGCTTCCAGCCTGTGATAGCAGCGCAGCAGTTCGCGCCAGGGCGGCAGCACATCGCTTTCGCGCTCCAGCAGGCGCCAGCACACCACGCCATAGCGCCGAAGCAGGGCCCGGGCGATGTGCTCCAGGCGCTGGCTGTCGTCTACAGCACCCCTGCGCAGCAAGGCCCAGCGCCCGGCATGGGACATGCTGCTGGACAGCGGCGGGTGGCCGCGTCGGCTGTTGCGCGATGTGCGTTTCGCCGCCGGGGTGATCAGGCTGCGCAGGCCGGTGAAGCTGTCGGCCCCCACCAGGCCTGCGCCTACCAGCTCTTGCAAGGCCGTTTCCAGTTCGCTGGGCAGCAGGTGGGCATCGTTTGTCAGCTCGTCGAAGAACAGCGCGCCATGTGCGTTCAGCACCTCGTGGACGCGTTGCGCCCGTGCGCCGAGGCTATCCAGGGTTGGCACGGGGGCAAGGCTGCGCCACAACCCAAGATGCTCGCGCGGCAACAGCACCAGCGGTGTGCTCGACAAGGTGTTGCTCGACACGGTCGTCGCCAGCCGGCTCCAGGCGAACTGCCCGCTACGGCAGGCATCGTCGAGCCAGTGCGGGCTGTAGTCCTTGATACGTGCCGGCAGCAGTTCGGCCTCCCAGGCTCCGGCTGCACTCGGGAACCCTTGCAACTGGCCAAGTACCTCGGCCACGGCTTGCGGGCCGCGCAGGCGCGTGTCGTCAGCCAGGTGCTGCCAGTCGAACAGAAAGCGCATGAAGTCCTGCAGGCTGACCGGCTCGATCTCCCGGCGCAGGCGTTTGACCGTGTAGCGGTGGATGCGCGCCAGCAAATGGCGCTCGCACCACTGCAGTTCGCTTGCGCCGGGGCTGAAATGCCCACGCAGCACATAGCCTTCGGCCTCCAGGCGGGCCAGGGCCTGTTCGATGGCCGGCAGCGGTTTGCCAAGTGCTGCCGCAATCTGCGCACGGGTCAGCGGGCCATGGCCGCTCAGGCGGGCTCGCAGCAGTTCGACCAGCGCAATGTCTGGCTCGATGGCCTGATCGAAGCCTGGCAGTGCCTGCAACGCAGGTTCCAGCCGGGAGCCGGGATACAGCACTTGCAGCAGGTTCAAACGCTCACGCGCCAGCCACAGCTTTTCATCCACCAGGCGCAAGGCCCGGCCGGCCTTGGCCAACTGCCTGAGCAGCAGCTCCCAGCTGGCATTGCCCTGTACTTCGTCCTGGCTGATGGCACCCAGGCCCATCAACGCTTCATGCATTTCGTCGGCATTGCCCGGTTGCGGCCAGGGCTCGGCTGCGACGGCGGCTATGGCATCGGCGTCCAGCGCGCCCAAATCGTCGCCGCTCTGCACTTCGCTCCAGCGCCGGTTGAGCACCGCCTGAGTGCGCCGTTCTTCCAGTGGCGCGTCATCCAGGAAGGCATAGGGCCGTGCATTGAGGATGGCCGCCGCCAGCGGCGAAGGGGCGGGCAGGTCGCGGCACAGCAGGCGTACCGTGCCGCTTTCCATACGCCGCAACAGCGCCAGCCAGCCTTCGCTGTCCATCGCCTCGTGCAGGCAGTCGTCGAGGGTTTGCTCGACCAGCGGATGATCGGGAATCTGCCGCTCGCCGACGATGTTCTCCAGGCAGGCGATCTGATCGGGGAATACGGCGGCAATCAGGTCTTCACTCTTCATCCGCTGGATCTGTGGCGCCACCTTGCGACCGCCGACAAAGCGCGGCAGGGCCATGGTCACGCTGGCGTTCCAGCGCCAGCGCACGCCAAACAGCGGCGCATCGAGCAGCGCCTGGACAAGGATCGGCTCGGCGCTGCGGCTGTTCAGGTAACGCCACACGTCGTCCAGTTCGAAACTGTGGCTGGAGGACAGCGACAGCACGATGGCGTCCTCGCTGGCCGCCGCCTGCAACTCGAAGTTGAAGGTGCGGCAGAAGCGCTTGCGCAGGGCCAGCCCCCAGGCGCGGTTGATGCGGCTGCCGTAGGGCGAATGGATGATCAGCTGGGTACCGCCGGACTCATCGAAGAAGCGCTCCATCACCAGCGTGTCCTGCGAGGGCAGGGCGCCGAGCACTTCGCGGGTGCGGGCCAGGTAGTCGAGCAACTGGCCAGCGGCGGCTTCGCCCAGTTCGAAAGTGGCCTGCAACCATGCCAGCACCTCGGCCTGGTTGTTGTCAGCCAGCTGTTGGTCGATCTGCGCCTGCAGCCGGGCCACCGCGGCAGACAGCTCGTCGCTACGCCCTGGCGCCTCGCCCAGCCAGAATGGAATGGTCGGTGGCAGGCCATGGGCATCCTCCACCCGCACCCGGCCCGGTTCGACGCGCAGGATGCGATAGGAAGCATTGCCCAGCTGGAAGATATCGCCGGCGATGCTTTCCACCGCAAAGTCTTCGTTGACGCTGCCGATGTTGAGCGCCTGCGGTTCGAGCAGCACGGCGTAGTCGGCGTTGTCGGGGATGGTGCCGCCGCTGGTCAGGGCGGTCAGCTGGCTGCCGCGGCGGCCACGCAGGGTGCCGCTCACCGCATCGCGGTGCAGGTAGGCACTGCGCACGCCCTGGCGGCCGTTGTAGCCCTCGGCGAGCATGCGCAGCAGGGCCTGGTAATGTTGCTGGTCGAGCTCGGCGTAGGGTGTGGCCTGGCGCAGGCAGTCGAACAGGGCCTGTTCGTGCCAGGGCTGGTTGCTGACTTCGGCGACGATCTGCTGGGCCAGCACATCCAGCGGCGCCCGGGGAATGTGCAGTTCATCCAGCTCGCCCCTGCGTATGCAGTCGAGCAGGGCCACGCATTCGATCAGGTCATCGCGCGAGGTCGGGAACAAGCGCCCCTTGGGCACGCCATCGACCTGGTGTCCGGCGCGGCCGACCCGCTGCAGCAAGGCCGCGATCGAACCTGGCGAAGCGATCTGGCAGACCAGGTCGATGTCGCCGATATCGATGCCCAGCTCCAGCGATGCAGTGGCCACCAGCACCTGCAGTTGGCCGTTCTTCAGGCGTTGTTCGGCATCCAGGCGTAGCTCCTTGGCCAGGCTGCCGTGGTGCGCGGCAACCGCCTCCTTGCCCAGGCGGTCGCTGAGGTGGCGGGTGATGCGCTCGGCCAGGCGTCGGGTGTTGACGAACACCAGGGTGGTGCGATGTTCGCGCGCCAGGGTGGCCAGGCGGTCATAGACCAGGCCCCAGACATCGGTGGCCATCACTGCACCCAGCGGCACTGGCGGCACCTCGATGGCCAGGTCGCGCTGCCGAGCATGGCCGACATCGACGATTGCGCAGGGGCGGCCGTTGCCGACCAGAAATTGCGCCACCCGCTCGACCGGGCGTTGCGTGGCCGACAGGCCGATACGCCGCAACGGCCGGTTGCACAGGGCCTGCAGCCGCTCCAGGGTCAGTGCCAGGTGGGCGCCGCGCTTGTTGCCTGCCAGCGCATGGATTTCGTCGACGATCACCGTGTGCACGCTGGCCAGGCCTTCACGGCCAGAAGCCGAGCCCATCAGCACGTAGAGCGATTCGGGGGTGGTCACCAGGATGTGCGGCGCCAGCTTGCGCATGGCGGCACGCTCCTTCTGCGGGGTGTCGCCGCTGCGCACGGCCGTGGTGATGCGCGGGGCGTTCAGGCCCTGGTCCGCGATGGCCTGGCTGATGCCTTCGAGCGGGGCTTGCAGGTTCAGGCGGATATCGTTGGACAGCGCCTTGAGTGGCGAAACGTAGACCACCTGGGTTTGCGCTGGTAGCTCGCCCTGATGCTCCAGGCCTTGGCGGAACAGTTCGTCGAGCACGGCCAGGAATGCACTGAGGGTCTTGCCCGAACCGGTCGGCGCGGCCAGCAGCATCGACTGGCCTGCATGGATCAACGGCCAGGCCTGGGCCTGGGCATCGGTCACCGTGGCGAAGTGGCGACGGAACCAGGTGCGCACGGCGGGGTGGAACAGCTCGAGCACCGGGTGGTGTTTGGCGGGCAGGTTCATGTGTTGGTTATGGAGGGTGTGGGGCGGGTTGGCAAGGGGCCGTTCGTCTGCCTGGTCGGCTATGACCTGTACCGGCCTCTTCGCGGGTAAACCCGCTCCCACAGGTACTGCGCCGCTCTCTGGCCTTGTGGTGCACCTGTGGGAGCGGGTTTACCCGCGAAGAGGCCGGCACAGGAAACACTGGCCTTGTCAGGCCAGGAACCCCATGGGATCCTCCCCGGCCATTGTTTCAGGTGAGCCCAGCCCATGCCCAACACCATCCGCATCGCCGCCGCCCTGCTGATCGACCCCCAGGGACGCACCCTGCTGGTACGCAAACGCGGCACCCAGGCCTTCATGCAGCCCGGTGGCAAGATCGATGCTGGCGAAACCCCGGTGCAGGCGCTGGTGCGCGAGCTGCATGAGGAACTGGGCCTGCACATCGACCCGGCCCAGGCCGTGCACCTGGGCCAGTTCAGCGCCCCGGCCGCCAACGAGCCGGGCTTCGAGGTACAGGCCGAACTGTTCCGCGTCGACAGCGCCGCAGCCGTGCTGCCGGCCGCGGAGATCGAGGAGGTGGTGTGGCTGGCCGCTGACCAGGCACCCGCCATGCAGCTGGCACCCCTGACCCGCGACCTGATCCTGCCGCTATACCGCCAGGCCGTCAGCGCACCGCGCTGACACCATCGAGGGTGGCGAACGAGGTGTCCTTCGCCGTCAGCAGGAAGTCGCGCATGTATGGCGCATCGAGCATGTCGGTGCGCACGGCGGCATAAAGCGTGGCGAACAGGCCTTTTTCACCCAGGCGCTTGCCCTTCACATACCCGCGCGAACTGTACTCGTGCAGCGCCCAGTGCGGCATGCCGCACACGCCACGGCCGCTGGCCACCAGTTGCATCATCATCACCGTCAGCTCCGAGGTGCGCACGGCGGCGGGCTCGATGTCGGCCGGCTCCAGGAAGCGGGTGAAGATGTCCAGGCGGTCGCGCTCCACCGGGTAGGTGATCAGGGTCTGGTCAAGCAGGTCCTGCGGCACGATGTAGGGCTTGCTGGCCAAGGGATGCTGGTTGGCCACCGCCAGCATCGCCTCGTAGGTGAACAGCGGTACGTAGGTGATGCCCGCCAGGTCCAGCGGGTCGGAGGTCACCACCAGGTCGAGGTCACCGCGGGCCAGGGCCGGCAGTGGGGCGAAGGCAAAGCCGGAGGCCAGGTCCAGCTCCACCTCCGGCCAGGCGTCACGGAACTGGTCGATGGTCGGCATCAGCCACTGGAAGCAGCTGTGGCATTCGATGGCCATGTGCAGGCGCCCGGCGGTGCCACCGGCCAGGCGCGCGATGTCACGTTCGGCGCCGCGCAGCAGCGGCAGGGTGGCATCGGCCAGTTGCAGCAGGCGCAACCCGGCGCTGGTGAAGCGGATCGGCTTGGTCTTGCGCACGAACAGCGGCAGGCCCAGGCGCTCCTCCAGCTCCTTGAACTGGTGCGACAGCGCCGACTGGGTCAGGTGCAGGCGCTCGGCGGCCTCCACCAGGCTGTCGGCCTCGCGCAGGGCATGAAGGGTTTTCAGGTGACGGATCTCCAGCACAGCTGACTCCGGTGTGTGGACTTGAGGAAACAGGGAATGAGTTGAGTTTCCCTCATGTTGCCGCGCCTGTCGACTGGGCGTACCGCCGCACCGCCTGGCGGGAGTCATCAAACTGTCACTGAACTGTGGCAGCGCGCCCGAACAGAATTCATCAGACTCGCGCTCTACTGGGGATCTGCATTCTGGTGTTTCTTTCATGCGGGCTTTTTGGCTTTTTCTTTTCTTTGTATTCGGCGTACCTGCGAGTTTCGCTGAACAGCGTTGTGACGCCCACGTGCCGGTGCAGCGTGCCGAACTGGGCGCGGTCAGCCTGGTGTATCAGAGCGTCGGTGCCCCACGCGACCCGGCCTTGCTGCTGGTGATGGGCCTTGGCGGGCAGCTGATCCACTGGCCGGACGACGTGGTCGAAGCGTTGTGCCGCCAGGGCTTTCGGGTGATTCGCTATGACAACCGCGATGTCGGCCTGTCACGCTGGAGCCAGCTGCCACCGTCGGCCAACCTGACGGTCGAACTGCTGCGCTACAAGCTGGGCCTGCCGGTGGCTGCGCCCTATACGCTGACCGACATGGCGGACGATGGCCTGCGCCTGATGGATGCGTTGGGCGTGCGCCAGTTTCATGTGCTGGGGGTGAGCATGGGCGGCATGATTGCCCAGCACCTGGCCGCCATGGCGCCCGAGCGCGTGCGCAGCCTGACGCTGGTCATGTCCAGTTCAGGGGCGGCGGGGTTGCCGGCGCCGGATCCGGCGCTGGTGCAGTTGCTGGCCCGGCGCAGCGCTCCGAACCGCGAAGTGGCCATCGAACAGCAGGCCGACCTGCTGGCGGCGCTGGGTAGCCCCGAGGTGCGTGACGACCGTGCGGCCTTGCTGCAGCAGGCGGCGGTGGCCTATGACCGGGCGTTCAACCCCGAGGGGGCCAAGCGCCAGATCATGGCG
This sequence comes from Pseudomonas sp. B5(2017), assembly GCF_002112825.1. Lineage (NCBI taxonomy): Bacteria > Pseudomonadati > Pseudomonadota > Gammaproteobacteria > Pseudomonadales > Pseudomonadaceae > Pseudomonas > Pseudomonas sp. B5(2017). The sequence continues at coordinate 53,102 of NZ_NEIR01000017.1, forward strand.
ATACTGGCCGAGCCGAGCAGGGTCGAGTTGCTGAACCAGTTGCGGGTGCCGACCCTGGTGGTGCATGGCACGGCCGACCCGTTGCTGCCGGTGATGCATGGCGTGCATCTGGCGGCGCATATCCAGGGCAGCCAGCTGCGCTTGATACCGGGGTTGGCGCACCGCTTCCAGGAGCCGTTCAAGGCGCCGTTGCTGGGGGCGGTGTTGCCTTACCTGCAGGCACATCGGCAGGATGGCACGCATATCGCAGGGCTCTGAATTTCCATGCTTCAAGGCTGATGCGATCCCGTGTAGGAGCGGCCTTGTGTCGCGAAAGGGCCGCAAAGCGGCCCCGGCAATATTCGCGGCGAAGCTGAAATCGGGGGCCGCTACGCGCCCCATCGCGACACAAGGCCGCTCCTACACGGACCGCGTCAGCCGACCGGCCTCAGTGCATCCGCACCCACAAGGTCACCAGCACCGTCGCGGCCATCAGCCAGGCCACCGTGGCCAACGCCAGCGATGCCTCCAGGCGCATGCGGTCGACCAGTACATACAAGGTCGCCAGGTACACGAAGTACGGAATGATCGACCACATGCCGAACAGGATGGTGGTCTTCAGGTCGGCAATGCTGCGCCCCTTGCCGACGATGTAGTGGGCAATCAGGGCGAAGGTGGGGAACAGCGGCACCAGCCCGGCGATGTAGTAATTGCGCGTCTTCGACAGCACCGCCAGCAGCACCACCACGCCAGCGCCCAGGGCAGCTTTGAATACCAGGTCCACGTTGTCTTTCCAGGTTGGGGTTGAGGTCAGCCGAGGCCGTATTTCTTCACTTTGTCGAACAGCGTGGTCTTGGCCATGCCCAGCTCCTGGCTGGCCTGGCTCAGGTTGCCACCGGTGCGTTGCAGGGCATCGCCGAGCAGGTTGCGCTCGAACGCTTCCACCGCCTCGGCAAAGCCCAAACCTTGGCTGGCACCACCGCTGGGGCCTTTCTTGAACGCTGGCAGGCCGAGGGCATAGCGTTCGGCGACGTTGCGCAGTTCACGCACGTTGCCCGGCCAGTCGTGGGCCATCAGGCGCGACAAGGTCTGGCTGTCCAGCGCAGGCGTTTCGCGGTCGAAGCGCAGGGCCGACTGCTGCAGAAAGTGTTCGAACAGCTGCAGGATGTCTTCGCGGCGCTCGCGCAGCGGCGGCAGCTCCAGGGTCACCACGTTCAGCCGGTAATACAGGTCGCTGCGGAACTGGCCGCTCTGGCCCATGGCATCCAGGTCGGACTTGGTGGCCGCGATCACCCGGCAGTCCACTGGAATGCTCTGGTTCGAGCCCAGCCGCTCCAGGGTGCGCTCCTGCAGCACGCGCAACAGCTTGATCTGCAGGTTGATCGGCATGCTCTCCACCTCGTCGAGGAACAGCGTGCCGCCGTTGGCATGTTCGATCTTGCCGATGCGGCGTTTGCCGGCACCGGTGAAGGCGTTGGCCTCGTGGCCGAAAATCTCGCTTTCGAACAGGTTTTCCGGCAGGCCGCCACAGTTCAGTGCCACGAACGGCTGGCCCTGGCGGCGGCTGAAGTCGTGCAGGCAGCGGGCGACCAGTTCCTTGCCGGTACCGGTTTCGCCTTCGATCAGCACGTTGGCCGAGGTATCGGCGACGTTGGCGATCAGTTCGCGCAGGTGCTCCATGGCCGGCGAGCGGCCAATGATGCGCCCCTCCAGGCTGCTTTGCTCGGCCAGCTGGCGGCGCAGGGCCACCACTTCGCGCGACAGCCCGCGCTGCTCAAGGGCGCGGCGCACCACGTCGACCAGGCGCTCCGGGGAGAAGGGTTTTTCCATGAAGTCGTAGGCGCCATTGCGCATGGCGCCGACCGCCATGTCGATATCGCCGTGGCCGGTGATCAGCACCACCGGCAGGCTGCGGTCGCGGGCCTTGAGGCGGTTGAGCAGCTCCAGGCCATCGATGCCCGGCAGGCGGATATCGCTGACGACGATGCCGGCAAAGTCGTCGCCGATGCGTTCCAGCGCCTGTTCGGCGCTGCCTACGCCTTCGCAGGCGATGTCTTCCAGGGCCAACGCCTGTTGGCAGCCGAGCAGCACATGCGGGTCGTCTTCGACGATCAGGACGGTAAGAGGCGCTTGGTTCATGGGTGCTCTGCCGATTCGCTAGGGGGTGAGACCAGGGGCAGGGCCAGGACGAAGGCCGTGCCGCCGCTGGCGGGGTGCTCGACGTTGAGGCTGCCCTTGGCGGCGGCGGCAAGGCTCGCCGACAGGGTCAGGCCCAGGCCCAGGCCGTGTTCGCCCGGTTTGGTGGTGAAGAAAGGTTCGAACAGGTGCTTGCGCGCCTCGGCGTCGATGCCGTGGCCATTGTCGCGCACCTGCAAACGGTACTTGTCGCCCTGCAGCTCGCCTTCCAGCCACAGTTGCGGCAGCGGCTGGGCGGCCATGGCATCCAGGGCGTTGCCGATCAGGTTGACCAGGATCTGCTCCAGGCGGGTCTGGTCGATGGCCAGCTGCTGGTCCTCGAACTGATTGTGCAGCTGCAGGTGGCAGGCGCTGATGCGGTTGGCCAGCACCTGCAGGGTAGCGTCCACTGCCTTGGCCAGCGAGGCCTGGCCGCTGTCGTCACTGCGTCGGGCGAACGAGCGCAGGCTGGCGGTGATGCGGCCCATGCGGTCGATCAGGTCGTTCATGGTGCGCAGGTTGGTGCTGGCGGTTTCCAGTGCCCCGCGCTCGAGGAAGCGCACGGTGTTGCCAGACAGCGTGCGCAGCGCGGCCAGCGGCTGGTTCAGTTCGTGGGCAATGCTGGTGGACATCTGCCCGATGGCGGCCAGCTTGCCGGCCTGTACCAGTTCGTCCTGGGCGTGGCGCAGGGTCTGCTCGGCATGCCGGCGCTCGCGAATCTGGCCCTTGAGGCGTTCATTGCTGGCGCGCAGGTCGGCCGTGCGTTCGGTAATCCGTCGTTCCAGCTGGCTGTTGGCTTCCTGCAGGGCCTCGCGGGCTGCCAGGCGGGTGGCGATGACCTTGCGCCGTTCGTTCCAGGCAATGCCGAGGATCGCCAACAAGGCGAAGGCCACGCCCACCAGGATGCCCTGTACCATGGATTCGCGGCGCAGGTCCTGCAGCGGGGTCAGCAGGGTGAAATGCCAGGGTGTGTCGACCAGGCGCCGGGTCTGGGCCAGGTAGGCCATTTCGCGGGCCTTGCCCTGTGCGGTTTCGCTGTTGGCCGGGAAGGTCAGCTTTTCCACACCATCGGCCAGGGTTTCCCGGGCCAGGGGCTGCAGTTCGTTCAGCGGCCACCAGTAGTATTGCAGGCTACGGGCCAGGCGCTCCTTGATCTGCGGGGTCAGCGGGCGTACCGACTTCAGGCGCCGGGCCGGGTCGCTGGAGAGGATGATGATGCCGTTCTCGTCGCTGACGAACGCTTCCAGGCGGGCACGCTGCCAGCGCTCCTCGAGGGTGTCCAGGCGCACTTTGATCACCGCCACGCCAATGATCTTGCCGTGCTCCTCCAGGCCATGGGCCAGGTAATAGCCGGCCTCGCCGGTGGTGCTGCCGATACCGTAGAAACGCCCGGGTTCGCCGCGCACGGCGGTCTGGAAGTAGGCACGGAACGACAGGTCCTCGCCGAGGAACGAGTCGGCATCGCGCCAGTTGCTGGTGGCCTGGACCCGGCCATTGGTGTCGAGGACGAAGATGGCCCGGCTGCGGCTGCGCCGGTTCAGGCCTTCGAGGTATTCGTTGACGATCTGCCGCGAGCCGCCATCAGGGTCGGTGAGCAGGTGCGAGACGCTGTCTTCCAGCTCCAGCAGGCTCGGCAGGTAGGTGTACTTGCTGATTTCGCTCTCGACCGTGCGCGCGTGCAGCTCCAGCTGGCGCTCGCCGTTTTCGCTGAGGGTGCGGATACCGTTGCTCTCGCTGATCAGGTAGCCAGCCATACCCAGGCCGACCATCAGCAGGATGATCAGTGGCGGCAACAGCAATTGGCGGAGCAGGCGGGATTTCACGGCAGGCTTGGCAGGGAGAAGAAGCGAAGGATCGCATTTCATCACAGTGGCCTTGTCACGACCAGCGCCTGCTGCCCGAAAGGGCAGCGGCGCCGACCGCTTCAGTGAAGCAAAATCAGTGTTGCAGGATCTTGCTGAGGAAGTGCTGGGTACGCTCGTGGCGGGCGCTCGGGTTGCCGAAGAAGTCTTCCTTCTGGCAATCCTCGATGATGTTGCCCTTGTCCATGAAGATCACGCGGTTGGCCACCTTGCGGGCGAAGCCCATTTCGTGGGTCACGCACATCATGGTCATGCCTTCGTGGGCCAGTTCGACCATCACGTCCAGTACTTCGTTGACCATCTCCGGGTCCAGCGCCGAGGTCGGTTCGTCGAACAGCATGACGATCGGGTCCATCGACAGGGCACGGGCGATCGCCACGCGCTGCTGCTGGCCGCCGGACAGCTGGCCTGGGTGCTTCTTGGCGTGGGCACCGAGGCCGACACGGTCGAGCAGGGCCAGGCCCTTCTTGGTCGCTTCCGCTTCGCTGCGGCCAAGCACCTTGCGCTGGGCAATGGTCAGGTTCTCGGTGATGGACAGGTGCGGAAACAGCTCGAAGTGCTGGAACACCATGCCGACGCGCGAACGCAGCTTGGGCAGGTTGGTCTTGGGGTCGGCGATCGAGGTGCCGTCGACCACGATGTCACCTTTCTGGAACGGCTCCAGGGCGTTGACGCACTTGATCAGGGTGGACTTGCCCGAGCCCGACGGGCCGCATACCACCACCACTTCACCCTTCTTGACCTCGGTGCTGCAGTCGGTCAGTACCTGGAAGTCCCCGTACCACTTGTTGACGTTCTTGATGGAAATCATACGGTGATCCTTTTTTGCAGGCGCTTGACCAGCCACGAAGCGGAGAAGCTGATGAGGAAGTACACGACACCGGCGAAGATCAGGAACTCATGGGAGCGCCCGATGATGTCGCCGTTGGAGCGTGCCGAGTTGAGGAAGTCCACCAGGCCCACGGTGTATACCAGCGAGGTGTCCTGGAACAGGATGATGCTCTGCTGCAGCAGCAGCGGGGTCATCTTGCGGAAAGCCTGGGGCAGGATGATCAGGCGCATGGTCTGGCCGTAGGTCATGCCCAGTGCCTGGGCGGCGCCCATCTGGCCCTTGGAGATCGACTGCACGCCGGCGCGGACGATTTCGCAGAAGTACGCGGCCTCGAACATCATGAATGCCACCACGCAGGAGGTGAAGGCACCCACCGGGGTGTCCTCGCCGGTGATCCAGCGCAGCACGAACGGTACCGCCAGGTAGAACCAGGTGATGACCAGCAGCAGCGGGATCGAGCGGAAGTAGTTGACGTAGGCGCCGGCCACGTTCGACAGCAGCTTGCTCGACGACAGGCGCATCAGGGCCAGGATGGTCCCCAGCACAATGCCGCCGACCACGCCCATGACCATCAGCTGCAGGGTCATGACCATGCCTTCCCACAGGGCAGGCAGGGCCGGGATGATTTCGCTGAAATCCATGTCCATTTATTTGCCCCCTACGGAAATCAGGCCGGGCACCGAGACTTTCTTCTCGACCATGCGCATCAGCAGCATCAGGCCCATGTTCAGGGTGAAGTAGATCAGCGTGGCCAGGGTGAAGGCCTCGAACAGGTTGGCCGAGAATTCGGCGGTCTGCTTGGTTTGTGCCAGCAGTTCCATCAGGCCGATCAGCGACGCCACCGACGAGTTCTTGAACACGTTCAGGAATTCCGAGGTGAGCGGCGGAATGATGATCCGGTAGGCTTGCGGCAGCAGCACGTTGGTGTAGATCTGCGACAGGCTGAAGCCCATGGCGCGGGCGGCGGCTTCCTGGCCGCGGGGCAGCGCCTGGATGCCGGTACGCACCTGTTCGCACACGCGGGCGGCGGTGAACAGGCCCAGGCAGATGACCACGCTGATCAGCGCCGAGGTGGTCGGGTTGAGGTCCTGCTTGAACCATTCCTGCAGGCCTTCTGGCAGCAGGTCCGGCACCAGGAAGTACCAGATGAACAGCTGCACCAGCAGCGGTACGTTGCGGAACAGCTCCACGTAGGCAGTGGCGATACCTGCTACCACACGGTTCGGCACGGTACGCATGACACCGAGGACCGAGCCCAGCAGCAAGGCGATGATCCAGGCGGAGATGGCGATGGCGATGGTCCAGCCCAGGCCGGTGACGTACCAGTCCAGATAGGTTTCGCTGCCCACGCCGGTGGACTTGAAGAACACGCCCCAGTCCCAGTTGTAATTCATCGGGATTTCCCCTCAGACGATTGTTTCACGGGCACCTTCGAGCATCCGAGAGCGCTTGGCGCCCTCGGATGAAAGGTTAGACACTAATGAGTGGCCTGCAGTATTGATTGGTGCTGTTGAGCACCAGGCCACTATCTGAGAGTCAGGACTTCTTCTCGTCCGCAGCCTTGTCGGTCGGCTCGGCGATCAGTTTCTTCAGCTCGTCGCTCATCGGGAACTGCAGGTTCAGGCCCTTTGGCGGGATTGGCTGCTGGAACCACTTGTCGTAGCTCTTGTTGACTTCGCCCGACTTGAAGTAGCCGACGATGGCGTCATCGACCGCTTTCTTGAAGGCCGCGTCATCCTTGCGCACCATGCAGCCGTAGATTTCGTACGACTGCGGGGTACCGGTGATGACCCAGTCCGTCGGCTTGCGAGCCTTGGCCATTTCGCCGGCGAGCAGGGCGTCGTCCATCATGAAGGCCACGGCGCGGCCGCTTTCGAGCATGTTGAAGGCTTCACCGTGGTCCTTGGCGGAAATCACGTTCATCTTCATCTGCTTGTCGGCGTTCATCGCCTTGAGGATGCGCTCGGAGGTGGTACCGGCGGTGGTCACCACGTTCTTGCCGGCAAGGTCCGGGAAGTCCTTGTATGCCGGCTGACCGTCCTTGACCTTGGTCAGCAGGCGGGTACCGACTTCGAAGATGCCGACCGAGAAGCCGACCTGTTGCTGGCGCTCGACGTTGTTGGTGGTGGAGCCGCACTCGAGGTCCACGGTGCCGTTCTGCACCAGCGGGATGCGGGTCTGGGAGGTGACGAGGTTGTAGCGGACCTTGATGTCCGTGCCCAGCTGCTTCTTCAGGGCGTCGACGACAGCCATCTGGATGTCATGCGAGTAGCCCACGGGCTCGGGCTTGCCGGCCAGGTAGGAAAACGGGATGGAGGAGTCGCGGTGGCCCAGGGTGATGGTGCCCGAATCCTTGATCTTCTTCAGGGTGCCGGTCAGTTCTTCGGCCATGGCCGGCGAAGCGATCACAGCGGCCGCGATGGCGGCGCCCAGCAATTGACGAACGATGCGCATCAAATTTTCCTCGACGTGTTTGTTTTTTTTATGGAGCCGTTGGCGGACTCTTCGTTCAACGAATACAGAAATAAACGATTGCATTCGGCTACCAAGTGTAGAGCATGAGTCGTGCCAAGCCCTGTGTTCGATGATAACGCCGCGAATTTGCTGGGAATCAATCTTTTTTGACCATTGTATGACGGTGAGTTGCGTACGCATTTCCGAACGAATTGTTTTCGGTCATTCGGAAATCCGAACGCATATCTCGTCACACACTGCCGCTACCAACCCGGTCAGGCCACGGTCCAGGCAGCCTGACCGGGCAGCGTTCGAGGATCAGCGCTGAAGCGGGCGGTCCACGTCAGCCAACCTGGCACGTGCCCACGCCTCGGCCGTCAAACGGCGAATCAAGGTTGATTCTTCTGCCGCCAGTTCGTGCATCAGTGATCTGGCGCGTTCTTCGTAGTTGCCTTCCTGGCCCGCCGTGGCCTGCGCTTCGAGCGCTTCCATCCGATCGTGGTAAGGCCCGGCCATCGCCTCGAAACGCTCCGCATAGGTTTCACGCAGGTAGGTCTGCCAATAGGGGCGGGCGGCGAGCGCATCCAGCATGGGTAACGTCTCGTAGGTGCCCAGCACTTCCAGTTGCGCATCGTTCAGGTCCGCGGACGTCACATGCGCGTACGAAGCGAAATGCATTTCATCGGGCGGTACTGGCAGGTCGAGGGCGTCTGCAAGGCGCAAGCGATAGAACAGGCGGACTTCGATTTCATCCGGCCTGCGCCCTGCCTGGCGCAAGCGCTGGACATGGCGATTGGCAATGGCATCCAGCAGGTCGAGACGATGCAACTGCTCCCCCAGGTGCAGCAAGCTTGTTTCTCTCATTGCAGCAGGTACGCCTTCGACGCCCTGATAAGCCATGACGCCGACCTCCATCTGGTTGAGCATCAGCAGCAGGCGGTCATCGCAGCTGCGTGGTCCATCGGCTTCGCGAAACAGCTGTTCACGCAGCGCTTCGTTGTTTTCGCAGGCTTCCAGGATATGCCAGGCGCGCCGACGATAATGGCGAGGATTGTCCTGGAAGTCCTCGCTTTGGGCGAAGTCGGCCAGGAACCGGAACATGCCTGCCGAACCAGGCTCTTCGATCAGGCGGTCCCAGGCTGCCTCGCGTTGAGCGCGAAGCAGCTCGTTCCTGGACGCTACCCAGTTGGCGCGGGTGTCCTCGTCGATCACCCCATGTGTGTAGCTGGCGCTGCCCCTGCCACCGGCATCGGTGACGCCGCGCGCTTCGTCGAGATACTCGATACTGCTTTCGCTCAAGGGGTTGTCGTGCAGGTTGAGACGCTGCAGACGCAGGCGCAGCCCGCGCATTTCCCGCTGTAGCTCGCTGATCCTGTTGTCGCGCAGATCGACATGGGCGCGCATCGTTATCAACTGGTGAATCTGGCTGATGTCTGCCTGCCCAGTGGCACGCAGCTGCAGGTCACGCACATGCGGCAACGCCGACAGGTCAGGCAACCCATTGAGCGGGTTGTAGCTCAGTATCAACGTATCGAGGCGCTGCAGTTGGGCCAGGCGGTTGCTTGCCGTCTGGTCCAGCGTGATCCGGTTGTTGCCAAGGTTCACGCGTCGGAGCTGGGTAAGGCTTTCGATACCCTCGGGCACCTGGGTCAGCCGGTTGCCGCTGAGGTCCAGATCGACGATGTTGGGAAAGCGCCTGAGGAATTGGGCATCGATGTGTTCCAGATGCATGTCACGCAATGTCAGCCGGCGCACATGCCCGTATTCGATGCCTGCTGGCAACGCTGGCAGGGTCGGTACGGACTCCCCGTCTATGAACAACTCGTACTGGTCGTTGCCATCCACCAGCTTGCGCCGCCAGCTGCGGCGAAGGGCATCGACGATACGGCGGCGACGGATGGCGTCGACCGGCGACTGCCAGTCGGCCTGCCAGGCCCGTAGCGTCTCGCGTAGTTCGCCAAGCTGGCGTTGCAGCATCTGATAATGGCTCCACAGGTTTTCGCCTCGCTGACGCACGGCGTTCAGGTAGGCGTCCAGTTGCAGTTCGCTCAGTGTCGGGAAGATCTGATGGATGCCTTGGCGAATGGCCTGCCGGCTGCTTTCGCCGCCACCGCTGAGTGGGTATCCAAGCCTTCCATCGGCAAAGCGCCTGGGCGGCCGCAGATTGGCACCGATCCGGGGGAGCCCGAGGATTTCCGCCGTGCGTTGCCGATCCTGCACCGCGGCCACAAGGAGTTGCTGACGGAGCTGCCTGGCCTGCAAATTGCGGTTTCCAAGCTTGGTTTTCTGCTGCTCGTCAAAGGTGCGCAGTACCGTTTCGAGCAAGGTACCGCTGGCCAGGTGATTCGCGTCATTGGCCAGCCTGTAGCCGTCTGGTTGTCGCACGATGATCGACACCTGGCTGTTCTGCGTATCTTGGCTTGCATACAACAGGCGTCCTTTCTGGTGACCTTCACGCAGTTCCACACGCAATGCGGCCGGCCAGGGTGCTTGGCGCTCGATCAGCCGCATCGCCAGTTTTTCGCTGTCGGCTGTACCCAGCGCCGCCAGGCGCATGCCAAGGCAAGCCCGGTCGATACGGCTGTCCCGCTCATACCAGCGGGCACGTTCCGCCATGCCCAAAGGCACACGCCCGGTTGCCTGGAGTTTTTCCAGCTGGGAGGAGCTGCTGTGCTCGATGATTTCCTGGGCACCCCTCGGTGAGAGGTACCTGAAGGCATTCATCAATGTATTCTGCTCATCGGAAACGGCCTGGCGACGGGCGAGCAATTGCTCTTCGAAGGCCACGCCGCGTAGCCCCGGGTGGTCGGTATGCAATGCGATACGTTCGTGGATGTCGAGCAGCCGCGCCGGCGGTGAGGCGTGTTCCTGGCACAGTTGGCGTAATTGCTCCGTGGAAAAACCGGTGACATCCAGCAGCATGCTGGCGCTCGACTCCTGAAGTTCACCCAGGTGGTTGCCTTGCAACCCCTGCAGCAGTACCGACGCGTTTTCCTCGGCTGGGAAGTAGTGAGGAGAGCGAGCCAGTTTGACTTTGCCTTCAGGAAGCGGCCTTGGCGCCAACCCATCGACAAAAGGTACCCGCCGTATTGCCTTTATCGCGCCTGCGCTGGCGCCGGCGAACACCAGGCCCTGGGTCACGGTGAACAGGTGATCCAGAGCCCCTTGGCGATCACCCAGTTGCCAGTCCTGATAGCCTTCGTAGACCTCGTCCAACAGTTGCGCAGCGCTCAGCACCAGCATCAGGTCGCCTACGACGGGTACGACGAATGCAACCAGCCCCAGCAGGTCCAGCCCTGCGCTGAGCATGGCCTGCAAGCGCCTGTGCCTGCTTAGACGGTCTTCCTGATCGGTCGCTACGGCCAGGTAGGCGGCATCGTCGAAGATCCTGGTGATCAGCAGCGCCTGCACGTGGGCGAACACATCACCGCTCACGGCGAGGTTGCGCCCGTCAATTTCCGGGGTGTGCTCCTTCTTCGATGCAGCCAAAGCCCGCGAGAGAGCCTGGTCGAACTCGCTCCTGTCCTGCGCCTTGACGAAACGCCGCAGAAAGGTCTGGAACGACCGATGTTCGAGGCGCCTGGCAAGGTCGTCGTAGAGCTCGCCCCACGAGTCGTAGAAACGCACGCTTCGGTCAGGGTCATCAGGGATCCAGACGATGATCTCATCGATGGCGGAATCTGGCAGCGGCCGCCATTCGAGCGCGATGATGCCGACCATGCACTTGCCCAGCACATACAGTTGGCGCGGGATCAGACTGCCTTTGCCATGCACCGGCTGGGCAGGGGGCGCAAGCACTGATAGCAACCGCAGCAGATCCTGCTCATCCAGCTGGCCCTTGAGCCTGCCTTCATGAAGCGCGGCTCGCATGCGCGAACGAATACCGCGCTGAAACTGCTGTTCCACCTTGATTCGCGCCTGATCCGCTGGTTGGCCTCGGCCCGCTCTGGGTTTGAGGATGCGGTTCAGAAGGGCTTGGTATCGTCCGCCGATGTCCAGCGTGCGGCACAGGCTGGCAAAGCGCTCGAACGTCATCGCCAGGCGCCTGCCCTTTTCGTCTACCAGATACGCCTTGCGCTGCCACCAAGGCTGGGTTTCGTGTGCTTCGAAGTTGTGTAGCGCGGCGGCTAGCAGGCTCTGTCGTGTGGTGTGAGTGGTGCTGGGTTGGTAAAGCTTTTCCGCAGCAGAGGGCAACTGAAACGCTTCGCTGATGACCACGTATGTAGACCGAGGGTCGACCTCGCCAAGCCCTTCTGCAAGCAAAACGCCTTCGAGCAGAGGGACGGCGAACTGTTCAATGTCCGGTATCGAGGCAAGCAGATGCTTGAGGCCGTCGGCTGCCTGCTGCTGTTCGCTCAAGGCTTCGCGATAGGCTTCACGGTGCTGTGCGTCCGCGCGTATCAACCAGTCAGGAAGCTGCTGCGCGATCAGATTGTCGATGGAGTCGGACGGGATACTTTCGATGGGCGGCACGTGGTGATCTCCGGGGCTGAAAAAGCCACCAGAGCATCACGCTGGGAACCTGGCTTGGCGGTAGATAGTGCTGCGCTGAGCTGCCTGTGTTGCCGCCAGGGACGATGACGGCCAGCCGGGAAATCAAGGTTCGATCCATGAGCATTATCTAGTGCCCATGCCCGGTGCGCAGGTGTTGAGGTGGCCGCCCATTGCCGCTGGAGACATCACATGACATCCGTTGAATTCCCCCCTGACTCGATCGATACGCTGATTGCTCATCAGTTGCCCGATTGGCTCACGCATGCCCCGGCCGATCGACGGAGCACTTTCCTGAAGGCCTTGCGCAAACAGGAACAGACCACCCGCAACCTGGGCGAGGTGCTACACAAGATTCCATCGCTGGACGTGTTTGCCCGGCAACTGCTTACCGCTGGCTTGCAGCAAGCCGGAGTCAGCAACGAGCAGGCGTGGCGTTGGCAGGTGTTCCAGCAGGAATCGAAGTTCCAGCCATCCGTGCAGCCGGGGATACGCAAGGCATACCCTGTCAGTTGGTCTACACGCAATTTGTTGACCGCCGCGCTGCACAACTATCACGTCAACGAGACAAAGGCTGACTCCCTGCGAAACGCCTATTTCCTGGACGGGAATGGCAGGAGGCTGCCATTGAACTTCGAGGCGTTCGCGAAACTGTGCAGGCAATTGGATGTGGGTGGACAATACCAGGCCACGCTCGATACGAGCCTGAAGCCGAGTGACCCCCAGGGTGCCGCGCCGGGGCAGGCCGAGCGCGAGGTACACAAACTGTTCGAAGACAATCAGCGCGCGCATTTTCAGGTCGCTGTGTACATGGCTTTGTTCAAGGGCGCGTTGGACGAACGCAGCTATCTGCAACTGTTGCCCTTGTTGGCTGAAACCCCGGTGGTGCCGGCATTGCCCCAAGTGACCACGGCGCGGCAGCTCTATCTGCTGGGGAAATGCATCTGCGGTGTAGTGACCTTCGAAGTGGCACAGGCAGGCGGCGATGGTGTCGAGGGAGTCATTGCCTGGGTTCCCGGCGATCCGATCACCCCTGTCGCTCGGTTTGCCACCTGGCAAGCGCTATACGTTGCACTGGCCGTTCGTTTGCAGAGCCCGGGCTACCGTGCATTCTTCGCTCGGTTTGTCAGTGAGCGGGACCGAGGCCGTTTCTTTACCCTGTTGACCGAGCGCCTGGCGAAGAGGGCGGGTTCGGCTATCGAACTCGAAGGTCGCCACCTGGCTGTCAGTGAACCGTTGTACGTACACCTGCGACGCTTGCAGATCGGCAAGATCTACGACGATGCCCGAATGCTCGCCGTGCCCACGGGCGATGAAGACCAGCAGGCGCGCAACGAGCGGTTCAATGCCTATGCATCACTGGGGTTGGACCTGCTCAACCTGGCGGGCCTGTTCGTGCCGGTGCTTGGGGAGGCATTGCTGGCGGTGGCTGCGGTGCAAGTGGCTTCTGAAGTCTATGAGGGCTACCAGGACTGGCGTATCGGGGATCGCGAGGGTGCGCTGGACCACCTTTTTGGTGTGGCGGAAAACGTCGCCACCGGTCTGCTCCTTGCCAAGGGCGGCGCGGCAGTGATCCAGGGCTTGAAGCGAGTCGCCTTCGTCGATGGCCTCGTACCGTTATCTGATGGCCTGGGCAAGGTAAGGCTGTGTTCGCCAAGTCTCGAAGGATATGGCGTGGATGCTGCCGAGGCGAAATTGGCCGACGCTGGGGGCGCTTCCGATTACCGCCTGCTGCGCAGTGAAGAGTCGGCCTTTCAGGTCTGGGACGATCCGCAGGACGGGATACCGCGTATTCGTCACCCGGGCCGCGCCGAGGCATTTGCGCCGTGGGTGGAGGACAACGGCGGTGGTTGGCATCATGCGCTCGAGCAGCCTCAGCGTTGGCAGGGCGCTGCTCGCCTGATGCGGCGCCTGGCGGCGAGCCTGGCAGAAGTGCCTGATGACACGGCGCACCAGCTGTTGCAGATCACCGGCCTGAAGCTGGAGCAGCTTCGCCGGCTGCGTGTGGAGAATGCTCCGGCTCCGGGCCGTTTGCTGGACGCCTTCGAGTTCCATCAATTGCATGGGCAGATGCCATTGTTACGGGGGGCAGCGCTTGATCGCGTCTTCACCGAGCGCCAACCCAAGCCCAGTGGCGGGGCAGCTGCCGTGCTTGTGCGTGACTTCCCCACGTTGTCTGCGCACGCGCTGGACGAGTTGCTTGGCCAGGCTTCTGGTGTGCAACTCGATAACCTGGCCCAAGGTCGGCGAGTACCGCTGGCGCTGGCGGAACGTGCGCGCTGGCTACTGCATGACAGTCGTCTCGATCGGGCCTGCGCCGGCGTACGCCTGCTGCGCGCGGCCAATGCAGACAGCGAGGCCTTGGCGTTGGGGCTTGTATCGGAAACTGCCCCGTGGCCGGAATCGGTTCGCGTGGAGCTGCGTGAGGCGCAGCTAAACGGCCGGCTCTTGATGGCTTTCGGCGCGGAGCAAGCTGCTGACGTGCGTTGCATCGTCAGAGGCGAGCAGGGATACCATCTTGCTGACGCTGCCAGCCAGAGTCTGGAGCTTTCACAAGCGCTGCTGCGCCTGCTCGAGGACGATCAGAAAGGGTTGCTCGGCGGTATCGAAGGGGAGCAGGGCCTGCGTGATTCCCTGGCTACCCTGGCCGCTGCCGACCGTGAACGGGCCGCGCGGCTGATCGGCTGTTCTGACAATCGACGGAGAGCGGCTTGGCTCCCTGCCGGTGCTGCCCGCTGGGCTGGATTTCGGACACGTCAGCAGGCTGGTGCTGCGCAACATGAACCTGAGCGAAGTCGGTGCAGACTTCCTGTCACGTTTCGGTAACCTGATCGAGTTGGATCTCGCTGGCAATCGTCTCGAGCAAGTGCCTGTCGGGCTCGAGCGACTGTCGCGTCTGCTGCGTTTGAACCTTTCCGGCAACCGTATCGTGATGAATGTCGCCAGTGAACGGCGCCTGGCCAGCCTGGGGCGGCTGACGATGCTGGACCTGAGCCACAACCCGTTGGGGCGCGCACCTGTGCTGACCGACTTGCACCAACTTACTGATGTTCGGCTGCGCGACGCAGGCCTGGAGACGACGCCCGCGGACGTGATCCTGCGTGGGCATGTGGACTTGAGGGAAAACCGTATTCGCCAGTTGCGCCAGGAACTGAACGGCTTGGGCGAGCGATTGCAGTCGCTCAGCCTGCACGACAACCCACTCGATGCCCAGGGCGAGGCCGCGCTTGATCGGGCTGCCGGTGTTGACCGCGCCGGCAGCAGGGGTGGTGGCTCGTTCCGCCATCGTGCTGTTGACCACGCTGTCCGCGATGCCTGGGTCGGCAAAGACGGCGCATTGAAAGCGCCCAGGGCCGCATTGTGGGAGTCGTTACACCAGGAGCCCGATGCGCAAGGGCTGTTCCAGTTCCTTGCGGACTTTATCGACAGCGACGATTTTCACGAGCATCCCGATTATTTCCGTAAACGCATCTGGCGCATCCTTCAGGCATGCGAGCAACATGAACAGCTGCGGTTGCGGGTGTTTGCCGAGGCCTCGTCCCCCCGCACCTGCGAAGACCAGATGCTGTTGATTCTGGAGCAACTGGAGTTGAGCTTGCTGGCGGAGCGGGTGAGCAGCCGTGTTCCACCGGCGGAGCTGGAAGAGGGGCTGGTTCGTCTGGGGCGGCAACTGGCTCGCCTGGATGCCGTCGACCGGTTCGCTGCCGCGCACATCAGGCAGTTGCGCAGAGGGGATGCGTCGATCGTGGACGATATCGAAACGAGGCTTTTTTTCAGGCTGCGCCTGCGGCAGCCGCTGGACCTGCCCATCCTGCCGGACACGATGCACTTCGAAGATTTCGCCAGCGTCACCGAGCAGGATCTGCGCAGCGTTCAAAGTAGTGTGCTGGAAATGGAAAACCGAGAGGACCTGATCGTCTCGCTCGCCCAGCGCCCGTTCTGGGAGGTGCATGTGCGCCAGCGTTACCCGGGTCGCTTCGACGAGGTGCGGCAGCGCTTCGACCTGCGCCTGGAACAGATCGAGGCGGACCTGGCCACGCAGCGCATCGATGAATGGACCCACGTACAACGCGGCAGAACGGTCATGAGTGATTATCAGGTTGCCGAACGTGACTTGATAAGCACGTTGGCCAGGGAAGCCTATGACCGGTTGAACCTGTGACTGCAGCGGTTACGCACCCGGTGCGCACTCACGGACGGCTTGCTCGCCGTTCCGTGGGTGCGGGCAGGCATGGGTCACGCCGCTTGGGTGCGCGCCTGCTGCTCTCGTTGCAGATAGTCTGCAAGCGCCTGTTGCTCGCCGGTGCTGGTGAACAGGCCCAGCTTGGTGCGGCGCCAGAGAATGTCTTCAGCGCTGCATGCCCATTCGTTGTGTGCAAGGTAGTCCACCTCCCGGGCGAACAACCCACCGCCAATGGCCTGGCCCAGGTCTTCCGGCCCTTGCACGCCATCCAGCAACTGCCATACGCGGCTGCCATAGGTCAGCACCCAGCGCCTGGCGATATCGACCGGCAACCAGCCACAACGCGCCAGCACCGCATCGACCAGAGCCTGCACCGTAGTCATCTGCTCACCACCTGGTAGCGGCGCGCCAGCGGTCCAGCTGCCACGCATCTGTGGGAAGTGCGGCTTGAGCTCGGTCATGGCCGACTCGGCCAGTTTGCGGTAGGTGGTCAGCTTGCCACCGAATACCGACAGCAACGGCGCTTGCCCTTCACTGGCGGACAGCGCAAGGGTGTAGTCACGGGTGACTGCGGACGGATTGTCCGATTCGTCGTTGCACAGTGGGCGCACGCCGGAATAGGTGTGCACGATGTCGCTGCGGCTGAGCTGGTGGTTGAAATGGGCGTTGACCACCTTGAGCAGATAATCGGTTTCCTGCTCGGTGATCGCGACTTTGGCGGGGTCGCCGCTGTATTCGCGATCGGTGGTACCGATCAGCGTGAAGCGCTCCAGGTACGGGATGCAGAAGACGATGCGCTGGTCCTCGTTCTGCAGGATGTAGGCATGTTCGCCTTCGTACATGCGCGGCACGATGATATGGCTGCCCTGGATCAGGCGGATGCCATAGGGGGCATCGAGCTTGAGGTCATCCTTGATGAAGCTGGCCACCCACGGGCCGGCGGCATTGACCAGGGCACGGGCGCGAATGGTCTGCAGGCGGCCGTCAGCGTGCTGCAACTCCACCTGCCACAGGCCATCCACACGCTCCGCACGCAGGCAGCGGGTACGGGTATGGATATGGGCACCTTTTTCCCGTGCGGCCATCGCATTCAGCACTACCAGGCGGGCATCGTCCACCGCGCAGTCGGCATATTCGAAGCCACGGCTGATTGCAGGCTTGAGCGGGTAGCCCGGGCCGAAGCGCAGGCTGCGCGAAGCACCCAGGCGCTTGCGCTTGCCCAGGTGATCGTAGAGGAACAGGCCGGCGCGAATCATCCAGGCCGGGCGCAGGTGCGGGCGGTGCGGCAGCACGAAGCGCATCGGCTTGACGATGTGCGGGGCTTTGGCCAGCAGCACTTCGCGCTCGGCCAGCGCTTCACGTACCAGGCGGAACTCGTAGTGCTCCAGGTAGCGCAGGCCGCCGTGGATCAGTTTGCTGCTGGCCGACGAGGTGTGCTGGGCCAGGTCGTCCTTTTCGCAGAGGAAAACCTTGAGGCCACGCCCGGCGGCGTCGGCAGCGATGCCCACGCCATTGATGCCGCCGCCGATCACGGCGAGGTCATAGCAGTCGGCGACTGGGGGCTGGGACGAAACGGGCTGGGACACGGGCAAGGCCTCCTGGGGCTGTTCACATCGAATATGAACATTGATGTTCGTTTTCGAAAATACTAGCGCAACAGAAAGCCGGTCGCCAGTCAGTCTTTATAGAAAAAACTGATCAGATGACAATGAAATGAACATTTACGAAAATTTTGGATGATCGGTTTGAAAGGTGTGGCGTCTGTGGGATCGAGCGCGGCGCGGGCGACGCTCGATCTCACAGGCGCGACAAACCTTGCGGCATGCGCCTGTCAGCCCTCAAACCACCTCAAGCCGGATCTTGTACTGGTTCAGCAGCTGGGTGAGGGCGGGGGTTGGCGCCTGGTCGGTCACCAGGCAGTCGACCAGGCTGATCGAGCCCATGCGCACCATGGCGTTGCGCCCGAATTTGCTGGAGTCGGCGGCAAGGATCACTTGACGGGCATTGGCGATGATCGCCTGGGACACCCGCACTTCCTGGTAGTCGAAATCGAGCAGGCTGCCGTCTTCGTCGATGCCGCTGATGCCCACCAGGGCGAAGTCGACCTTGAACTGGTTGATGAAGTCGACACTGGCCTGGCCGACAACGCCCCCATCACGGCGCACCGTGCCACCTGCCACCAGCACTTCGAAATCGTCCTTGGCGGCAAGGATCGCGGCCACGTGCAGGTTGTTGGTGATGACTTTCAGATGGTTGTGGTTGAGCAGCGCCCGGGCGATGGATTCGGTGGTGGTGCCGATATTGATGAACAGCGAGGCATGGTCGGGAATCTGCCGGGCCACGGCTTCGGCGATGCGTTGCTTTTCGTCACGCATCTGGTCGGCGCGCATGGCGTAGGCGGTGTTCTCGATGCTCGAATCGTAGGCCGCGCCCCCGTGGTAGCGGCGTAGCAGATTGAGCTCGGCCAGCTGGTTGATATCACGACGGATGGTTTGCGGTGTGACGACGAACAGCTGCGCCATTTCTTCGATACTGACGTAACCGCGTTCGCGCACCAGTTCGAGGATTTGTTGTTGGCGAGGGGGCAGATTCATGGGCGGTCCTTTGGGGCTGCCGGACAAATGCTGCAATGATGCCGTAGGACGCGGACTACGACCAGTAGACTATCGGGGCGGCTGTTTCACGCGGTCCCCTGTGGGAGCGGCCTTGTGTCGCGAAAGGGCTGCAAAGCAGCCCCAGCAATTTCAACTATTGCGCATCAATCCTGGGGCCGCGTTGCGGCCCTTTCGCGACACAAGGCCGCTCCCACAGGTACAGCGACAACCTCGAGA
Organism: Pseudomonas sp. B5(2017); assembly: GCF_002112825.1. Classification (NCBI taxonomy): domain Bacteria; kingdom Pseudomonadati; phylum Pseudomonadota; class Gammaproteobacteria; order Pseudomonadales; family Pseudomonadaceae; genus Pseudomonas; species Pseudomonas sp. B5(2017). The sequence continues at coordinate 71,909 of NZ_NEIR01000017.1, forward strand.
TCAACGCTGCACCCACAGAGTTTGGACAAGCTATCGCGCCGGGGATCAGGCCTCATGATCTTCCCAGTCACGAGTACGGTCGACTGCCTTCTTCCAGCCGGCATACAGCTTCTCTTTCTGCGTTTCATCCAGCTGCGGGCTGAACTCGCGTTCGATGATCGCCTTGTCGCGCAGTTCGTCCAGGCCGCTCCAGAAACCACAGGCCAGGCCTGCCAGGTAGGCCGCACCCAGCGCCGTGGTTTCGCGCATCTTCGGCCGCTCCACGCAGGTGCCGAGGATGTCGGCCTGGAACTGCATGAGGAAGTTGTTGGCCACCGCACCGCCGTCCACGCGCAACTCGGACAGGCGCTGGCCGCAGTCCTGCTGCATGGCGTCGAGCACATCGCGGGTCTGGTAGGCGATCGATTCCAGAGCAGCGCGGATGATGTGGTCCACCTTCACGCCACGGGTCAGGCCGAACAGTGCACCACGGGCATATGGGTCCCAGTACGGGGCACCCAGGCCGGTGAAGGCAGGCACCAGGTATACGCCGTTGCTGTCCTTGACCTTGCTGGCAAAGTATTCGGTATCCAGTGCGTCGTTGACGATCTTCAGTTCGTCACGCAGCCACTGCACGGTGGAACCACCATTGAACACCGCGCCCTCCAGCGCGTAGGCCACTTCGCCTCGCGGGCCGCAGGCGATGGTGGTGAGCAGGCCATGGGACGACTTCACCGCCTGGTCGCCGGTGTTCATCAGCAGGAAGCAGCCGGTGCCATAGGTGTTCTTGGCCTGGCCCGGCTCCACGCACATCTGGCCGAACAGTGCCGACTGCTGGTCGCCGGCGATACCGGCAATGGCGATGCCGCTCTTGGTGTGGCCGTAGACCTCGGAAGAAGGGCGAACCTCGGGCAGCATCTGCCGTGGGATGCCGAGGATTTCCAGGAGCTTGTCGTCCCACTGCAGGCTGTGGATGTTGAACATCAGCGTGCGCGAGGCGTTGGTGTAATCGGTGACATGCACCTTGCCACCGGAGAACTTCCAGATCAGCCAGGTATCGATGGTGCCGAACAGCAGTTCGCCGCGCTCGGCGCGTTCGCGGGCGCCCTCGACATTGTCGAGGATCCACTTCAGCTTGGTGCCGGAGAAGTACGGGTCGGTGACCAGGCCGGTGGTTTCGCGAATGTAGTCTTCATGGCCGTCGCGCTTGAGCTGGGCGCAGATCTCGGTGCTGCGGCGGCACTGCCAGACGATGGCGTTGTACACCGGGCGGCCGGTTTCCTTGTCCCATACCACGGTGGTTTCACGCTGGTTGGTGATACCCAGTGCGGCGACCTGAGCGTGGCTGATGCCCGCCTGGGCCAGGGCCTCGACCATGGTCGCGCTCTGCGTGGCGAAGATTTCCATCGGGTCGTGCTCGACCCAGCCCGCTTGCGGGTAGTGCTGGGCGAATTCGCGCTGGGAGGTACCCACCACATTGGCGTCGCGGTCGAAAATGATGGCCCGCGAACTGGTGGTGCCCTGGTCCAGGGCGATGATGTAGTTCTTATCCTGGGTGTCTGTCATGGTCGTAGGCCTTGCGAAAATAGGGGGTCAGGGCTGGGCGTGATGCCGGCGTCAATTGACTTGAGTATCGCCCTGGCGATTGTCATTTGTCTCAGGGTTCACTGCGGCTGCCATTGGCAGGTTGCGGGCGATCAGACCGCGATAGGTCGCGGCGCCCAGGCAGGCGCCAAGGATCGGTGCGAACACCGGAACCAGGAAATAAGGCATGTCCCGACCGCCAGTGAAGGCGATTTCGCCCCAACCGGCCAGGAAGGTCATGAGTTTGGGTCCGAAATCGCGGGCCGGGTTCATGGCAAAGCCGGTCAACGGGCCCATGGCGCTACCGATCACGGCGATCAGCAGGCCGATCAGCAGCGGGGCCATGGCGCCGCGCGGCAGGCCGTTGTTGTCGTCGGTCAGGGCCATGATCACGGCCATCAGGATGGCGGTGATGATCACTTCGACCAGGAACGCCTGGCCGGTGGACAGCGATGGGTGCGGATAGGTGGAGAACACCGAGGCCAGTTCCAGGCTGGCTTCGCTACCGCGCAACATGGCGTGGGTTTGTTCGAAATCGAAGAACAGGTTGCTGTACAAGGTGTAGACCAACGCTGCGCCACAAAATGCGCCGCATACCTGGGCCAGCATGTAGAAGGGCAGCTTGCGCTTGTCGAAACCGGCGAACAGGGTGAGGGCAATGCTCACCGCAGGGTTCAGGTGCGCGCCGGAAACACCGGCGGTGAGGTAGATCGCCATGCTGACGCCCACGCCCCAGATGATACTGATTTCCCAAAGGCCGAAGCTGGCGCCCGCGACCTTGAGCGCGGCGACGCAGCCGGTACCGAAGAAGATGAGCAGGGCAGTGCCGAGGAACTCGGCCAGGCATTGGCTGGACAGCGCGGGTTGGCGTAGAGCAGTCGTCATGTATGACCTCGTTTTTTTTGTTGTGAGGCGCGTGGCGCTCGACAGCAAAGCCCGGAGTCTATCCCCGTTGATCCCAGGCAGATGTAGGAAATGCACCTTAAAAGTGCACCATTTATTCAGAAACGAAAAAATATAGACAAGAAACGCTGATGTCAAAGGTCGAAAGTGAACGGTCGGTCACGATCTGGATGCTGGTTTCAGGTGCGAATCCGCGTACTAGAGGCGCGCAGTTGCGGTTCGCTGGCTGAGGTGTGGGAATTGTCCTAAAGTAGCCGCCGAGCTGTCCCCGACCGGAGCCCCCGCATGACCCCCGCCCTAGACCTGTTGAAGAAACACCGTGCCGAGCATCGTGTGCACAGTTACGAACATGACCCCAAATCGGCGTCATATGGCCTGGAGGCGGCGGAAAAGCTCGGTCTCGACCCACAGCAGGTGTTCAAGACCTTGCTGGCGAGCAGTGAGAAGGGTGAATTGCTGGTGGCGGTGGTGCCTGTGGTGGGTACGCTCGATCTCAAGGCCCTGGCCCATGCTGCCGGGGTGAAAAAGTGCGAGATGGCCGACCCGGCGGTTGCGCAGCGGGCCACGGGCTACCTGGTGGGCGGGATCAGCCCACTGGGGCAGAAGAAGCGCCTGCGCACCTTCATCGATGACTCGGCGCAGAACTTTGCAACCATCCATGTCAGCGCCGGGCGGCGTGGCTTGGAAGTGGAATTGGCGGCCGCAGTGCTGGCTGAGTACACCCAGGGCAAGTTTGCCGGGATTGGTCGGGGCTGAGATTTCTGGGGCTGCTTTGCAGCCCATCGCGACACAAGGCCGCTCCTACAGGGGGAATACGTACCCTTGTAGGAGCGGCCTTGTGTCGCGATGGGCCGCAGAGCGGCCCCAGAATGTCGAATCAGGTCGCCGAACTGTATCGGCGAACGCCGTTCTCCTGCCGCGGCAACTGCGCCGCCACGCTGCCCGGAACCGGGAACAGCACCAGGTGATCGGCCTTGACCGCAATCCCCACATCCTCACCGACCTGATGGTCGTCATGGCTAGGGAAGATCGCCTCCAGCTGGCTGCCGGTCGGCAACTGCAGGCGGTACAGGGTCGATGCCCCAAGGAAGCTCTTGCCGACGATGTTCGCCTGCAGCGCGCTGCCCGGTGCGTGGACGATATCGTCAGGGCGCAACAGCACATCCACAGAGCTGCCCGGCGCCATGATGTAGGCACGGTTGCCGCGCAGTTCACCCAGCTCGGTATTGACCGCTTCGTGGCTGATCATCTGCCCACGGATGAAATACCCCTGGCCAATGAAACTGGCCACGAACGGCGTCTGCGGCTCGTGGTAAAGGTTGTAGGGCGTGTCCCACTGTTCCAGGCGGCCTTCCTTGAATACGCCAACCTGGTCGCTGACGGCAAAGGCCTCTTCCTGGTCATGGGTCACCAGGATGGCGCTGGTGCCACGGCTCTTGAGAATGTCGCGAACCTCATGGCTCAGGCGCCGGCGCAGCTCCACGTCAAGGTTGGAGAATGGCTCGTCGAGCAGCAGCAGTTGCGGCTCCGGTGCCAGCGCACGGGCCAGGGCGACCCGTTGCTGTTGGCCGCCGGACAATTCATGCGGGTAGCGCCCGCCCAGGCCGCCCAGCTTGACCAGCTCGAGCATCTCTTCGATGACCTCGGCCTGGCGCGGGTGCTTGGCGATGCCGAAGGCAATGTTCTGTGCCACGGTCAGGTGCGGGAACAGCGCGTAATCCTGGAACACCATGCCGATGCGGCGTTTTTCCGGGGCCAGGGTGAAGCCAGCCCGGGAAATGACCTCGCCAGCCAGCTGGATCTCGCCGTCGTGCACGGGTTCGAAACCGGCGATGGCGCGCAGGGTGGTGGTCTTGCCGCAACCGGATGAACCCAGCAGGCAACCGATGTCGCCTGCGTTCAGGTGCAGATTGAGGTTCTGGACGATGCGCTGGTCGCCATAGCCGCAGGCGAGGTTGCGCAGGTTGAGCAGTAGGGGTTGACTCATGCGTGGTGGTAAGCCGGTTCTACAAGGAATTCGAGAAGGGCCTTCTGTGCATGCAGGCGGTTTTCAGCCTGGTCCCAGGCGACCGAACGTGGGTCGTCGAGCAGGTCATGGCTGATTTCCTCACCACGGTGGGCTGGCAGGCAGTGCATGAACAGGGCGTCGGGTGCCGCCAGGTCGAGCAGTTCGCGGGTGACCTGGTAAGGCGCGAAATGCGCCAGGCGCCGTGCAGTTTCCTCCTCCTGGCCCATGGAAGTCCAGACATCCGTGGTCACCAGATGGGCGCCGCGCACGGCTTCCTTCGGGTCACGCACGATCTGCACGTGGTCACCACCAATGGCCATGAAGCGTGGGTCCGGCTCGTAGCCTTCCGGGCAGGCGATGCGCAGCTGGAAGTCGAACTGCCTGGCTGCCTCGATGTACGAGTTGCACATGTTGAAGCCATCGCCGATCCAGGCCACGGTCTTGCCCTGGATCGAGCCGCGGTGTTCGAGGAAGGTCTGCATGTCGGCCAGCAGCTGGCACGGGTGCGACTCGTCGGACAGCGCGTTGATCACCGGCACACGCGAGTTGGCGGCGAATTCGGTCAGGGTGCTGTGGGCGTGGGTACGGATCATCACCACGTCGAGCATGCTCGACAGCACGATGGCGCTATCGCCGATCGGCTCGCCACGGCCCAGCTGAGTGTCGCGCGGGGACAGGAAGATGGCCTGGCCGCCGAGCTGGATCATGCCGGCCTCGAACGACACGCGGGTACGGGTCGAGGACTTCTCGAAGATCATGCCCAGCACGCGGTTCTTCAGGGGCTCGAACAGCACGCCTCGCTTGCGCAGGTCCTTCAGCTCGATGCCGCGGCGGATCACCCCGAGCAATTCGTCGGTGGTGAAGTCCAGCAGGGAGAGAAAGTGCCTAGCGCTCATGATTGACTACCTTATCTGCAACGGTATGCAGGTCGACCGTATGGTTTTTTTTGACAACGGGAGTGACCTGCGGCGTAAGCCGCACGGGGCGGACGAAATAGGGAAAGGCGCAATACTATAAGTAAATGTCGCCTGAAGCCAAGAGGGGAAACAGCTGCCCAGTACCAAAGGGTGTTGCAAAGGGTGTCTTTACCCGACGGGCAGTGCTGTTTTTTATTTGCTACAGAGGGTTGTACACGGCTTGCCGGCAATTTGGCAAATGGCTGTCGCAAATCGTGTGCCTGATGTCGGTGGATTCACGCCGCGAAGCGCGCTGGCCGGCGGCGGGGGCTGGGCGCATAGTCGATGTTCGACAACCCTCTACACATCCTCCATGACAACAAGGCAGAGGCGGCCATGACCAAGACCCTGCATCACCGTGCCTGTCACCTGTGCGAAGCGATCTGTGGGCTGAACATCGAAGTCAGCCATGACGACGACGGGCGGGCGCTGATCAGTTCGATCAAGGGCGACCCCCAGGACCCGTTCAGCCGCGGCCATGTCTGCCCAAAGGCCGTGGCCCTGCAGGACATCCAGAACGACCCCGACCGCCTGCGCCAACCGCACAAGCGGGTGGGCGAGCACTGGCAGGCCATCGGCTGGGACGAGGCCTTTGCCCTGGCCGCCGACAGGCTGTGGGCGATCCAGCAGGCCCATGGGCGCAATGCCGTGGCGGTGTACCAAGGCAACCCGAGCGTGCACAACTACGGCCTGATGACCCACAGCAACTACTTCCTGGGCCTGCTGAAAACCCGCAACCGCTTCTCTGCCACCTCGGTGGACCAATTGCCGCAGCACTTGGTCAGCCACCTGATGTACGGCCATGGCCTGCTGCTGCCGATCCCGGACATCGACCAGACCGGTTTCATGCTGATCCTCGGCGGCAACCCGCTGGCATCCAACGGCAGCATCATGACCGTGCCGGACGTGGAAAAGCGCTTGAAAGCGCTGCAGGCCCGGGGTGGGCGCCTGGTGGTGGTGGACCCGCGACGCAGCGAAACAGCGGCGATGGCCGACAGTCACCTGTTCATTCGCCCTGGAGGGGATGCGGCCTTGTTGTGTGGCTTGCTCAACACCCTGTTCACTGAAGGCCTGGCGCGCGGCTCGCACTTGCCGGTCGCGGGTCTGCAGCAGGTGCGCGAAGCGATCGCGCCGTTCAGCGCGGAGGCCATGAGTGCGCACTGTGGCATTGCCGCGACAGACATCCGCCAGCTGGCACGGGACTTCGCCGCGGCCGACAAGGCGGTGTGCTACGGCCGCATGGGGGTTTCGACCCAGGCCTACGGCACCCTTTGCCACTGGCTGGTGCAACTGATCAACCTGGTGACCGGCAACCTTGACCGTGAAGGCGGCGCGTTGTGCACCGAGCCTGCCGTCGACCTGGTGGCGACCACCTCGGGTGGCCATTTCAACGCCTGGCAGAGCCGGGTGTCGGGCTTGCCCGAGTACGGCGGCGAACTGCCCGTGGCGGCCTTGGCCGAGGAAATGCTGACACCCGGCGAAGGGCAGGTGCGCGCGCTGGTGACGGTGGCTGGCAACCCCGTACTGTCCACGCCCAACGGCCGCCAGCTGGATGTGGCGCTGGAGGGGCTGGAGTTCATGCTCAGCATCGACCTGTACATCAACGAAACCACCCGCCATGCCGACCTGATCCTGCCCTCCACCTCGGCGCTGGAAAACGACCATTACGACTCCACGTTCAACTTGCTGGCCGTGCGCAACGTGACCCGCTTCAACCGGGCGATCCTGGCCAAGCCCGAAGGGGCATTGCACGACTGGGAGATTTTCGTCGGGCTGGCACAAGCGTTCGCCAAACGCGCCGAGCTGGAGTTGAAGCCGACCTGGGCGCCGGCGCAGATGATCGACCGGGCCCTGCGCAAGGGGCGCTATGGTGAATCGACACCCTGGCAGTTGTCGCTGGCAGCGCTGGACGAGCACCCGCATGGCCTCGACCTGGGGCCATTGCGCGCCAACCTCGCAGCGCGCCTGACGACTGCCAGCAAGGCTGTCGAAGCGGCGCCCCAGGTGCTGCTGGACGACCTGGGGCGGTTGGCGCAACAAACCCCTCCGACGCCGGGCGAACTGCTGCTGATCGGCCGTCGCCATGTACGCAGCAACAATTCGTGGATGCACAATTTTCATCGGCTGGTGAAAGGCAAACCGCGACATCAGTTGTTGATGCACCCGCAGGACCTGCAGCAGCGGCAGCTGCAGGACGGCCAGCGGGTTCGTATCCGCTCGCGTACCGGGGACCTTGAAGTCGAGGTGCAGGCCTGCGAGGACATGATGCCGGGCGTGGTGAGCCTGCCTCATGGCTTCGGTCACTCTCGTCGAGGCGTGCACATGCAGACCGCCCAGGCGCAACCTGGCGTGAGCGCCAACGACCTCACCGATGAGCGCTTGCGTGATCAGGTTTCCGGCAATGCCGCCCTCAATGGCGTACCCGTGCAGGTAGAGGCCGCGTAAGGAACGGTAAGGCCGAGCATGCTGCTCGGCTTTCCGTTACAATGCGTCACCGTGCCGACGACCGCGTCGGAAAGTTCAGCCGAGGTGCTACATGGATATCATCGAAACGATCAAAGAGCAGATTGCCAACAACACCATTCTGCTTTACATGAAAGGCTCGCCGAATGCCCCGCAGTGTGGCTTCTCTGCGCGTGCATCGCAGGCCGTGATGGGTTGTGGCGAGAAGTTCGCCTACGTCGACATCCTGCAGAACCCGGAAATCCGTGCGAACCTGCCAAAGTACGCCAACTGGCCGACCTTCCCGCAGCTGTGGGTAGCCGGTGAGCTGGTCGGCGGCAGCGACATCATGCTGGAAATGTTCGAGAAGGGTGAGCTGCAGACCCTGATCAAGGAAGCGGCTGCGAAGGCCAAGGCTTCCGAGGCCTGAATTTCCGGCAAGCATGAAAAAACCCGCTGATCGCGGGTTTTTTCATGGGGCGAATATTTATTCTTCGCCCATCTGCGACTGCAGGTAGTTCTCGATACCAATCTTGTCGATCAGCCCCAGTTGGGTTTCCAGCCAGTCGATGTGTTCTTCCTCGGACTCGAGGATGTCTTCGAGCATGTCACGCGAGCCGAAGTCGCCAGCGGTTTCGCAATGGGCGATGGCTGCTTTCAGGTCGACCAGGCCTTTCTGTTCGATCTTCAGGTCGCATTCGAGCATTTCCTTGGTGTGCTCGCCAATCAGCAGCTTGCCCAGGTCCTGGACGTTAGGGATGCCTTCGAGGAAGAGAATACGCTTGATCAGTTTGTCAGCGTGCTTCATCTCGTCGATGGATTCCTTGTACTCGTGCTTGCCGAGTTTGTTCAGGCCCCAATCTTCGTACATGCGTGCGTGCAGGAAGTACTGGTTGATCGCGACCAGCTCGTTTCCGAGGATCTTGTTGAGATGCTGGATGACGCTTACGTCGCCTTTCATTTCGGGTTCCTGCCCTGTAGAAGTGTGCCAATACAGTGAAGTTTGAGCCCGATACTTAGGAGTGTCAAACCTAAGCTCTTGAATAATAAGTGAAAATTAATGGAAATAAGAATGTTTGTGAACCGCGTTGGAGCGCTAACTTATTGAATTGCGGGCATAAAAAAACCGGACGCAAGGTCCGGTTCTTCGAATTCTGGGATTTCAGGCCGCGGTAAATTCCACGGGGTAGGGCAGGGCTGCCTGGCTGACCTGGAGTTCGGTCAGGGTCTCGCGGACCACCTGCTTGGCCACGCAGGCACATTTGCCACACTGGCTGGCGACATTGGTCGCGGCTCGCACTTCCTTGTAGCTGCAGCATCCTTCATAGATCGCATCGCGGATCTGTCCGTCGGTAACGCCGACACAAAGACACACATACATAAAGGCTGACCATCGTTGGTGGGCTCGATGGGGTGGAGCTTAATGTTAATGAGAATGCTTGTCAAAGGAGTTTCTGAAAGGGCCGTGCTTGAGCGACCGGCGGTTGCTTCGTCGTTGGAGTCGGCCTGTCACCAGAAGCCGTGTATGATGGTCGGCCTTTGTTGGATGTCGGGCAAGCCCGTCTGGCCCGGCAAACGGTTTTTCACCCTCATCAGGAGATTACAATGAGCGTACTCGTTGGTAAGAAAGCCCCCGATTTCACCGTTCCGGCCGTGCTGGGCAATGGCGAGATCGTCGACAGCTTCAACCTGGCTTCGGCCATCAAGGGCAAGTACGGCCTGGTGTTCTTCTACCCGCTGGACTTCACCTTCGTCTGCCCGTCCGAGCTGATCGCCCTGGACAACCGCATCCCTGACTTCCAGGCGCGCAACGTGGAAGTGATCGGCGTGTCGATCGACTCGCACTTCACCCACAACGCCTGGCGTAACACCCCGGTCAACAACGGCGGTATCGGCCAGGTCAAATACACCCTGGCTGCCGACATGACCCACGAAATCTGCAAGGCCTACGACGTCGAGTCCGAAGGCGGCGTGGCCTTCCGTGGTGCCTTCCTGATCGACACCAACGGTGTTGTCCGTTCGCAGATCGTCAACGACCTGCCACTGGGCCGCAACATGGACGAGCTGCTGCGTCTGGTCGATGCCCTGCAATTCCACGAAGAGCACGGCGAAGTCTGCCCTGCCAACTGGAAAAAAGGCGACAAAGGCATGAACGCTTCGCCGGAAGGCGTTGCTGCCTACCTGAGCGAGAACGCTGGCAAGCTGTAATTGCCAAGCGCATGAAAAAACCGGCCCTTGTGGCCGGTTTTTTTGTGCCGTCCTGTGCCGGCCTCTTCGCGGGTAAACCCGCTCCTACAGGTACCCCACGGGCCTCAGCCATTGTGCGATCCCTGTGGGAGCGGGCATGCCCGCGAATGCTTTTTCAACTCAATCGTTGAAATCGCGCCAGCCGCCCATCTCTTTCCAGCGGTTGACGATGCCGCAGAACAGCTCGGCCGTCTTCTCGGTGTCATAACGCGCCGAATGCGCCTCACGCCCGTCGAAGTCGATGTCGGCGCTCTGGCAGGCCCGCGCCAGTACGGTCTGGCCGTAAGCCAGGCCCGCCAGGGTAGCGGTGTCGAAGCTGGAGAACGGGTGGAACGGGTTGCGCTTCAGGTCATTGCGCGTTACCGCCGCATTGAGGAAGCCCAGGTCGAAGCTGCTGTTGTGGCCGACCAGGATTGCCCGCTTGCAGCCATTGGCCTTGAGCGCCTTGCGTACGCCGCGGAAGATGTCGGTCAGCGCACTTTCCTCGCTGACCGCCATGCGCAGCGGGTGGTCCAGCTTGATCCCGGTGAACTCCAGCGCGGCCGCCTCGATGTTGGCGCCCTCGAATGGCTCCACCCGGTGGAAGTAGGTGTGCTCGGGGAACAGGAAGCCCTTTTCGTCCATGCCGATGGTGACAGCGGCAATTTCCAGCAGGGCATCGGTAGCGCTGTTGAAGCCGCCGGTTTCAACATCTACCACTACCGGCAGATAGCCGCGAAAGCGCTCGGCCATCGGGTGGCGCGAGCCGCTGCTGCCTTGGGTGTCCAGGTCGTCTTCGTAGAGGTCTTCGCTCACGCGTTTTCCTCCAGCAGGCGCCAGCGCAGTTTTTCGCCGGCGCGCAGCGGGACCACGGTCTGCTCGCCAAACGGCAGGCTGTCCGGGGCGGTCCACTCCTCGCGGACCAGGGTAATGGTGTCGGTGTTCGCCGGCAGGCCGTAGAACGCCGGGCCGTGCAGGCTGGCGAAGCCTTCCAGCTTGTCCAGCGCGTTACGCTGCTCGAATGCTTCGGCGTACATCTCGATTGCCGCGTAGGCGGTGTAGCAACCGGCACAACCGCAGGCGGCTTCCTTGGCATGACGGGCGTGCGGGGCCGAGTCGGTACCCAGGAAGAACTTCGGGTTGCCGCTGGTGGCCGCGTCCAGCAGCGCCACCTGGTGGGTGTTGCGCTTGAGGATCGGCAGGCAGTAGAAGTGCGGGCGAATGCCGCCAACCAGCATGTGGTTGCGGTTGTACAGCAGGTGCTGCGCGGTGATGGTCGCGCCGACGTTGGCCGGGGCCTCGGTGACGAACTGCGCGGCATCGCTGGTGGTGATGTGCTCGAACACCACCTTCAGCGTCGGGAAGCGCTCGACCACACGGCGCATGTGCTCGTCGATGAAGCGCTTCTCGCGGTCGAACACGTCGATCTCGCTGCGGGTCACTTCGCCATGCACCAGTAGCGGCATGCCAACTTCCGCCAGCGCCTCGATGGCCGGGAAGATGTTGTCGATGCTGGTCACGCCCGAGTCGGAGTTGGTGGTGGCGCCGGCAGGGTACAGCTTGGCGGCGTACACGAAACCGCTGGCCTTGGCCGCGCGGATGTCCTCGGGGCTGGTGCGGTCGGTGAGGTACAGCACCATCAGCGGCTCGAAGCGGCTGCCAGCCGGGCGGGCGGCCAGGATGCGCTCACGGTAGGCGGCGGCCTCGACGGCATTGCGTACCGGCGGAACCAGGTTGGGCATGATGATGGCACGGGCGAAAGTACGCGCCACGTCGCCAACGGTGTGGGGCAGGACGGCACCATCGCGCAGATGGATGTGCCAGTCGTCGGGACGCAGGAGGGTCAGGCGATCGGACATTGGGGATTCCAGGCGGGTCGAACTCAAGCCCCAATGCTACCGGAAAACCCTGGGTGGAGCACGGCTATCAAGTTTTCCGGCAGGCGTCCGATAGCCTGCAGGTAAGCCGTCAGAATTTGTGGAGCCGCCCGTGCGCCAGCGTTACCTAGCCCTGTTGACCCTGTTCGCCAGCCTGCCGGCCGGCGCGCTGACCTTCCAGACGCGCATGGAGAACATCGCCTGGAAGGTCGAGGGTGACCAGTTCGAATGCCGGCTGATCCAGCCGATCGACGGTTTCGGCAGTGGCGAGTTCGTGCGCCGCGCGGGCGAGCAGCCGGTGTTCCAGCTGCGTTCGGACAGCAATGTACTGGGTGCGGGCACGGCAACATTGCTGGCAGCCGCTGCGCCGTGGCAACCCGGGCGCAGCGACATCAACCTGGGCAGCGTGCGCATGGCCCGCACCGGGGTGCTGTTCAGTTCGTCCCAGGGCCAGGCCAGCCGCCTGATCAACGGCCTGCTCGATGGGCGCAGCACGGTGGTACGCAATTACGCCGGCGAGGCGGGCAGGCCGATGGAAGTGCGTGTGCTACCGGTCAGCTTCGCCAAGGCCTACAGCGACTATCAGGCCTGTGCCGGCAAGCTGCTGCCGATGAATTACGACCAGGTGCGCCAGACCCAGGTGGGCTTCCCCGGGGGCGGCTTCGAGCTGGATGGGGCGGCCAAGGCGCGGCTGGACGTGATCCTCGACTACATGAAGGCTGACCCGACGGTGAACCATGTCGAGCTCAACGGCCACTCTGACAACAGTGGCAACCGCCTGACCAATCGCGACATGTCGCGCCGCCGGGCACTGGCGGTGGCCGACTACCTCAAGGCCCATGGCGTTCCGGAAGAGCAGATTACCGTGCGTTTCCACGGCGAGCGTTACCCATTGGCGAAGAACACCAATGCTGCCAACCGGGCGCGTAATCGTCGGGTGAATATTGAACTGGATCGGGTGGCGGTAATCGAGAAGCCAGTTGAGAAGCCTGTCGAAAAGGCCCCTGAGCCAGCACCTGCCAAGTCCTGAAGGCTGCGGAGCTTTCTGTAGGAGCGGCCTTGTGTCGCGATGGGCTGCGCAGCAGCCCCGGCAGTTTTCGCTGCATAGCTGAGATCCAGGGGCTGCTGCACAGCCCATCGCGACACAAGGCCGCTCCTACACGGCATTTCATACTTTCCGACGGTAAGTCGCCCTTCCGAAACTTCCTGTCGCTTTGTCGTCAGAAGCTGTCGCCCCACTGTAAATTTATCCGTAACGTCGTTAGAATCGATCCCTTTCCGTACAACCCCGTGGAGTGATGGCATGGCGGACGTAAAAAAGGTCGTACTGGCGTATTCCGGCGGCCTTGATACTTCGGTGATTCTCAAGTGGCTGCAGGATACCTACAACTGCGAAGTGGTGACCTTCACCGCTGACCTGGGTCAGGGCGAAGAGGTCGAGCCGGCTCGTGCCAAGGCCCAGGCAATGGGCGTTAAAGAGATCTACATCGACGACCTGCGCGAAGAATTCGTGCGTGATTTCGTGTTCCCGATGTTCCGCGCCAACACCGTCTACGAGGGCGAGTACCTGCTGGGTACTTCCATCGCCCGTCCGCTGATCGCCAAGCGCCTGATCGAAATCGCCAACGAAACCGGCGCCGACGCCATTTCCCACGGCGCCACCGGCAAAGGCAACGACCAGGTGCGTTTCGAACTGGGCGCCTACGCCTTGAAGCCAGGCGTCAAGGTAATCGCCCCATGGCGTGAGTGGGACCTGCTGTCCCGCGAGAAGCTGATGGACTACGCCGAGAAGCACGGCATCCCGATCGAGCGCCACGGCAAGAAGAAGTCGCCGTACTCGATGGACGCCAACCTGCTGCACATCTCCTACGAAGGCGGTGTCCTGGAAGATACCTGGACCGAGCACGAAGAAGACATGTGGCGCTGGAGCGTCTCGCCCGAGAACGCCCCGGACCAGGCTACCTACATCGAGCTGACCTACCGCAACGGTGACATCGTTGCCATTGACGGTGTCGAGAAGACCCCGGCCACCGTCCTGGCCGACCTGAACCGTATCGGTGGTGCCAATGGCATCGGCCGTCTGGACATCGTCGAGAACCGTTACGTCGGCATGAAGTCGCGTGGCTGCTACGAGACCCCAGGCGGCACCATCATGCTCAAGGCCCACCGTGCCATCGAGTCGATCACCCTGGACCGCGAAGTCGCTCACCTGAAGGATGAGCTGATGCCGAAGTACGCCAGCCTGATCTACACCGGCTACTGGTGGAGCCCGGAGCGTCTGATGCTGCAGCAGATGATCGACGCTTCGCAGGTCAACGTGAACGGCGTGGTACGCCTGAAGCTGTACAAGGGCAACGTCACCGTTGTCGGCCGCAAGTCGGACGACTCGCTGTTCGATGCCAACATCGCTACCTTCGAGGAAGATGGCGGCGCCTACAACCAGGCGGACGCAGCGGGCTTCATCAAGCTCAACGCCCTGCGTATGCGCATTGCTGCCAACAAGGGCCGCTCGCTGCTCTGATCGCTGGCATGTGCAGCAAGAACCCCGGCTCAGGCCGGGGTTTTTTTTATCTGTCATATCAATGGTCGTCGCTCGCCTGCTGTCCATCAAGCGCGCTGATCGATAGTTGTGCGCACTGGCGTCTATCCAGGTTGCAAAACCGCCACGTGCGCGCTTGCTGAGGCGGTTGGGCAAGGGCGGACAGCAATTGCTGCTCCATCATGCGATAGGCATCCGGGCCGGAAAACATGAATGTGACAGGCTCACCCTGCAGCGCTTCGCTGGTATTACCGGGCATTGCATGTTTGGCCACATCGCTCTGTGTCGACGTGTTGTCATTTGCCGTCCTGTTTGATGAAGGGTCGTAGAACGACTTGTAATTGAAGTTGAGCGTGAGGAAGAACAGTGCCGTCAGGAAGAATGGGAAGCCCACCAGGAACCAGGTATAGAGCTTTTGACTGGACTCGCTGAGAAACGGCAATGTGGCAAGGGCGGAGGCTTCGATAATCCCTGCGAAGATGGCAATGATCGTCAGCGGGGCGACAGGCTGTACTTGGTGCATATGGGTCGTCTCCAGCGATTTTGCACATCTTTACCTTACGGCGATGCTCAACTAAAGACTGGATTGTTTCCCGGGTGAGAATAATCGCTTGAAATCCTGATGACGGTGTTTGTTCAGCGCATTTGAGCTGAATATTTCCTGAGGTGTCGGCCGGTTTCCAACTGGTGCACTTTTACCGGCCGGTGATACCGTTCATTCGGTAACAGGGAATTTGATTGTTACAAATGCATCAGTTGAGTGTAGGAAATTTCTGTAAGTGTTGTAGGTTCTATCTGTTCATATATTTCGCCGGTAAATCACCGCGCCAGTAAGCGTTCTGTAGGTTATCTTGGCGGGCCAAAGCAAAAGCAATGAATGGATATCGCATGAATAAAGTGCTTATCGTGGATGATCATCCGGTCATACGCCTGGCCGTACGCATGCTGATGGAGCGGCATGGGTATGACGTCGTGGCGGAAACCGACAACGGGGTGGCTGCGCTGCAACTCACACGGCAACACCTGCCGGATATCGTGGTGCTCGATATCGGTATCCCCAAGCTGGATGGCCTGGAGGTGATCGGTCGCATGACAACTTTCAGCCCGGGCAGCAAGGTGCTGGTGCTCACATCGCAGGCCCCCGGCAACTTCTCGATGCGCTGCATGCAGGCGGGGGCGGCGGGGTATGTGTGCAAGCAGCAGGAGCTCACCGAGCTGCTGAGCGCCATCAAGGCCGTACTGTCGGGCTACAGCTACTTCCCCAACCAGGCCTTGCATGTGTCACGTGGCAGGGGCGGAAGCGAGACGGATATGGTCAACCGCCTGTCGGCGCGCGAGATGACGGTGTTGCAACAGCTGGCGCGAGGGCGTTCCAACAAGGAGATTGCCGACAGCATGTTCCTCAGCAACAAGACGGTCAGTACCTACAAGTCGCGCCTGTTGCTCAAGCTCAATGCGCGCTCGCTGGTCGACCTGATCGAGCTGGCGCAGCGGCAAGGGTTGAACTGACCGCCAAGGCCGTAAAGCCTCCAGCCAGGAGGCTTTGCCAGGGTTACAGATCGTAGTCGAAGTCGGCCAGCTGCTTCTGCAGGCGCCTTTCTTCCAGCATGTTGTCGATGGTGCGGCGCTTGCTCAGGTTGGTCTTTGCGGTTTCTACCTGGGGTTCCGCTTCGTCATCCGCGGCAACAAAATCATCTTCGATCGACAGGTCGTCTTTATCGCTACTCATGAGTCGCTCCAAGCCAAGGGGCCATTGGCCGTCCTTATAACCAGAAAGCAGACGCTGGTAAAAAAGATTTTTTCAATCGCTGCAGGTGGTTTCCAGCTATCGACTCAATCGTCGGAGGTCTTGTGCTTGTACTCGCACAAGTCTTCGATCCGGCAACTGCCGCAGCGCGGCTTGCGTGCCTGGCACACATAGCGCCCGTGCAGGATCAGCCAGTGGTGGGCGTCGAGCAGGTAATCCTTTGGCACGAACTTGATCAGCTTTTTCTCCACTTCCAGCACCGTCTTGCCTGGTGCAATACCCGTGCGGTTGCTGACCCGGAAGATATGGGTATCCACTGCCATGGTTGGCTGGCGGAACGCCGTGTTGAGCACTACGTTGGCGGTCTTGCGGCCCACGCCGGGCAGCGCCTCCAGGGCTTCGCGGGTTTGCGGTACCTGGCTGCCATGGCGTTCGATCAGCAGTCGGCAGGCTTCGATGACGTTCTTGGCCTTGCTGTTGTACAAGCCAATGGTCTTGATGTACTCGCTCAGGCCTTCGACGCCCAGCGCATAGATGGCCTCGGGGGTGTTGGCGACCGGGAACAGGCGTGCGGTGGCCTTGTTGACGCCGACATCGGTGGACTGCGCAGACAGTGTCACGGCGACCAGCAGTTCGAACGGGGTGGTGTAGGCCAGTTCGGTCTTCGGGTCGGGGTTGTCTTCGTGCAGCCTGCGAAAGATCTCCAGGCGTTTGGCGGCATTCATGAAATCAGAGCTTTCCTTGACGACGTGGTTGGGCGGGGCCCGGACGCAGGCGATTGTACAAGGCCAACAGCAGTCCGAGCAGTAGCAAGGCGCCCGGGGCCAGACTGGCCAGGTGCAGGCCGGTACCGTCGGCCAACCATTGGCGGCTGGCGCCGAGCAGCAGGCATGTGGCAAGCAGCGCACAAAGGTGGCCGGCGAGCAGGCGCCAGCGCCCTTGATCGGGCAGCAGGTGGTCAGTGGCCAGGCATTGCAGGCACAGCAGTGCGGGATAGTGGCCGAGGGCAAGTGCCACTGGCAGCAGCCAGGCACGCAGCGCCAGTTGCAGGCAACTGGCCAGGGCCGCCAACAGCAGCAGGCTGGCCAGCACATAGGTCCAGGTGGCAAGCCGATGGCGCAGGGGGGCCAGCAACAGCTGGTGAAGGCTGCTCATCAGCACCGCACACACGCCGATGGTGGCGCCTTCGCTCAGTGTTCGGGTGGCGCCCAACAGGGGCACCAGGCTTGCGCCGAGCAGGTAGAACCTATTCATGAGAGCCGCCCTCCAGCAATACGCTGCGCTGCTCATCGAAGTAGCTCAGCGCCTCTTGCAGCGCGCCGATCACCGCCCGTGAGGTCACGGTTGCGCCAGCCAACTGGTCAAAGTCGCCCTGGTCGCGCTTCAGCGCCCAGCGATCGCCCAACTGGCGGTTGGCAAATTGCCCAAGCCAGTTCAGCTGCGGATCACCCAGGCGTGCACCCAGCCCGGGGCTTTCCTGTTGCTCGACCACCTGGCTGCCGATCAGCCGGCCGTCCGGGGTGATGGCCACGCTCAGCACGATCGGCCCGGCATAGCCCTGGGCCTGGGTGACCAGGATGATGGCGGCCGGCTTGCCTGCCAGTGTCGCCCGGTAAGCTGCCAGGATACGGCTGTTTGGCCGCTGTGCGGCGGGCCTGGGCAGCGGGCTGTCCAGGGGCTGGTTGTCGTAACTGCCTTCTGGCAGCACTGCCAGCCGCTGACGGCTATTCAGTTGTTTCTCGGCGTCGGCGATGGCCGCGCTGGTCCAGTGTCGCCAGGCCAGGGTGGCCGACAGTGCCAGTACCCCGGTCAGTAGCAACAGGCCCACATCACGTACCAGGCGCTTCATCGTGCAACCTGCTGGCGCTGCAAAGCCAGGCGTTCGAGGCTCGGCGCCATGAGGTTCATCAGCAGGATGGCGAACGCCGTACCGTCCGGGTAGCTGCCCCAGGTGCGGATCAGGTAGATCAGCAGGCCCGCCCCCAGGCCGAACCCCAGCTTCGCCCACTCCTGCCGGGGGCCGGACACCGGTTCGGTGGCAATGAAGAACGCCGCCATCATGGTCGAGCCGGAGAACAGGTGCAGCAGGGGGGAGCCGTTGGAGTCCGAACCCGAGCCATTCCAGCCCAGCAGGCTGAACAGGAACAACCCTGCCAGCAGGCCAACCGGCGCATGCCAGCTGATCACCTTGCGTTGCAGCAAAAACAGGCCGCCCAGCAGGAACGCCAGGTTGACCCATTCGCTGCCCTGCCCACCGATGCTGCCGAAGCCCGGGTGGCTGGCGAACAGTTCATCGATGGTCAGGCTGCGGTTGTGGCGCAGGCCGTCGAGCAGTGTCGGCCGGGCCCAGGCATCGATCTGCTCGCCGCCGGCGAACACCAGCTGCAGGCTGTCGAGCAGGCCTGGTGTCGGCCCCGGCCAATGGTTCATCTGCAACGGGAAGCTCAGCAGCACGAAGGCGTAGCCGACCATGGCCGGGTTGAACAGGTTGCGCCCGACCCCGCCAAAGGCCTGCTTGCCGATGCCGATGGCAACGCTGGCTGCGACCACAGGCAACCACCAGGGTGCCAGGGTGGGCAGGGCGGCGGCCAGCAGCACGGCGGTCACCAGCGCGCTGCCGTCGTTCAGCGCCGTGCGCAGCGGTTGTGCTCGCAAGGTAAGCAACAACGCCTCGCACAGCAGCGCGGCGCTGGCGCACAGCAACAGGTTCACTAGCACACTCCAGCCATGCAGCCAGAACAGCGCCAGCAGGCCAGGTACGCAGGCCAGCAACACCAGGCCCATGCTGGTGCGTAGCCGCGGGTCGGGCTTGGCGGTCATTGGGCGAACAGCCCGTTGAAGCCGGAAAACGCCATGGCCATTACCCCGGCCCCAAGCACTTCGATGGGCAGGCCGCGCATTGCCCTGGGGACGTCGGCATGAGCGCTGCGCTGGCGCAGGTCGGCGAACAACACCAACGCCAGCCAGAAGCCGCCGCCGGCCAGCAGGCCTTGCAGCAAGGTAGCGAGCCATGTGCTGTCGTCGCTTGCCTGTTGCAGGGCCAACCCCAGTACTACCGCGTTGCTCAACAGCAGCGCGGGCAGTTGCGTCACCGGCCAGCTCGGGCGCCACCTTGTCAGCAGCCATGGCACGCCCCAGGCGAGCCCGGCCAGCCAGGGCAACAACAGGAACAGGGCAAGGTCCTGGGCCTGCAGCGGGGCAAGCACCCCGCGCACCAGTAGTTGTGCGCCGGTCACGCCCAAGGCAATGCACAGTGCGCAGGCGAGGCCGTGCACGTGGAGGTGCAGCCTGGGGAATGGCTGTTGTTGCAGGCACAGGTGATTGACCAGCGCAGCGCTGATCAGGACCAGGATGTAGTCGCTCATGAGATGACGATAGCCGGGAATCGGGGCGATTGTCCGGGTTTGGCATCAAGGTGCCGGAGTCATTGTGGGAACGGGCGTGCCCGCGAACACCGGCAACGCCGGTGCCATGCACCGCGTAGTCAGTTTCGCGGGCACGCCCGCTCCCACAAGGTCCAGCAGGTTTTGTTACTTGATGCGCTGGCCCGGCTTGGCACCGCTGTCCGGGCTCAGCAGGTAGATCTCTTCACCGCCAGGCCCGGCCGCCATGACCATGCCTTCGGACACGCCAAAGCGCATCTTGCGTGGCTTGAGGTTGGCCACCATCATGGTCAGGCGGCCTTCCAGCTGGGACGGGTCGGGGTAGGCCGACTTGATGCCGGAGAACACGTTGCGGCGCTCGTCACCGATGTCCAGGGTCAGTTGCAGCAGCTTGTCGGCACCCGGCACGGCCTCGGCCTTGACGATCAGTGCCACGCGCAGGTCGACGGCTGCGAAGGTGTCGAACTCGATTTCCGCCGACAGCGGGTCCTTGGCCAGCTCGCCGTTGCCGGCCGGGACCTTGGCTTCGGCGGCCAGCAGGTCTTCCTTGCTGGCTGCGACCATGGCTTCGACCTTGGCCGGTTCGATACGGCTCATCAGCGCCTTGAACGGGTTCAGCAGGTGGTTTTCCAGGCGCGACTGGTGGTCGTTCCAGGTCAGCGGTGCCACGTTGAGGAAGGCCTCGGCGTCGGCGGCCAGTACCGGCAGGACCGGCTTGAGGAAAATCACCAGTTGGCGGAACAGGTTGATGCCCTGGGCGCAGATGGCCTGCACTTCATCCTGCTTGCCTTCCTGTTTGGCCAGCGACCATGGGGCCTTGTCGGCGATCCAGGCGTTGGCACGGTCGGCCAGCGCCATGATTTCGCGCATGGCACGGCCGAAGTCGCGGCCTTCATAGGCGTCGGCGATCGACGGGGCGGCCGCCAGGAAGGCTTCGGTCAGCTCCGGTGCGGCATCGCCAGCCACCATCACGCCTTCGTTGCCCTTGTGGATGAAACCGGCGCAGCGGCTGGCGATGTTGACCACCTTGCCGACCAGGTCGGAGTTGACCTTCTGCACGAAGTCTTCCAGGTTCAGGTCCAGGTCATCGACACCACGGCCCAGCTTGGCCGCGTAGTAGTAACGCAGGTATTCCGGCTGCAGGTGGTCGAGGTAGGTGCGGGCCTTGATGAAGGTACCGCGCGACTTGGACATCTTGGCGCCGTTCACGGTCAGGTAGCCGTGTACGTTGACCGCGCTCGGCTTGCGGAAGCCGGCGCCTTCGAGCATGGCTGGCCAGAACAGGGCGTGGAAGTTGACGATGTCCTTGCCGATGAAGTGGTACAGCTCGGCCTTGGAGCCCTCGTTCCAGAACGCGTCGAAGTCCAGCTCCGGGCGGCGTGCGCAGAGGTTCTTGAAGCTGGCCATGTAGCCGATCGGTGCGTCCAGCCATACGTAGAAGTACTTGCCTGGCTCGCCCGGGATCTCGAAGCCGAAGTACGGCGCGTCGCGGGAGATGTCCCATTCCTGCAGGCCCGAGTCCAGCCATTCGGCCAGCTTGTTGGCTACCGCGTCCTGTAGCGTGCCGCTACGGGTCCACTGCTGCAGCATGGCCTGGAAGTCCGGCAGCTTGAAGAAGAAGTGCTGGGAATCACGCAGTACCGGGGTGGCGCCGGAGATCGCCGACTTGGGGTTCTTCAGCTCGGTGGGCGCGTAGGTGGCGCCGCATTTTTCGCAGTTGTCGCCGTACTGGTCTTCGGCCGCGCACTTGGGGCAGGTGCCCTTGATGAAGCGGTCGGCGAGGAACATGCCCTTTTCCGGGTCGAAGTACTGGGTCACCGAACGGGTGGCGATGTGCCCGGCGTCACGCAGGCGCGCGTAGATCAGGCCCGACAGCTCGCGGTTTTCTTCGCTGTGGGTGGAGTGGAAGTTGTCGAAGTCCACCAGGAAGTCGGCGAAGTCGCTGCTGTGTTCGGCCTGGACGTTGGCGATCAGCTGTTCCGGGGTGATGCCTTCCTTCTCGGCGCGCAGCATGATGGCCGAACCGTGGGCGTCGTCGGCGCAGACGTAGATGCACTGGTTGCCGCGCAGCTTCTGGAAGCGGACCCACATGTCTGTCTGGATGTACTCGAGCATATGGCCAAGGTGGATCGATCCGTTGGCATAGGGCAAGGCGCTGGTGACGAGAATCTGACGTGGCTCGGACATGGTGGCTCGGCTACTTATCTGGCGACGGGGTAAAAATGAGGTTGATCGGCCACTATAAAGGGCTGGCGAAGATATTTCACCCCGCATGCGCATCTGCTGACGATTGACGGGTTAGGATAGGCGTCTGTTTTACATTCAGTTTGCCATTGGGAGTCTCCATGAGTGCCGTCACCCGTGCCGCCGTCGAAGGCGTGCTTCGCCAGTACACCGACCCCTATCTGAACCAGGACCCGGTCAGCGCCGGCTGCGTGCGCGCCATCGATATCCAGGGCGGGCAGGTCAGCGTGCAGTTGCAGCTGGGTTATGCCGCAGGGCTGTTCAAGAACGGCTGGGCCCAGGTGTTGCAGACCGCCATCGGCAACCTCGAGGGCGTCAGCAGTGCCCAGGTGTCGATCGACTGCGTGGTGGCCGCGCACAAGGCCCAGGCCCAGGTGCCGGCAATGGCCAACGTCAAGAACATCATCGCCGTGGCCTCGGGCAAGGGCGGTGTGGGCAAGTCGACCACCGCGGCCAACCTGGCCCTGGCGCTGGCCCGCGAGGGTGCGCGGGTGGGTATTCTCGATGCCGATATCTATGGCCCCAGCCAAGGCGTGATGTTCGGCATCGCCGAAGGCACCCGCCCGCAGATTCGCGAGCAGAAGTGGTTCGTGCCGATCAAGGCCCATGGCGTGGAAGTCATGTCCATGGCGTTCCTGACTGACGACAACACGCCGATGGTATGGCGTGGCCCGATGGTTTCCGGCGCGCTGCTGCAGCTGGTGACCCAGACCGCCTGGGACGACCTGGATTACCTGGTGATCGACATGCCGCCGGGCACCGGTGACATCCAGCTGACCCTGGCGCAGAAGGTACCGGTGGCCGGTTCGGTGATCGTCACCACCCCGCAGGACCTGGCCTTGCTGGATGCCAAGAAGGGCGTGGAGATGTTCCGCAAGGTCAACATCCCGGTGCTGGGCGTGGTGGAGAACATGGCCGTGCATATCTGCTCGAACTGCGGCCATGCCGAGCACCTGTTCGGCGAAGGCGGTGGCGAGAAGCTGGCGAGCCAGTATGGTGTCGACCTGCTGGCATCGTTGCCGCTGTCGATGCTGATCCGCGAGCAGGCCGATAGTGGCAAGCCGACGGCGATCGCCGAGCCGGAAAGCCAGATTGCCATGGTCTATCAGGAACTGGCCCGCCAGGTGGGCGCGCGGATCGTGCTGCAGGAAGCTGCTGCGCCGGCGATGCCTAGCATTACCATCAGCGAAGATTGACTGGCAGACCGAGTCGCCTGCTTCGCGGGTAAACCCGCTCCCACAGGGACAGCGCAGCCTTCAAGTACCGCGCTGTCCCTGTGGGAGCGGGTTTACCCGCGAAGAGGCCGACTCGGTCTTTCGGCCAGGCATAAAAAAACCCGCCGGAAGGCGGGTTTTTTGAAAGCTAGGAAGCTTCGATCGACTTAGGCGATCTGAACTTCTTCAGCCTGCATGCCTTTCTGGCCGCGGGTAGCGACGAAAGTAACAGCCTGGCCTTCTTTCAGGGTTTTGAAGCCGTCAGCTTGGATGGCTTTGAAGTGCACGAACAGGTCGTCGCCCGACTGAGGGGTGATGAAGCCGTAGCCTTTCTCATCGTTGAACCACTTAACAACACCGGATTGACGGTTGGACATTTTTCTGTCTCCTTGGACAATTTGATAACGGTCAGGAAAAACCCTGGCCGGGACTGAGCGCAAAGAGAGCAGAAAATTCAGCGATGGGCCGATCAGGATCGTGCATCAAACTAGAGATTCTCGGTGTCACGTGCAGCACAGTGGCGCCACCTTACCCCACTTTCCGCAACCTGCCAATGGTCAGAAGACGCTTTACGCAAATTCGGATCGACGGCGGCTGCAGCCCCCGCCCGGCGCGGGATGAGGCATGGAACTTTAACCTGGGCGCCGGGACCGGTAAGATGCGCGTCTCGAATTTTCACCTCGCAACTCTTCAGGACACCCCGCCATGAGCATCAAATCGGACAAGTGGATTCGCCGCATGGCGCAGGAATACGGCATGATCGAACCGTTCGTCGAGCGCCAGGTGCGCGGCGAACAGGACAGCCGGGTGATCTCCTTCGGCGTCTCCAGCTACGGCTACGACGTGCGCTGCGCCGACGAATTCAAGGTGTTTACCAACATCAATTCGGCCACCGTCGACCCGAAGAACTTCGATGCCGGCAGTTTCGTCGACATCAAGAGCGACGTATGCATCATCCCGCCGAACTCCTTCGCCCTGGCGCGCACCGTCGAGTATTTCCGCATTCCGCGTGATGTGCTGACCATCTGCCTGGGCAAGAGCACCTACGCCCGTTGCGGCATCATCGTCAACGTCACTCCGCTCGAGCCCGAGTGGGAAGGCCATGTGACACTGGAGTTTTCCAACACCACCACGCTGCCGGCGAAGATCTACGCCAACGAAGGTGTGGCCCAGATGCTGTTCCTGCAGTCCGACGAAGAGTGCGAAGTGTCGTACAAGGACCGTGGCGGCAAGTACCAGGGCCAACGCGGCGTCACCCTGCCGCGTACCTGAACCGACGAGCGCGGGGAATTCCCCGCGCCTTTGGCACTCCAACTGGATAACGCCGGTGCGCATGATGCGCAGCGGCCTTGTCAGGAGCAGCCAATGAAACTCCACCCCGCAATCAGTGCCAAGCTGGCAGTTCTGCAGCCCAATCACGTCGGGTTGCTGCCATGGTCA
This sequence comes from Pseudomonas sp. B5(2017), assembly GCF_002112825.1. NCBI lineage: Bacteria > Pseudomonadati > Pseudomonadota > Gammaproteobacteria > Pseudomonadales > Pseudomonadaceae > Pseudomonas > Pseudomonas sp. B5(2017). The sequence continues at coordinate 96,451 of NZ_NEIR01000017.1, forward strand.
CTGCTGGCACACCCGCTGCCCATGCAGGCGGGCGGCGTGCCCCACCAGCCTGACCCGGATACCCCGCAACCGCCGGAGCCCGGTGAAACACCACCCATGGAACCGGGCGAGCCAACCTTGCCTGATGAGCCTCCTCCGGCGCCTGTAGCCTGAGTTAACTCCGCTAGAGCGCCCAGACACGGTCTGCCCCTGCCAGGTACACCCGGCTGGCGCTCGTGGGCGCGATTTCCCAACCCCCGGTGAATTCACCGAACGCCGGCAACAGGCTGACCTGGCCATCGATCAGGAAGCAGGGCAGTCGCAGGCGTTGCCGAGCCTTGCCACGCAGTACAAATACCGGATGTACATGGCCTGCCAGTACCGGGTGGCTGGGGTGCGGTTCGGGTTCGTGCTGGAGCGCGAAGGGTTCAAGCAGCCAGGGTTCGTTCATGACTTCTATTTCGAGCGACACGGGTGGATCACCGGCGTTGCGATCATGATTGCCGCGTATCAGCACGATTTTGAGGGCCTTGTGCCGTTCCCTCCATGTCTGCAGCCTGGTGAGCGTTGCCGGCGCCCGCGCTGTTCGGGCATGCAGGAAATCGCCAAGAACGATCAGTTGCTCGCAATCATGCGCGGCCAGCAATGCATCCAGGCGCTCGAGTGTCGCTTCGGTGGTGCCGCGTGGTACCGGTTGGTGCAGGGCGCGATAGCTTGCTGCCTTGCCGATGTGCACGTCGGCCACCAGCAGGGCACGGCGGGCTGGCCAGTAGATGGCCTTGTCCGAAAGCAGCCAGAGCACCTGGCCATGGTGTTCGATGGATAGGAAGTTGGTCATTCCGTAGCGTCCGCCGCACTGTTCAGTTCCGCGACCATCCTGGCAATCCGGTCCGCCAGTTTCTCGGTGCTCAACGTTTCGCGCATGCCTTCCACCAGCAAGGCAAATGCCAACGGCCCGGGCCGCTCAAGCTGGCGCAGCTCCAGCCGTAACTGCCCCATTTTCAGCAATTGACGGTGCAGCCGCTCGATCTCCAGTTCCTCATTCAGCACTTCGTCCCGTGCCTGAGCCAGCAGCAAGTTGCCGGCGTCGTGCTTGCGAAATACCTCATAGAACAAACCGCTGGAGGCCTGGATCTGCCTCAGGCTTTTCTGCGCCGCCGGATACCCGCCAAACACCAGCCCGGCAATCTGCGCGATCTCGCGAAAACGGCGCAATGCCATTTCTCCAGCATTGAGGCTGGCCAGCACATCCTCCAGCAGGTGTTCGGTAACCAGCGCCTGTGGCAGATGCGTTGCCCAGTCCACGTTGCCCGGGCTGAGCAGTTCGAACCCGTAGTCATTGACGGCAATCGAAACCGAAAGCGGCTGCACGCGGCTCACTCGCCAGGCAATCAGGTTGGCCAGGCCAAGGTTGGCCATGCGTCCGGCGAACGGGTACAGGAACAGGTGCCAACCTTGGCGCGACTTGAAAGTCTCGGCCAGCAGCGTGCCGGGGGTGGGCAGCGCCGACCATAGCGCCTGCAAGGTCAGCAGAGGGCGCACTGCACGCATCTCCGGGCCTTGGTAGCACCCTTGGGATGCTGCGCCAAGCTGCTCGACCAGTGCGTCGGCCAGTTCGCTGGAAAGCGGCATGCGGCCACCATTCCAGCGAGCGACCGCTGCCTTGCGCGCGGTGCTGCGGCGTACGTAGGCGGTCATGTTTTCCACGCGCACCAGTTCCAGCACTCGCCCGGCGAACACCAAGGTATCGCCAGGGCGCAAACGGGCAATGAACGCCTCTTCGACGCTGCCCAGCGCCTTGCCTCCGCCGCCCTTGCTCCAGTACTTGAGCTGCAGGCTGGCGTCGCTGACGATAGTACCGATACTCATGCGGTGGCGACGTGCCAGGCGTTCGCTGGCAACCCGGTAAGCACCGTCGGCCTGGCGCTCGACGCGCTGGTAGTCCGGGTAGGCGCTGAGTGAACTGCCGCCATGGCAGACGAAGTCCAGCGCCCATAGCCACTGGCTGTCGCGCAACTCGCGAAAGGCCCAGGTGCTGCGCACTTCGGCCAGTAACTGCTCCGGGTGAAAGCCACTGCCCAGGGCCATGCTGACCAGGTGTTGCACCAGCACGTCCATGCACAAGCGCGGCGAATGACGGGCCTCGATGTGCCCGGCTGCCAGGGCCTGCCTGGCGGCGGCTGCTTCCACCAGTTCCAGGCTGTGGGTGGGCACCAGAGTAACCCGGGAGCGCCGCCCCGGCGCGTGGCCGGAGCGCCCGGCCCGTTGCACGAGGCGGGCAATGCCCTTGGCGGAACCGATCTGCAGTACTCGCTCCACGGGCAGGAAGTCCACCCCCAGGTCCAGGCTGGAGGTGCAGACCACTGCCTTCAGGCTGCCTTGCTTGAGGCTGCGCTCGACCCAGTCACGGGTATCGCGGGCCAGCGAGGCATGGTGCAAGGCAATCAGGCCGGCCCAGTCGGGGCGTGCTTCGAGCAGGGCCTGGTACCAGAGTTCGGCCTGTGCCCGCGTGTTGGTGAATACCAGGCAACTGGTGCTGGCATCGATCTCCCGGCTGACCTGGTCGAGCATCTTCAAGCCCATGTGCCCGGCCCAGGGGAAGCGCTCGATGGCCGTTGGCAGCAGGGTATCGACCTGCAGCGGCTTGTCTTGTCGGCCTTGTACCAGCAAGCCGCCTTGTGGCAGCAATACGTCCAGCGCATGTTGAAGATTGCCGAGGGTGGCGGACAGGCCCCAGGTCGGCAGGCTCGGGTGCCAGTGGCGCAGGTGGGCCAGCGCCAGTTGCAGTTGTACCCCGCGCTTGTTGCCCAGCAGTTCGTGCCATTCGTCCACCACTACCAGGCGCAGCGTGGCGAAGTCTTCGCGGGCTTGTGCCCGGGTCAACAGCAGCGTAAGGCTTTCAGGGGTAGTGACCAGTACGCTGGGCAGGCGCCGTGCTTGCCGGGCACGTTCGGCGCTGCCGGTGTCGCCGCTGCGAACGCCCACGCTCCAGGGCAGGCCCAGGTCGTCCAGCGGCAACTGCAGCGCGCGGGCGGTGTCGGCGGCCAAGGCACGCATGGGGGTAACCCACACCACCTGCAAGGGTGCAGCATGACGCCCCTGGGCTTCGGCCTTGAAGGCCCGCAGCGCGGCGAGCCATACGGCGTAGGTCTTGCCGGCACCGGTACTGGCATGCAGCAAGCCGGATTCGCCCCGGTCCACGGCTGCCCATACACGGCGCTGGAAAGCGAAAGGCTTCCAGCCACGCTTGGCGAACCAGGCCTTGGCGAGGTCGGTGGCGGCGGGCATGGGGCATAGGGTCCTTCGGTGGCTGTGTTTCTACAGACAACCAGCCAGGTGCAATGGTTTTACCGGATCAGTTTGCCAGCAGGTAGCCGCTGCGGAACACCTGCTCGCCTGCGACGTGGGCGATGACCATGCCGGCGGTAGCCATGCGCCGTACGTTACGTGCATACAGCAGGCCGGGCTGGCTGTTGTGGATGGCAGTCACCCGGTCGCTGAGCGGGTCGATGACTTCAGCGATCAACTGGCCCGCTTCCAGGTGCTGGCCTGGCCGGGCGTGGTACACCAGCAGCCCGCCCAGTGGCGTTATCACCGGTTCGACGGCGGCCAGCGGCGTGGCCGGGCAGCGCAAGTCGGGCAAGGCCGGGCTTGCGCCTTCGATGACCCCCGCATGGGTCAGGAAATCGAGAATCGCCTGGCAGTCCTTGCTGGCCAGGTCGTGGCTGACATCGGCCTGGCCGCGCAGCTCGACGGTGACCGAGCAGCAGCCCAGCGGAATCGGGAACCGTTTGCCGAAGCGTTGCTGCAACTGCCACCACACCAGGCTGAAGCATTCATCGAACGACTGCCCGCCCGAATCGGTGGCCAGCAGGCTTGCCTGGGCACCCAGGTAGCGGGCCAGCGGTTCGATCTGCGGCCAGGCGTCTGGCGTGGTGTACAGGTGCTCGACCGCCTCGAAGTCGCAGTGCAGGTCCAGCACCATGTCGGCATCGCAGGCCAGGCGCTGCAGTATCAGGCGTTGGGCCTGCAGCGGTGTGCGCGCCGGGTGTGCGTCCAGCCCCCGGCGCAGGTATTCGCGGATCAGTGCGAGGTTGTGTGCCGGGTCGTCGGTCAGGTGTTCTTCGATCTGGTCGCCGATGCCGTCGGAAAGGTCGACGAAGTTACGGTTGAAGTTCTCGCCACTTTGCAGTTCGAAACGCCCCAGCGGCGCGTCCAGCAGCACTTGTTCCAGGCCGACCGGGTTGGCCACCGGCACCAGGATGATCTCGCGCTGCAGGCGGCCTTGCTGTTCCAGTTCACCCAGGCGGCGCTTGAGGTGCCAGGCCACCAGCATGCCGGGCAGCTCGTCGGCATGCAGCGAGGCCTGGATATAGACTTTGCCGCCACCGCGAGGTCCGAAGTGGAAGCTGTGCAACTGGCGGGTAATGCCCGGAACGGGCGAGAGCAGGTCGTGAGTTGAATGGTGCATGGTGGTCCTGGGTGCGTGGCGAAAACGGTCTGCGACACGGGGCGGCACACAGATAGAAGCACAGTTTTTGGCCTTGCGCCTGCATCGGTGCCCTCCTGGCCACCGCCCTGGCCTCTTCGCGGGTAAACCCGCTCCCACAGGGATCGCACAAAACTCAGCTTTTGTGCATGACCTGTGGGAGCGGGTTTAACCGCGAAGAAGCCAGCACGGTCCAGAAATTGTTTCAGGCCAGCAGCGCCTGCAATGTAGCCAGGTCATCCGCTTCTTCCACTGGCTTGTCCAGCCGCCAGCGCAGCATCCGCGGAAAGCGCACGGCAATGCCGCTCTTGTGCCTCCTCGACAGCGCGATGCCCTCGAAGCCAAGCTCGAACACCAGCGTCGGCGTCACGCTGCGTACCGGCCCGAAGGTTTCAACCGTGGTCTTGCGGATGATGGCGTCGACCTTGCGCATCTCTTCGTCACTGAGCCCTGAATAGGCCTTGGCAAAGGGGACCAGTGCCCGCCCCGGCGTACCGGCTGGCGCGTCCCACACGGCGAAGGTGTAGTCGCTGTACAAGCTGGCCCGCCGGCCGTGGCCGCGCTGGGCATAGATCAGCACGGCATCGACGCTGAACGGGTCGATCTTCCACTTCCACCAGGTGCCCATGTCCTTGGTGCGCCCCACGCCATACAAGGCCTCGCGCTGTTTCAGCATCAGCCCTTCCACCCCCAGGCTGCGGGACTGTTCGCGCTGGCAGGCAAGGTCGGCCCAGTCCCGGCCTTCGAGTAGAGGCGAGAGCAACACCGGGGCCAATGGGTGCTGCTCAAGCACGTGTTCCAGCTGTTGGCGGCGTGCATGCTGCGGCCGGCTGCGCCAGTCCTCGCCTTGCCATTCCAGCAGGTCGTAGGCCTGCAGCACGACCGGCGCGTCGCTCAGCAGCTTCTTGCCCAAGGTCTTGCGACCCAGGCGCTGCTGCAACATGGCAAAGGGCTGTACAGCCAGTTCAGCCGCTGAGCCGCCGGGTTTCCACACCAGGATCTCGCCATCGAGCACGACACCGTCGGGTAGCGTCTGCGCCAGGCTGTGCAATTCGGGGAAGCGTTCGGTGACCAGTTCCTCACCGCGCGACCAGACCCACAGCTGGCCTTCGCGCTTGACCACCTGGGCGCGAATGCCGTCCCATTTCCATTCGATCTGCCATTCGCTCGGCGGCCCGAGCAGTGCATCGAGCTGTTCGATTGGTACCTGCAGGGGGTGGGCCAGAAAAAACGGGTAGGGCTGGCCGCCACGCTGGCTATGTTCATCGTCTGATTCCGGGGCTATCAGCCGTTGATAGCTGGCTGCCGTCGGGCGGTGGCTGATGTCGGTGTAGCCAACCATGCGCTGGGCCACGCGTTTGGCATCCAGCCCGGCCAGTTGCGCGAGGGCGCGAGTGACCAACAGCTTCGATACCCCCACGCGAAAGCTGCCAGTGATGAGTTTCAGGCAAAGCATCAGGCTGGGGCGGTCCAACTGGGCCCAAAGAGGCGGCAGGCGTTGCTGGATCTCCTCGACCGGCAGGCCACGCAATGGCAACAGATGGGCTTCGACCCAGCGGGCGAGGCCCTCGTCGCCAGGGTGGTGGCTTTCCGGTACCAGCAGGGAAATGGTTTCGGCCAGGTCGCCAACGGCCTGGTAGCATTCCTCGAACAGCCAGTCAGGCAGCCCCGCCAATCTGCCGGCCAGCTCCCGCAGCACGCGTGTAGGCACCAGTTGGCGGGGGCGGCCACCTGCCAGGAAGTACACCGCCCAGGCGGCATCCACAGCCGGGGCGGTGCTGAAATAGTCGCGTAGCGCCGTGAGCTTTGCAGTGCTGGATGTGGTCGCATCCAGCCTCAGGTACAGCTCGGCGAATGCCTTCATGCGTCTGGCTCCGCGGCTACCACGTCATCTTCCTCGCCGTACTCGGTCACGAAGGCGCGGGCATCGAGGCCTTGTTCGATGAGGTAGCGCACCAGCACATTGACTGAGCCATGGGTGACCATCACGCGTTCTGCGCCAGTCTGGCCGATGGCCCAGAGCAACCCCGGCCAATCGGCATGGTCCGAGAGCACGAAACCTCGGTCTACCCCGCGCCGGCGGCGGGTGCCGCGCAACAGCATCCAGCCACTGGCAAAGGCATCGCTGTAGTCGCCGAAACGGCGCATCCAGCTGCTGCCACCCGCCGAAGGCGGTGCCAGGACCAGTGCCTGGCGCAGCAGCGGGTCGTTGCGTGGGATATCGCCCACATAGCGGGTTTGCGGAAGGTAGACGCCAGCGTCCCGGTACACCCGGTTGAGTGGTTCGACAGCGCCATGCACGAGGACAGGACCAATGTTGGCGTCCAGCCCGTGGAGGATTCGCTGGGCCTTGCCGAAGGCATAGCAGAACAGCACGCTGGCTTTGCCCTGTTCGCTATTGGCGCGCCACCAGTTATTGATGCCGGTGAAGATCTCGCCCTGGCTGGGCCAACGGTAGATGGGCAGGCCGAAGGTCGATTCGGTGATGAACGTGTGGCAGCGCACCGGTTCGAACGGCGTGCAGGTGCCGTCGGGTTCCACTTTGTAGTCGCCGGAGGCGACCCAGACCTCGCCCTGGTACTCCAGGCGCACTTGCGCCGAGCCCAGTACATGCCCGGCCGGGTGCAGGCTCAGGGTTACGCCATGGTGCAGCAGGCGTTCGCCGTACGGCAGGGTTTGCAGGTTGATGTCCTGGCCCAGACGGCTGCGCAGGATGCCGGCGCCTGGGGCGGCGGTGAGGTAATGGCGGTTGCCGACGCGGGCATGGTCGCCGTGGCCGTGGGTGATGACGGCACGCTCCACTGGCCGCCAGGGGTCGATGTAGAAATCACCGGGCGGACAGTACAGGCCTTCGGGGCGGGCGATGACGAGGTCCATGTTATGGGCGCTGGTGGCCGACGTTCTTGTTAGGAGCGCGGGAATGTCATGAGAGTTCGAACGCTTTAACAAGCGAAATGGACTACTTGCCATTCAGAAATGCCGAACCGCCTTTTGCGGTTAACTGTGTCCTCAGGTCGAAGGGGTGCAACAAAAATGTTGCGGTCTGTCGGCGCGTGATGCACATTGGTTCGACAAAGGCTGATATGAAATACAGTGAATTTCGCCGATGGCTGCGCGGCCAAGGCGCTACGTTTGTCGCTGCCAAGGGTAGTCATTTCAAGGTCTATCTAGGTAATCGCCAGACGATTTTCCCAGATCACGGGGCGAAGGAAATAAGCGAAGGCCTGAGACGGAAGATCCTGAAGGACCTAGGGTTGAAATCATGAACGGTTTAGGGGAGCACGTGATGGTATTCGAATATCCGGTAGTCGTTCATCTGGAAGACGGCAGTGTCTGGGTGAGTTGTCCCGATGTACCTGAGATGGCCTGCGCAGGTGACACTTCGGAGGAAGCTCTGTTCGATGCCGTGGATGCCTTGGAGTCCGCACTTTCGTTCTATGTGGATCAAAAAATAGCTATTCCGCTGCCTGCAACACCAACCGAAGGTCAACCCGTCGTACGTCTGCCAGCCCTGACCGCCGCGAAGGCAGCGTTGTGGAATACGATGGTTGCACAAAAAATCAGCAAGACCGAGATGGCGCGCCGACTTGGAGTGAATCGTCCCCAGGTCGATCGTCTGGTCGATCTGCTGCACCGTTCCAAGATCGAGCAGGTCGAGCATGCGCTGCACGTGTTGGGACAGCGGATCGAGCTTTCAGTCGTAGCTGTTTAGTGCATAGCCCAAGCCGCCACAGGTGGCGGCTTGATTGAGAGGTTTACTTGCCGGGCACCAACGTCAAACGCTGGTTGCCATACGCCCGCCCGAAGTTCTGCTGCTGCAGTGGCAGGCTCATGAAGCGCCCTTTGAACCAGGCATCCAGCCCGTCGCTGTAATGCGTGCTGGCCGGGTTGCCGGACTGCCCGCTGCTGGTCAGCACCTGCAACGGCTCGGCCTGGCCGAAGTCGACGATCATCCGCGCCGAGGCCGGCAGGCGGGTGTCGAAGCCGCTACCCCAGGCGTATGGCGTCAGGGCCAGGGTGGTGAAGTCGCCACCGGCAGCCAGCGGCGAGCGGCCAAGGGCGTCGCCCAGGCCATGGTAGGCCGGTGCAGGCCAGCGGTACTGGTGCAGCTTGCCCCACTGCCAGGCGCGGCGGTCGGCGCCCAGTTGCGCGGTGCCGGCATCCACCGCGCCAGCCAGGCTGCGGGCGAGAATGGCCGGCTTGTCTTCTGTCTGCGGCGTGCTGCGGTCATCCCAGAACGGGCTGTCGTCGCGGCCCAGCAGGTGGTCGGCCTGCGCCGAGAACGACAACCTCGCATTGCTGACGAAAGCCTGCCAGGCCGGGCCGGATTCCGGGCCCAGGTCGTCGAGGAAGGTTTGCCGGGCCACTTCCTGGAGGAACAGTTCGTACAGTGCGGCATCGGCCGATACCGGGCTCAGGCGGCCATCGAAGGCCTTGATCCGGGCCAGCGCGTCGCTGGCCTTGTCGCGCTGTGCGGCGGGCAGGGCGTCGATCGCCTGCTTGAGCGGCTGGGCCATGCCCGGGGCGTCGAACATCTGCTTGAGCTTGTCGGCCAGCAGTGTGGTCTGGTCGTTCTGCAGGGCCATCAGGCTGCGGCTGTCGTGGCGGCCATTGCCGGCCAGCTGGGCCAGGCGCTCGGCGCGCTCGGGGTAGTACCAGGTGCTGGACAGCTGCATGCCATAGCCACGCGGCAGGCTGCGCTGGTTGGCGTGGCCGATCCAGCCGGCGGGCGGGTCCTGGTCGTAAGGGTGCAGCATCGGGTCGGCATAGCCGTCCCAGTCGTAGCGCCCGTCCCAGCCCGGCGAGGGCAGCAGGCCCTGGCCTTCGCGGCGGTTGGGGTAGCGGCCACTGACTTGCCAGCCGATGTGCTCGGGTTCGGCGAAGACGAAGTTGAGGGCGGCGGCGGTCACTTCACGGGTGCTGTCGAAGGCACGCTCCACGCTCTTGGCACGGGTCAGGTCGAACAGCGCATCCAGGCTGCGGTCGCTCTTGAACTGTGGCAGGTTCAGCGCCAGGCCCAGGCTGGCATTGCCTGGCTGGGCCAGCAGGGTGCCGTGGCGGGTGTCGTACATCACCTCGCGCAGCGGGCGCTGGCCACGGACGAAGAAGGTTTCGCTACGGGCGCGGGCCGGCAGCCATTTGCCGTCGGCCAGGTAGCTCAGCTGGCTGCCCTGGTGGCGCAGTTGCTCCAGGTACAGGTCCTGGTTGTCGGCCATGACCGCGCTGCTGCTCCAGGCCAGCTTGCCGTTGTAGCCGGCCAGCACGATCGGCAGGCCGGGCAACGACAGGCCGGCGACCTGGTACTTGCCGGTGTGGATCTGTACCGGGCTCAGGGCCCAGGCGGCTCGGCTGTCGCTGGCCAGCAGGCTCTTGCCGCTGCGGCTGCGCTGCGGCGCCAGGGCCAGGTTGGCCGAGCCCGGGCTACCCAGAAGGTCGAGGTCGGCCAGTTTCTGGCTGGCAGCTGCCAGGGCCGGCAGCCCCGGCAACTGGCTGGCCAGGTTCAGGCCCTTGAGCTTGTCCACTTCGGCTTCGGCCAACGGCTCGTCCGGGGCACCGGGCAGCAGCCAGGCCAGCTTGTCGCTGCCGGCTTTCTGCGCCAGGGTCAGGGCGCTCAGTTCTTCCTGCAGGTTCACCGACTGGCTGAATGCATACAGGCTGAAGATCAGTGCCGAGTCTTCGGGCTTCCAGTATTCGGGGCGGTAGCCACTGCTGGCCAGGCCGGCGGGCAGCTTGTCGCGGTAGCGGAACAGGTAAGCGTTGACCCCTCGTGCATACACTTCGAAGAAGCGCTTGAGCCTTGGCGAGGCGTCGGCGTACTGCTGGGCGGCGCTCTGCTTGAGGTTGGCCGCGCGCATCAGGCGGTCGATGTCCAGCGCGTCGCTGCCGGCCAGTTCTGCCAGGCGGCCCTGGGCCAGCAGGCGCATGGCGACCATCTGCTCGATGCGGTCGCCGGCATGCACATAGCCCAGGCTGAACAGGGCGTCATGGAAGCTGCTGCTTTCGATCAGTGGTGCGCCCATTGCGTTGCGCCGTACCGAGACGTTCTGCGCCAGGCCCTTGAGCGGCTGCACGCCGCTGGTCGGTGGCACGCTGCCCTGGTAGCCGCCCGTCTGGCAGCCGGCCAGCCCGAGCATGCCGAGCAGCGTGGCAGCGGTTGCGAACCGCGGGCGGAATGGAGGAAAGGCGGAGGCGGCCATGACAAGGGCTCCTGCAAGGCGTGGCGGGTTTCGAAAGGCGCTAAGGTAGTGAGCGCGCAGGCGCCGTGCAAGGTCCCTGGGCGCTTTATTTGCCAGTGTCGACTCAAACCTTGAAATGTTCGGCCACGGCGTCGGAAAAGTGCGTGCAATTGATGCGAGCAAGGCGTTGATAGTCACGGCTGACGGCGAAGGCCGAGCCTGGCATCAATAGCACCTTGTGCTGTTCCAGGCGACGCATGAAAGGCTGCAGGTCGGCCAGTTCGGGGTGGTAGACCCACAGGAACATGCCGCCTTGGGGCGTTATGTCGAACTGCCAGCCACGCGCCCGCAACAACTGCTGGGTCTGCGCCTGCTGCCGGATCAGGCGCTGCTGCAGGTCTTGCATGTGCCGGGCATAGGTGCCGTCGGACAAGATGGTGTTGACGAAGCGTTCGCAAAACGCCGGCACCGCCACGCAGGTCAGCAGCTTCAGGCGCGTCAGCGGCTCTATCAGCTCTGCCGAGCAGGCGATGTAGCCCACGCGCAATGAAGCGGACAGGCATTTCGAGAAGCTGCCGATGTAGATGACCCGCTCAAGGTTGTCCAGTTCGGCAAAGGTCTGGCGCACACCCGGGCTGAAGTCGCCGTAGACATCGTCCTCGACCACGAAGAAGTCGTGTTCCACCGCCAGGCGCAGGACGCTGAAGGCATTGTGCGGACTGATGTTGCCGCCGGTCGGGTTGTGGAAGGTGCTGTTGCAGAAGAACGCCTTGACCTTGTGCCTGGCCAGGTGCTCCTGCATGTCTTCCACGCTTGGTCCGTCCTGGGTTCGGCGCACCCCGACCACGTGGCCGCCGGCCAACTGGATCAGTTTGATCAGGTTGCCGTTGCCGGGCTCGTCGACGAACACGTGATCGCCTGGCTTGATCAACAACCGCGCCACCAGGTCCAGCGCTTGTGTGGCGCCCAGCGTAGTCAGCAACTGGCTTGGCCGGGCATCGACACGGGTCAGGCGTTTCAGGTGCACGCACAGCTGTTTGCGCATGGGCAGGTAGCCCTGGATGTCGCCATATTCCGCCAGCGAACTCTGCTCCAGCCGCGCCGTGCGCCGAATCGCCTTGGCCAGCAGCTCGGTGTCACGCCAGGCGGGTGGCAGCCAGCCGCTGCCCAGTTTGATGTAGTGCTGGCCCCCCTGCAGCAGCTTGAACAGCGGGTCGCCGGCCATGCCTGCGGGCGCATCCACCGCACTGGTTTGCCGTGTGTGGCTGGCGACGAAGTAGCCGCGGCCGGGAATGGCGGTCAACACACCTTCGCTGACCAGCCGGGCATAGCTGGAGACGACATCGTGGTAGCTGCAGCCAGCCGCCGCCGTCAGCTTGCGGATGGACGGCATGCGCTGGCCGGGCAGCCATTCGCCGGCTTCGAGGCGCTGTTTCAACTGGTCATGAAGGCTGTGCGGGCGCATGGCGGGTCCAGCAGCTGTTAGAAAAAGCAGCCTAACAGTTAACCGGAAAGCGCGTCGACTGTTCGAATTTCAGGGCGTGGCAGATGCGACCATGCACCTGTCGGCATCTTTCCCAATACCGAAATCGACCCGTCCACCAACCGTGAGCACACGCTATGTCGAGCACACTTCCGCGGCGCACGTACCTGTATTTCACTGCGCAATCGATCAACCTGACGACTGCGGTCATGTCCGTGACCATGGCGGCCATTGTCGGGGCGGCGCTGGCGCCTGCCGCCACGTGGTCCACCGTGCCCTATGGTTTCCAGTTCCTCTGCCTGATGCTGGCCACCTATCCGGTCTCCAGGCTGATGAGCCGTATTGGGCGCAAGCGCGCCTTCATGCTGGGCTCGATCCCTTTGGCGGTGTCTGGCATCAGTGGTTACCTGGCTGTGCAGTACCAGCACTTCCCGACGCTGGTGATCAGCCATTCGGCGTTGGGCATCTACATTGCGTTTGCCAACTTCAATCGCTTCGCGGCCACCGACAATCTGGCTCAGAACCTGAAGCCCAAGGCGCTTTCCCTGGTGGTGGCCGGTGGGGTGATCGCTGCCGTGGTCGGGCCGGCGCTCACCGAGTGGCTGAGGGACGTTGGTGGGTATCCGCTGTTTTCGCTGTGCTACGCCGCTTTTGTCGGCCTGGCGGTGATGTCGTTGCTGACAGCGGCCTGCCTGCCCGGCGATACCGGCACCGCCAGTAACGACCGTGCAGCGAAACCGGCTGGCACGACCGCCGAGCCGCTGAGCCCGGTGGTTGCCGTGGCCATGGCAGTGGCCGCGCTGGGCTATGGGATCATGAATTTGCTGATGATCCAGGCGTCCATGCACATGAAACACATGCATGAGGACTTTTCCGACGTTCGCCTGGCGATTCAATGGCATGTGATTGCCATGTTTGCGCCGTCGTTCTTCACCGGCGCCATCATCCACAAACTCGGCATCAGGGCCACCATCTGTCTCGGCCTGGGCCTGCTGATCGGTTGCACGGCCATGAACATGTGGTCGCACAGCTACGCGATGATGACCTTGTCACTGATAGCCCTGGGCCTGGGTTGGAACCTGACCTACGTGGGCGGTGGGGCGCTGTTGGCGCAGACGCTGCAAAACAGCCCGGCAGCGATGCAGATGCAGGGGAAGAACGATCTGGCCATTGCGGTGTTCGCGACCATTGGCGCATTCAGCCCGTCGCTGTTGCTGGGCACGGTCGGTTGGGATGGCACCAATGCCATCTGCATGGCCCTGTGCATCGTGCTGCTCATGGCCACCGCAGGGGTGCTGCAGCGCAAGGTTTCAGGGCCTGCCAGGGCCAGCTAGGCCCCGGCTACCCACTGCGCGGCCCGCGGCAGGGACGCGCAAGTGCTGTTCAGGTCAGGCGCCGTGGCACTTCTTGAACTTTTTCTGGCTACCGCACGGGCACGGGTCGTTACGGCCAACGTCCTTCAGGGCGTTGCGTACCGGCTCCTGGTGGCCGTGGTTGCAGTGCGGGCCGTGTACATGGCCATGATCGTGGTGGTGATCATGATCGTGGTTGCAGTCAGGGCCATGAACGTGGGGTTGCTGGGACATTGCAGGGTTACTCCGGTTTGTAATCACCGGGGATTATCTCACCACTGCGCGACAAGTGCAGGTCCCGATGGATGAGCAACCCGGTCGCCAGCTCGCCCTGCAGGCTGTAGTGCAGCGGTTGTTCGCTTTTCAGCAGCTTGGCCAGTGGTTTCAGGTGCTGCCACAGGTTGGTCCGCGCGGTGATCTTGAAAGTACGCTGGGCATGCCCGCCGACACTACGCCACACGCTGGTTTCATCCTGCACCAGCAACAGGTCGTTGAGGCGTATGGCATACGACAGGTTGCGGATGAACAGGCGGCTGTCATTGGGGTTGTCGATTCGCAGATGCAGCACGAACTCCTGCTCCAGCAACCTGGCCTTGACCGTCTCCACCTCGACCAGGTGCACCTCGGGTTCGCGCCAGTCGTCACTGCCCCAGCTGGCGCAGCCCGCCAGCAGTGCCAGCCATGCCATCAAGGTGGCGAGCAGCAGCGGGCGGGTGCGAGCGATCATGTTCAGCTACCCACGTAACTGGCGCAGCATTTCTTGAACTTCTGGCCGCTGGCGCAGGGGCAGGGGTCGTTGCGCCCGGCCTTGAGCCCGACCGTGGGGTCGATGAAGTACCAGCGCCCGGCATGCTGGACGAATGCCGAGCGCTCGCGGTGCTGATGGTCACCCTCCTGGTCGTGCCAGCGTGCAGTGAAGGTGACAAAACCGTGCTCCGGCTGGCCGCCCAGCACCTCTGCGCTTTCCACCTCCAGGCCCAGCCAGGTGCTCTGGGCGCTCCAGGCGGCCATGGCGGCACGGTCCAGGCCGGCTTGCTGGGCGGGCAGGGTGGTGGCCACCAGATAGTCGACCAGGCCCAGCACATAAGCGCTGTAGCGTGAGCGCATCAGCGCCTGGGCATCCGGTGCCGGGGTGCCGGCATGGTAATGCCCGCAGCAGGCGTCGAGCAGGTTGCCACTGCCACAAGGGCAGACCGAGACACTCATCATCACCACCAGTACTTGCCGAAGTTTTCAGGGTTGGCCCAGAACTTGGCATTCAGCCAGTCCGGTACCTGCTTGTAGTCATGTAGATCATAGGTGAACAGGCTCAATACCTGCTGGTCACGGCGGAATTTCTCGCTGGCCGACAGGGCCAGGGCAAAGAAATCGGTGTCTTGCCAGCCACAGGCGGCCAGGTCGGCCAGCACCGCGACCCGGCTGGCATTGAGGTTGCGAATGCCGCCGAGCAATTCCAGGCCGGTGCGTTTGGGCAGGTGCTCCAGGCAGTCCACCAGTACCGCCAGGTCAAAGCGCTGGGCTGCCAGTTCGGCCGGCAGCGGGCCTGGGGCGGCCGTGGCGATGGTTACCTGTGGGTGCGCCTGGGCGAAGGCGTCCAGCGCCGGGAAGCGCGTGCCCACCAGCAGCAGGCGTTGCGGGGTGAAGCGCTCGAGCAGGGCCGCCAGGGCCTGCTGCGGGGTGCGCTGGGAAAAACCGTCGGTCATTGGCAATCCTCGTTGAAGTCGTCCAAGACTAGCGGGCCGCAGCGTGCGGGCAAAGAGGCATGTGACTGTGTCGTGGCTTATTGGTGGCAGGGATCAGATGCTCGGTCTTTACTCCCTGAAATCGGCCTTATGCCGATTCCCCCTAGGAGAAGCAATGAAATGAGCATAGTACGCACAGCGATACCCCTGGTTCTGCTCACCAGTGTGTTGACTGGTTGTGCAGGTTTGCAAAAGACCGACTGGCCGAAATGTGCCGCCGTCGGGGGTGTAAGCGGCGCTGCCCTGGGCGCCATCGAGAGCTCCAGCTGGGCTGGTTGGGGCGCGTTGCTGGGCGGTGGCCTGGCGGCGGGCTATTGCTGGGCCCATGGCGATGGCGACGAGGATGGCGACGGCGTGCCGGACAGCCGTGACAAGTGCCCAGGCACCCCGCGCGGTGTGCAGGTCGATGCCAACGGCTGCCCGCCAGAGCCGGCCGCGGTGGTCGAGGAAGTGGTGGTGCAGAAGGAAGAAGTCATCGTCATCCGCGATGTGCACTTCGAGTTCGACTCTGCGCGCCTGACCGCCAGCGACAAGGAGCGCCTCAACACCATTGCCACGCGCCTGAAACAGGAAGCGCCGTCCGCCCGCCTGAGCGTCAGCGGCCATACCGACAGCGTCGGCTCCGACAGCTACAACCAGAAACTGTCCGAGCGCCGTGCCCACTCGGTGACCGATTACCTGGTCGAGAGCGGTGTGCCGCGCAGCAGCTTCGTTTCGGTGGTCGGTGCCGGTGAAACCCAGCCGGTGGCAGACAACGCCACGGCCGATGGGCGCGCCATGAACCGCCGTACCGAGATCAAGATCCAGCGGTAGAGCGGCGTGCGCCCGTGCCTTGAGCAGTGGCACGGGCGCGCCTTCACGGCGGTCAACCGTCCGTGGCCAATGACACAGGAGCATTCAGCATGAGTGTGACGTCGAAGGCGGCGCTGCCGCTGTTGGTGGCTGCCAGCCTGCTCGCGGGCTGCGCCACCCACAGCGATGGCAGCGCGCCGCTCAACCAGAGGACCTGGCCCATCTGCAGCCTGCTCGGCGGCCTGGTCGGTGGTGGCCTGGGCGCCATCGAAAGTTCGAGCTGGGCGGCTGGCGGCGGTGCCCTTGGCGCCATTGCCGGGGGCCTGATCTGTTACGCCCAGGATGGCGACGAAGATGGCGACGGTATTTTCGACCGCCGCGATCGTTGCCCCGATACCCCCGCCAACACTGCGGTCGACCACATGGGTTGCCCGTTGAAGGTGTACCCCGCATCGCCGCCTGCCACTGAACCTGAACCCTCGCCAGAGGTGATCATCCTGGATGACAACGGCGCGGTGATGTTCGCCTTCGATTCCGCCGAGCTGACCCCGGCGGCCCAGCAGCGCCTGCAAGGCCTGGTGGCGAAGCTCGATTCACCGACAGTGGCGAAAGTAAGCGTGATCGGGCATACCGACAACGTAGGCTCCGACAGCTACAACCAGGCACTTTCCGAACGCCGCGCCAGCAGCGTGGCCGTTTACCTGATCAGCCAGGGGCTGGAGGCGGGCAAGGTCACCAGCCAGGGGCGTGGTGAGAGTGAGCCGCTCACCGACAACGAAAGCGAGGAGGGCCGCGCCCGCAACCGACGGGTGGAACTGCACCTCAACTGAGTGGTGCTGGCGCCTGTCCTGGCATTGCAGTTAATGTTGGTCGCACGGCCCGCTCGAACGGGCCGTCTCGACATAACAACAATTCATGGGGGCGGGATATGAGGTTCATCCTGGGCTTGGGCAAGGTCCTGACAGTCGCTTTCTGGGGTGTGGTGTTGTTCAATCAGTTGATGCCACAACCCTTGCCCTTCAATCTGCTGATCAACGCCGCCGGCATCACCTTGCTGGGCCTGCACCTGCTCGAAGTGCTGTTCTTCAATGGCAGCCTGCGCGGGCGCAGCCACCGCTGGTTCGATCGTTTGCAGATCCTGTTGACGGGTATCTTCCATGTCATGTCCATCCCCCGTGTGCAGGAGGCGCCGCGAAATGCGTAATCTGATGTTGCTGGCCATGTTGGCCGTTCCCCTGGCCCAGGCCGAAAGCCTGGAGGTCGCTGCCAATTCCATGCTGCGCCTGCCCGACAAGTCGGCAAGCGTGCACCTGGCACAGTTGCGTGTCGCCGATGCCGCAACCCTGCTGCTGCCTGCCACGCTCGCTGAGTTGAAGGTCGACCAGCTGGAGTTGGGGCGCGATGCACGTATCGCCATTGCACCTTCCGATAGCCCGTTGCTGATCGAGGCGCGCAGTGCGCGGCTGGGGGAGGGTAGCGAATTCAGTGCGCCGGGAGCGGCGGGTACTTACCAGCGGGGAGCCCGGTCGGGCCGCAGCCTGGACCTGAAACTGGCTGAAGTGGATGCCGAGCGCCTGGCCATCGATGCCCGTGGCGGTGCCGGTGCGCCGGGGTACGTGGGGCTCGATGGCGCCAACGGCCAGGCCGGTGGCTGCACCTGGGGCCAGGCTAGCCGCGGTGCCAATGGCGATGACGGCGGCAACGGGCACGATGGTGCGCCGGGTGGGCGCATCCGCTTGAGCGTGCCGCAGGGCTTCCCGCAAGAACGCATCGTGGTGCGCCTGGACGGCGGCGCACCGGGCAAGGCCGGGGCTGCTGGCAAGGCCGGCAAGGGCGGGGCTAGCAAGGGTTGCCTGGTGTACCGCACAGACGCCGGCGCCAATGGCCGGCCGGGGCAGCCGGGCCAGCCTGGGTTGGCCGGCGCTGCAGGTGAGCTGATTCTGCAGCGCCTCTGAAGCCTTGCCGCGCCCCCTGTAGGAGCGGCCTTGTGTCGCGATGGGCTGCGCAGCAGCCCCAGGATTTCAGCGCCTTCGCACAAATTGCCGGGGCTGCTGCGCAGCCCATCGCGACACAAGGCCGCTTCTACAGGGGCCGCGCAGATCCTGTCAGAGCATCAGCCGCGAACTGGCCACGGCTACCACCGCCAGGCCCAGCAGCAGGTTGATCCCCACCATCCGCCGAATCCGCCCCAGCACTGCCGCACCTGCCGGCCAGTCTTCGGCCTGCACCGCCGCCCTCAACTCCGGCAGCAGCAACGCCTGGATGCGCATGAACAGGGCAAACATGGCGATGCCTCCACCGATCATCACCTGCACATACTTCGGTGCAGTCTCGAAGCCGCTGAAGCGCATGTGCAACATGCCGATACCACTTATCGCCAAAATCGCCACGGCCAGCCAGACCCAACCGAAGAAGCGTCGGAAAACTTCCACCCACAAGCGCAGCCGGGCAGGCCCCTCAAGGGCTGCAACCGTTGCCGGGCGCAGCACAAGCCAGGCGAAGAACATGCCGCCGACCCACACCAGGGCGGCCAGGACATGCAGTGTGTAGGGCAGGGCAAAGGCAAGCATCCGGATCTCCATGCGGCATAAAGGGCAATAGCGGGGTATGATAGCCGCCCCATGCGAAACACTGAAAATATATCCAGCCCTCCGGGCGCCTGCAGACCATGATCAGCAACGAACTCAAAGCCACCATCCAGGGCGCCTATACGCGTTTTCTCGAAGCCAAGAGCCTCAAGCCGCGCTATGGCCAGCGCCTGATGATCGCCGAAGTGGCCAAGGTGCTCGGCGACATCGCCTGCGACGAAGAAGGCCGCCGTGCCGGCGAGCCTGCCGTGGTGGCAGTGGAGGCGGGCACCGGTACCGGCAAGACGGTGGCCTACAGCCTGGCTGCCATTCCGGCCGCCAAGGCCGCCGGCAAGCGCCTGGTGATCGCCACCGCCACCGTGGCGCTGCAGGAGCAGATCGTCTTCAAGGACCTGCCCGACCTCATGCGCAGCAGCGGGCTGAACTTCAGCTTCGCCCTGGCCAAGGGCCGTGGCCGCTACCTGTGCCTGTCCAAGCTCGACATCCTGCTGCAGGAGGGCCACGCCCAATCGGCCACCGCCCAGCTGTTCGAGGAAGAAGGCTTCCACATCGAAGTCGACGAGCGCAGCCAGAAGCTGTTCAACAGCATGATCGAGAAGCTTGCCGGCAACCGCTGGGACGGTGACCGCGACAGCTGGCCCGAAGCCCTGGAAGACCAGGACTGGGCGCGCCTGACCACCGACCACAGCCAGTGCACCGGCCGTCATTGCCCGAACTTCCAGCAGTGCGTGTTCTACAAGGCCCGCGAAGGCATGGGCAAGGTCGATGTGATCGTCACCAACCACGACATGGTGCTGGCCGACCTGGCCCTGGGCGGCGGCGCGGTATTGCCCGACCCGCGCGACACCATGTACGTGTTCGACGAAGGCCACCACCTGCCGGACAAGGCCATTGGCCATTTCGCCCACTATTCGCGCCTGCGTTCCACTGCCGACTGGCTGGAGCAGACCGCCAAGAACCTGACCAAGCTGCTGGCCCAGCACCCGCTGCCCGGTGACCTGGGCAAGTACATCGAACAGGTGCCGGAGCTTGCGCGGGAAGTGCGCACCCAGCAGCAGTTCATGTTCACCCTGTGCGAGCAGGTTGCCGACTTCCGCCCCAGCGAGGACAACGAAGGCCGTGAGCGCCCGCGCTACCGCTTCGAAGGCGGCGTGGTGCCGGAGCAGATTCGCGAAGTGGGCATCGAGCTGAAAAAGGGCTTTGCCCGCCTCAACGACCTGTTCACCCGCCTGGCCGACCTGCTCAAGGAGGGCATGGACGGTGAGGTCAACATCGGCATCGCCAGCCATCAGGCCGAGGAGTGGTACCCGCTGTTCGGTAGCCTGGTCACCCGTGCCCAGGGCAACTGGGAGCTGTGGACGGCCTTTACCGCCGAAGACCCGGAAGACAGCCCGCCCATGGCCCGCTGGCTGACCCTGGCCGAGAGCGGTGCGCTGTTCGATATCGAAGTCAACGCCAGCCCCATCCTGGCCGCCGAAATGCTTCGCCGCAGCCTGTGGAGCGTGGCCCATGGCGCGCTGGTGACCTCGGCGACGCTGACCGCGCTGGGCAAGTTCGACCGCTTCCGCATGCGCTCGGGGTTGCCGCGTGACGCGGTCACCTGCGTGGTGCCCAGCCCGTTCGTGCATGGCGATGCCGGCCTGCTGCGGGTCCCCGACCTCAAGGCCGACCCGAGGGATGCGGCCGCGCATACCGCAGCGATCATCCGCGAACTGCCGAACATCGTCGAAGATGCCCGCGGCGCGCTGGTGCTGTTCTCCTCGCGCAAGCAGATGCAGGACGTGTTCGATGGCCTGGACCGTGACTGGCGCAAGCTGGTGCTGATCCAGGGCAACCTGTCCAAGCAGGAAACCCTGAACAAGCACAAGGCGCGGGTCGACGATGGCCAGCACAGCGTGCTGTTCGGCCTGGCCAGCTTTGCCGAGGGTGTCGACCTGCCGGGTGCCTACTGCGAGCACGTGGTGATCGCCAAGATTCCCTTTGCCGTGCCCGACGACCCGGTCGAAGCGGCGTTGGCCGAGTGGATCGAAGCTCGCGGCGGCAACCCGTTCATGGAAATTGCCGTGCCCGACGCCTCGCTGCGGCTGATCCAGGCTTGCGGCCGCCTGCTGCGAACCGAACAGGATCGCGGTGTCATCACCTTGCTTGACCGGCGCCTGGTCACTCAGCGCTACGGCAAGGCTATTCTCAATGCGCTGCCGCCGTTCCGGCGGGAGATTTCCTGACCGCCGGAGCACACTTGCTCCGGCGCGATGTCCATTACTCAGTCGTGGGCCATGAGGGCCCTGAAGGAGAGCCCCAGCCTTATGGTCCGCCGTACCCTGCCCGCCATTTTCGCCCTGTTGTTCAGCTCGCCCTTGCTGGCTGGGCAGCAGACGCTGTTCAGCTTCGTGCGCCCGGCCTCGGTGGTCAACGTGGCGACCGAGGATGCCGGCATGCCGCAGTACAACGCGGAGCAGACGGCCGAAGGCGAAGTGTTGCGGCGCGTGGTGTTCAACCCGGCCCAGCGGCCGACCCTGCGCCTCAGCCCGCAAAGCGGTGTGTGGGATTGGTCCGGCGGTCAGTTCCTGACCTTGCGCCTGCAAAGCGCGATGGATTGGGCGCTGACCGTGGACGTCATGGTGCAGGGCAGTGATGGCCGCACGTTGACCAGCCGCATTGACCTTCCGGCCGGTCCTGCGCAAACCGTGATGGTACCGCTGACGGCCAGCTCGCCGCTGAGCCAGGGCATGCGCGCCGGCCCGCCCATGCCCTGGAACCATGGCGGCCAGCGCCTGCTGCTGACCAGCAGCGCCGGCGCGGTCGACCTCAAGCAGGTGGCGTCGGTCAGCCTGAGTATCCCCAACCCCAAGGTGGCGCAGAACCTGCTGATCGAGCGGGTTGGCATCCAGGATGACGACCAGGCCTACAAGGCGGCCTACCATGAGCTGATCGATGCCTATGGCCAGTACACCCGCGGCCATTGGCCTGAAAAGGTTGCCAATGACGAGCAGCTCAAGGCGGCCGATGCACGCGAGCAGCAACAGCTCAAAGGCTGGCTGGCAGAGCGTGGCAAGCAGCAGCTGGATGCATACGGTGGCCTGCTGGCCGGGCCGGCGTTCGAGGCCAAAGGCTTCTTCCGCACCGAAAAGCGTGACGGCCGCTGGTACCTGGTAACGCCCGAGGGGCATCCGTTCTATTCCCTGGGGGTGAATGCCGTGGCCGCGGATGGCGGGCGTACCTACGTCGCCGGGCGTGAGGGGATGTTCAAGGCGTTGCCGGGCGAGGGTGATGCACTGGCCGCATTCTATGGCGATGGCAACAACGACGACGGCAACCCCTCGTCGCAAGGGCGCAACTTCAAACAGGGGCGCTGGTTCGATTTCTATGCCGCCAACCTGCAGCGCACCTATGGCAAACCCTGCCCGCCCGCCGTAGAAGGGCAGCCGGCCAACTGCCCACCATTGGCGCTGGATAGCGCACGCTGGCAGGCGCATGCGCTCGACCGCCTGCAGGCCTGGGGTTTCAACACGGTCGGAAACTGGAGCGAGCCGGCCCTGGGCCAGGCCAGGCGTATACCGTACACCTTGCCGCTATCGATCGTGGGGGATTACGCCAGCATCAGCACCGGCATGGACTGGTGGGGCCGCATGCCCGACCCGTTCGACCCGCGTTTTGCCATGGCTACCGAGCGCGCCGTGGCCATTGCCGCCCGCGATCACCGTGACGACCCCTGGCTGATCGGTTATTTCGCCGACAACGAACTGGCCTGGGCCGCCCCCGGTAGCGACCCGAAGGCGCGTTACGGCCTGGCCTACGGTACCTTGCGCCTGACCACCGATGTACCGGCCAAGCGCGCCTTCCTCAAGCAGTTGCGTGACAAGTACCGCAACCAGGAAGGGCTGTCCAAGGCCTGGGGCATCGAGCTGACCGCTTGGGAACTGATGGAGGACCCGGGCTTCGAGGCACCGTTGCCCGACCCGGAGCACCCGGAAATCGAGCGTGACTACCAGCACTTCCAGCAGGTGTTCGCCGAAACCTACTTCAGGACCATTGCCGACTCGTTGAAGTGGCATGCGCCCAATCACCTGCTGCTGGGGGGCCGCTATGCCGTCAGCACGCCGGAGGCGGTCAAGGCCTGCGCGGAGTTCTGCGATGTGCTCAGCTTCAACTTCTATACCCTCAAGCCGCAGGATGGCTACGACTTCGCCCGCCTGGCCGAGCTGGACAAGCCGGTGTTGGTGTCCGAGTTCCAGTTCGGCTCGCGCGATCGCGGGCCGTTCTGGCCGGGGCCGCTGGAAGTGGCGCGGGAAGAAGACCGTGGCCCGGCCTACGGCAACTTCCTCAAGGCGGCCCTGGCGCAGCCGATGATCGTTGGCGCGCACTGGTTCCAGTACCTCGACCAGCCGGCCAGCGGCCGCCTGCTCGATGGCGAGAACGGCCACCTCGGGTTGGTGGCGATCACCGATATGCCATACCCGGGGTTTGTCGATGCCGTGCGCAAGAGCAACTTGCAGGCAATGAGCCAGCTGCGCGCCCAACTGGAAAAACCGGCGCCCTAGCAACCGGCTGACGCGGTCTGGTGTAGGAGCGGCCTTGTGTCGCGATGGGCTGCGCAGCAGCCCCAGGATCTCCGCCGCAATGCACAATTTGCCGGGGCTGCTGCGCAGCCCATCGCGACACAAGGCCGCTCCTACAGGAGCACCGTTCGTCCTGGCTGCCATTCGTCGCGACCACTTGGCCCAAGCCAGTTTGCAAAACACGCAACTACTGAAACAATGCACACCATTTTCGGAATTGGTCGTACGGAGAACAGCGGGTGCAGATCCAGGGTCACTATGAGCTGAAGTTCGAAGCAGTGCGCGAAGCCTTTGCCGCGCTGTTCGATGATCCCCAGGAGCGTGGCGCCGCGCTGTGCATCCAGGTTGGTGGCGAAACCGTGGTCGACCTGTGGGCCGGCAGTGCCGACAAGGACGGCCAGCAGGCCTGGCACAGCGATACCATCGCCAACCTGTTCTCCTGCACCAAGACCTTCACCGCTGTCACCGCCCTGCAACTGGTCGGCGAGGGCAAGCTGGCCCTCGATGCGCCGGTGGCCAACTACTGGCCCGAGTTCGCCCAGGCAGGCAAACAGGCGATCACCCTGCGCCAGCTGCTCAGCCACCGTGCCGGCTTGCCGGCCATCCGTGAGCTGCTGCCGGCCGAAGCGCTGTATGACTGGCAGGCCATGGTCGATGCGCTGGCTGCCGAAACGCCCTGGTGGACACCCGGCACCGAGCACGGCTATGCCGCCATTACCTACGGCTGGCTGATCGGCGAGCTGATCCGCCGTGCCGACGGCCGTGGCCCCGGCGACTCGATCGTGGCCCGTACCGCTCGGCCGTTGGGGCTGGATTTTCATGTCGGCCTGGCGGACGATGAGTTTTATCGCGTGGCGCACATCGCCCGTGGCAAGGGCAACGCCGGGGACGCTGCGGCGCAGCGCCTGCTGCAGGTGACCATGCGCGAGCCCGAGGCCCTGTCGACCCGTGCCTTCACCAACCCGCCGGCGATCCTGACCAGTACCAACAAGCCGGAGTGGCGGCGCATGCAGCAGCCAGCGGCCAATGGCCATGGCAATGCGCGCAGCCTGGCGGGCTTCTATGCCGGGTTGCTTGACGGCAGCCTGCTCGAATCCGAACTGCTCGACGAACTGACCCGTGAGCACAGCCTCGGGCAGGATCGCACCCTGCTCACCCAGACCCGTTTTGGCCTGGGCTGCATGCTCGACCAGCCCGACGTGGCCAATGCCACGTTCGGCCTCGGGGCCCGCGCCTTCGGCCACCCAGGTGCTGGTGGCTCGGTCGGTTTCGCTGACCCGGAACACGATGTGGCCTTCGGTTTCGTGGTCAATACCCTTGGCCCTTATGTGCTCATGGACCCGCGAGCCCAGAAACTGGTACGCGTCCTTGCCAGTTGCCTTTGATCGGGTAATGCGGGTGTTGCCCCACCCCTTTGACTATCCTCAATGCCAACGCCTGAAAGGCGTAGGCAAAATTTCTTTCTATTTCATGGTGTATCGCTGATGTCTTCACACAAAACCTTAGCACTCGCCCTGTGCCTGACCGCCGTTACCGGCTGCGCCAGTCACCCCCAGGACGGCTCGAAGGACAGCGCCTC
The DNA here is from genome assembly GCF_002112825.1 of Pseudomonas sp. B5(2017). Classification (NCBI taxonomy): domain Bacteria; kingdom Pseudomonadati; phylum Pseudomonadota; class Gammaproteobacteria; order Pseudomonadales; family Pseudomonadaceae; genus Pseudomonas; species Pseudomonas sp. B5(2017). Next base: position 121,190 of record NZ_NEIR01000017.1, read on the forward strand.
GAGCTGGTGGCCCTTCGGTTCGGACAAGGTTGCCGAGCAGGAAGTGAAGCAAGCCGTCACGGAAAACGTGGCCAAGGCCGACGCCAAGTCCGACAACGCCAGCCGTTGGTGGTGGCCGTTCGGCGGTGAAGAGAAGCAGGCAAAGGGGCCGGTGGTACCGAAGATCGACCAGAAGGCCACCCAGGCCTGGCTGGACGAGTACGAGCCCAAGCTGCGTGAGGCGATCAAGGGCAGCAAGCTGGAACTGGAGCGCCGTGACAACGTGCTGGCCGTAACCATCCCGGTGGACAGCTCGTACAACCCTGATCGTCCGAACATGCTGTTGCCGATGACTCTGGGCCCGATCACTCGTGTGGCCAAGACTGTCGAGGGCGATGCCAAGACCGCCGTGCTGGTGCTCGGCCATGCCGACAGCAGCGGTGTCGCTGCCGCCAACCAGAAGCTCAGCCTGGAGCGCGCCGCTTCGGTGTCGGCCATTTTCCGCCTCAGCGGCCTGCAGCGTGATCGCCTGAACCTCAAGGGCATGGGCTCGGAAATGCCGCGCGCCGCCAACGACAGCGCCGAGGGCCGTGCCCTGAACCGCCGTGTGGAAATGCTGCTGACCCCGCAAAACACCATGGTCGCCCTGCTGGCCAAGTACCAGCAAGCCGCCCCGGCGCGGGCCCCGATGGTGGCGGTGCAGGACGTCAAGGCGCCTGCCGCCAAGCCTGCCGACAGCAAGCCGGCCACCAAGGCTGCGGCGAAGAAGCCTGTAACCAAAGCCAAGGCCAAGGCGCCAGCCAAGACCACGGCCAAGAAAAAAGCCGCGCCGGCCAAGCCCGTCGCCAAGAAAGCTACCACTGACAAGAAAGTAGCTGCCAACAGCCCTGCGAAGACCAACTGATCGTCAAGGAACGCAGCAATGACCCAATCCCTGGCCGATATGCGCCGCGACTACACCCGTGATGGCCTGGCCGAAGCCCAGGCCCCGGGAGAGCCGTTCGCCCTGTTCCACCAGTGGTTCGCCGATGCGGTGAAAACCGAGCAGGTACCGGTGGAGGCCAACGCCATGACCTTGGCCACTGTCGATGGTGACGGCCGCCCTCACTGCCGTATCTTGCTGCTGAAGGGGCTCGATGAGCGTGGTTTCACCTTCTTCACCAACTACGATAGTGCCAAGGGCCAGCAACTGCTGGTCAACCCTTTCGCCGCCATGACCTTCTTCTGGCCGGCACTGGAGCGCCAGGTGCGCATTGAAGGGCGGGTGGAAAAGGTCACGCCCCAGGAGTCTGACGCCTACTACCAGGTGCGCCCGCTGGGCAGCCGCCTGGGGGCCTGGGCTTCGCCGCAGAGCCAGGTGATTGCCGGCCGTGAGGAGCTGGAGGGGCTGGTCAAGGCCACCGAGGCGCGCTTTTCCGACACCCAGCCGCATTGCCCGGAACATTGGGGTGGGTATCGTTTGCTGCCTGAACGCATCGAGTTCTGGCAGGGGCGGGCCAGCCGCCTGCATGACCGACTGAACTACCGGCTGGTGGATGGGCAGTGGCTGCGGGAGCGGTTGGCGCCCTGAGATTGTTGGGGCCGCTTTGCGGCCCTTTCGCGACACGAGGCCGCTCCTACAGGGAGCCGCGTCAGTTGCCGGGATCGCGATCCCCTGTAGGAGCGGCCTTGTGTCGCGAAAGGGCTGCGCAGCAGCCCCGGCACTCCATCAGGCTACCCCGGATACCCCGCAGCCGCCCGCTCCAACCACCCCGCCAACTGCTTGCGCCCCACCTTCTCCACCCGCGCCTGCTCCAGCCTTTGCAGCATATACGTGCGTTTTGCAGGGTCCGCCCCAGCCAGCGACAACGCCAGGTCACGGTCCATCCAGCGGCGCATGCGCACATACAGCCACCAGTGGAAGTACAACCCCGCAACGGTGGTGACCACGACGATGAAGTAATCCATGGCTATCCTTGGTCTCACTTGAAAGGCCTCGACACAGCCACGCAGGCTGTCCCTTGGCTGAATGAAAACAATTTTATTACGTTTGTACCGTGACAGCCGTCAACGTGCAGCGTCTAATGAGCACCTGACTTATGGAGACTTTACCCATGCGTAAATCCGCTTTGCTGGTGGCGACCTTTACCACCATGTCGTTGTTGCTGGGTGGCTGTGCCTCGAGCCTGACCGGTGACAGCTACTCCCGTGATGAGGCCCGCCGCGTGCAAACCGTGCGCATGGGCACCATCGAGTCCCTGCGCCCGGTCAAGATCGAAGGCACCAAGACCCCGATCGGCGGTGGTGCTGGCGCCATCGTCGGTGGCGTGGCCGGCAGCGCCGTGGGTGGGGGCCGTGGCAGCATCGTCGCTGCCGTGATCGGTGCCGTTGCCGGTGGCCTGGCCGGTTCCGCCGCCGAAGAAGGCCTGACTCGTACCCAGGGTGTCGAAATCACCGTGCGTGAGGATGATGGCAGCATGCGTGCCTATGTGCAGGCCGTGCAGCAGAACGAGATCTTCCGCGTTGGCGACCGCGTGCGCATCATGACTGTCGATGGCACCAGCCGCGTCACGCACTGACCGTAGCCCAACAAGACAAAACCCCGACATGGCGGTCGCCAGTCGGGGTTTTTTCATGCTGCGGCCAGGTCAGCCGACGTTGGGCTTGCGGCTGGCCATGGCGGTTACCGCATAGCCGATCACGGCGGCGAAGAACGAGCCGGTGAGAATACCCATGCGGTCCATTCCGGCGTAATCACTGCTGCCAGGCACAAAGGCGAGCGAGCCAACGAACAGGCTCATGGTGAAGCCGATACCGCAAAGTATCGCCACACCCAGCAATTGCCCCCAGCTGGCGCCTGCAGGCAGCGCGGCCAGGCGCAGCTTGACTGCGACCCAGGTCAGGCCGAAGACACCCACGGTCTTGCCCAGCAGCAGCCCGACGGCGATGCCTAGTGGCACCGGGTGGGTGAAGCTTTCTACGGTCATGCCTGCCAGCGATACACCGGCATTGGCGAAAGCGAACAGCGGCAGGATGGCGTAGGCGACCCAAGGATGCAGGGCGTGCTCCAGGGCGAGCAGTGGCGAGCGTTCGGCATGGCGCGTGCGCAGCGGGATGCACAGGGCCAGGGCAACCCCGGCCAAGGTGGCATGCACACCGCTCTTGAGCACGCAGACCCACAGGATCAGGCCAACGACCATGTACGGCCCAAGCTTGACCACGCCAAGCCGGTTCATGGCCACCAGCACTACCAGGCAGGCGGCGGCCAGCAGCAGCGACACGCTCGACAGGGTGCCCGAGTAGAACAGGGCAATGACGATGATCGCACCCAGGTCGTCGATGATCGCCAGGGTCATCAGGAACAGTTTCAGCGACACCGGCACGCGCTTGCCCAGCAAGGCCAGTACGCCGAGGGCGAAGGCGATGTCGGTGGCGGTGGGGATCGCCCAGCCGGCCACGGCCGCCGGGTTGTCACGGTTGATGAACCAGTAGATCAGTGCCGGTATCACCATGCCGCCCACGGCGGCGGTGGCTGGCAGGATCACCTGGGAGGGCTTGGACAGGTGGCCGTCGACCACCTCGCGCTTGACCTCCAGGCCGATGAGCAGGAAGAACAGGGCCATCAGGCCGTCGTTTATCCACAGCAGCAGCGGTTTGGCGATGTGCAGCGCGCCGACCTGGACGGCGACGGGGACGTCGAGCAGGCCGCTGTACAGGTAGGACAGTGGCGAGTTGTTGATGACCAGGGCCAGGATGGCCGCAGCGATCAGCAACAGGCCGCTGGCGGCTTCGAGCTGGAAGAAGCGGGTGAACAGGCTACGCACGGGCTATAGGCTCTCCATGAGCAGTTGACGATGGAACGGGCGTACACCCTAGCCTGTGACGATATGCTTTCAAACAAAAACTATATTCGTTTTTGTTATATGTTGTTACTGGCTGGGCTGAGGGAAGCCTAGATGCAGATGGGGAAAGAGTGGGGAGGGGAAGTCTGATGTTTGTTGTGGATTTTTCTGATGTCTGCAGTGGCCCTTTCGCGGGTAAACCCGCTCCCACAGGTACTTCACAGTCTTCAATACCTGTGCAGTACCTGTGGGAGCGGGTTTACCCGCGAAGAGGCCCTGGCATGTAATAAAGGCTCAGAGGCCGAGCATATCCCGCGCCACCGCCTCGGCGATACGAATGCCATCGACACCTGCCGACAGGATCCCGCCCGCATACCCAGCCCCTTCACCCGCCGGGAACAGCCCCTTCAGGTTCAGGCTCTGGAAGTCCTCACCGCGGGTAATGCGCAGCGGCGACGAGGTGCGGGTCTCGATCCCGGTCAACACTGCATCATGCAGGTTGTAGCCCTTGATCTGCCGGTCGAACGCCGGCAGTGCCTCGCGAATGGCCTCGATGGCGAAGTCCGGCAGGCTCGGCGCCAGGTCGCCCAGGGTCACGCCCGGTTTGTAGGACGGCTCGACACTGCCCAGTGCAGTCGACGGCCGGCCGGCGACGAAGTCACCCACCAGCTGCGCCGGGGCCTGGTAGTTGCTGCCGCCCATCACGTAGGCGTGGGCTTCCAGGCGCTCCTGCAGCTCGATGCCGGCCAGCGGGCCGCCCGGGTAATCGCGTTCGGGGTCGATGCCGACGACGATGCCGGAGTTGGCGTTGCGCTCGTTACGCGAGTACTGGCTCATGCCGTTGGTAACCACCCGGCCTGGCTCGCTGGTGGCGGCGACCACGGTGCCGCCCGGGCACATGCAGAAGCTGTACACCGAACGGCCGTTCTTGGCGTGGTACACCAGCTTGTAGTCGGCGGCACCAAGTTTCGGGTGACCGGCGTACTTGCCCAGGCGCGCCTTGTCGATCAGCGTTTGCGGGTGTTCGATGCGGAAGCCCACCGAGAACGGCTTGGCTTCCATGTACACACCCTTGGCGTGCAGCATGCGGAAGGTGTCGCGGGCACTGTGGCCCAGGGCCAGCACCACATGGCGCGAGTGCAGCTGTTCGCCGCTCTCCAGCACCACGCCGGTCAGCTGCCCATCCTCGATCAGCAGGTCGGTGACCTTCTGCTGGAAGCGCACTTCGGCGCCGAGGGCGATCATGTCCTGACGCATCTGCTCGACCATGCCGGTGAGGCGGAAGGTACCGATGTGCGGCTTGTTGATGTACAGGATCTCGTCCGGCGCACCGGCCTTGACGAACTCTTCCAGCACTTTGCGGCCGTGGTGCTGCGGGTCCTTGATCTGGCTGTACAGCTTGCCGTCGGAGAAGGTACCGGCGCCGCCTTCGCCGAACTGCACGTTGGACTCGGGGTTGAGCACGCTCTTGCGCCACAGGCCCCAGGTGTCCTTGGTGCGCTGGCGCACTTCCTTGCCGCGCTCGAGGATGATCGGCTTGAAGCCCATCTGTGCCAGCAACAGGCCGGCGAAGATGCCGCACGGGCCGAAGCCGACCACGATCGGGCGCTCCTGCAGATCGGCAGGGGCCTGGCCGACGAACTTGTAGGTCACGTCTGGCGCCGGGCCGATGTTGCGATCGTCGGCGAACTTGCTGAGCAGTTCGGCTTCGTTGCTGGCTTCCAGGTCGATGGTGTAGATGAACAGCAGTTCGCTGTTCTTCTTGCGCGCATCGTAGCTGCGCTTGAACAGGTTGAAGCTGAGCAGTTGCTCGTCGCGGATGCCCAGGCGCTGGACGATGGCTTCACGCAGGGCTTCGTCGGGATGGTCCAGGGGCAGCTTCAGTTCGGTGATTCGTAGCATGGCAGGGTCCAGTATCCCGGCCATGGGCGGCCGGCGGCTTTACACAAACCGCCAAGTATAAGCTGTTCGCCGCCCCGACTGGCAGGATAAAAGCGCCCGGCGATCAGTTGTCGCGCGCACCGCCATAGTAACCGCAGCCTTGCAGGGTCTTGCCGTCGATGCGCAGTTCGGCGCGCAGGTGGTGGATGGCACCGGTGGCGGTGTCTACGCAGCGTTGTGGCGCGACCCACAGCTCCACGTGCTGGCCGTTGGCTTCGCTGGTCAGGGTCAGGCCGCCGCCGGGCACTTCTTCTTCCAGAAAGGGCAGGGGCAGGGGTTCCTGGCCGACGCGGTTGAGCACCATGCCTTTGCCACTGGCCTTGATGTCCCATTCCGGCTCATGGCCGTTGGCGCGCAGGGTCAGCTGTTTGAAGTTGGGGTCTTCACAAGCTCGGGTGGAAGGTTCCAGGCGGTACAGGCGGCGAACTTCCAGCTGGCCGTCGTTGTTGGCCTGCCTGCTGCCGGTGAGGCGGCCACGGACGTCGGCGAACAGCTTGTCGTTGGCGTCCTTGGCGAGGTTGGCGGCTTCCTGCAGGATGCCGGTGGCGGCGACGTCGTTGATCACGAAAGTACGAGTTTCGCTGCACGGCTTGAACAGCAGCTGGCCACCGGCAGCCCGCAACTCGCCCTGCATGCGCGTGGTGCCGATGTTCGGGTCGCTGGGGGCGTCAGCCATGAGCTGGCAGCCGGCGAACAGGGGCAGCAGGGCGGTGAGCAGCAGGGTGGGGGTGAGGCGCATGGGGCGGGCTCCGGGGGGATCTTTTGCCAAGGAGCTGGCCACGTTACTCAGGCTTTGCCGGGATCACAAGTTTTCGGTCAACTGTGCTGGCTTCTTCGCGGGTAAACCCGCTCCCACAGAGATAGTGCAAGGCTTGAGTGTGGCGCCGTACCTGTGGGAGCGGGTTTACCCGCGAAGAGGGCTGCACAGGCGACACAAAACCGGCGGGCAGAAAAAAGGGCCCGAAGGCCCTTTTCCCATCAACCCCCCAGGTACGCGTCGCGCACCTTCGGGTCGGTCAACAGTGCTTCCCCAGTACCCTGCATCACCACCCGGCCGTTCTCCAGCACATAGGCCCGGTCAGCGATCTTCAGCGCCTGGTTGGCGTTCTGCTCCACCAGGAACACCGTCACGCCATCACGGCGCAGCTGTTCGATGATGTCGAAGATCTGCTGGATGATGATCGGCGCCAGGCCCAGCGAGGGCTCGTCGAGCAGCAGCAGCTTGGGTTTGCTCATCAGCGCCCGGCCAATGGCGAGCATCTGCTGCTCGCCACCGGACATGGTGCCGCCACGCTGGATATAACGCTCCTTCAGGCGCGGGAACAGCTGCAGCACCTTGTCCAGCTGCTCCTGGTAATCGCCCTTGTCGGTGAAGAAACCGCCCATCGCCAGGTTTTCCTCGACGGTCAGGCGGGAGAACACGCGGCGGCCTTCCGGCACTACCGCGATGCTCTTGCGCATGATGTGCGAGGACGGCTGGCCGACCAGTTCTTCACCCAGGTACTTGATGCTGCCGCTGTGCGCCTGCGGCGAGCCGCACAGGGTCATCAGCAAGGTCGACTTGCCGGCACCGTTGGCGCCGATCAGGGTAACGATCTCGCCCTGGTTGATCTCCACGTTGACGCTGTGCAGCGCCTGGATCTTGCCGTAGAAGGTGGAAACGTTCTCGAACTTCAGCATTTACGCTTCCCCCAGGTAGGCTTTGATCACGTCAGGGTTGTCGCGGATCTCTTCCGGCGTGCCGTGGGCCAGGGGGGTGCCCTGGTTGATCACCACGATATGGTCGGAAATGCTCATCACCAGCTTCATGTCGTGCTCAATCAGCAGCACGGTGACGTTGTGCGACTCACGCAGGTAGGCGATCAGCGCCTTGAGGTCTTCGGTCTCCTTCGGGTTCAGGCCCGCTGCCGGTTCGTCGAGCATGATGATGCGCGGCTGGGTCATCATGCAGCGGGCGATTTCCAGGCGGCGCTGCTGGCCGTAGGCGAGGGTGCCGGCGGTACGGTTGGCGAACTCGGTCAGGTTGACCTTCTCCAGCCAGTACTGCGCGCGCTCCATGGCCTCCTTCTCGCTGCGGCGGAAGTTCGGGGTCTTGAACAGGCCGGCGAAGAAGTTGGTGTTCAGGTGGCGGTGCTGGGCGATCAGCAGGTTTTCCAGCGCGGTCATTTCCTTGAACAGGCGCACGTTCTGGAAAGTCCGCACCACGCCCTTGCGGGCGATCTGGTGCCCGGCCAGGCCCTGGATCGGCTGGCCATCGAGCAGGATGGTGCCGCCGCTGGGCTTGTAGAAGCCGGTCAGGCAGTTGAACACCGTGGTCTTGCCGGCACCGTTCGGGCCGATCAGTGCCACCACCTGTTTTTCCTTGACGGTCAGGCCCACGCCGTTGACCGCCAACAAGCCGCCGAAGCGCATGCTCAGGCCGCTGACTTGCAGAATTTCGCGGCTCATCGACGCAGCTCCATGTGTGGACGTTGCATAGGCAGCAGGCCTTGCGGACGCCAGATCATCATCAACACCATCAGCGCACCGAACATCAGCATCCGGTATTCGCTGAACTCACGCATCAGCTCGGGCAGCAGGATCATCACGATGGCCGCGAGGATCACGCCCAGTTGTGAGCCCATGCCGCCGAGCACGACGATGGCGAGGATGATCGCCGACTCGATGAAGGTGAACGACTCCGGCGTCACCAGGCCCTGGCGCGCAGCGAAGAAGCTGCCGGCGAAACCGGCGAAGCAGGCGCCCAGGGTGAATGCCGACAGCTTGATCACGGTCGGGTTCAGGCCCAGTGCACGGCAGGCGATCTCGTCTTCGCGCAGGGCTTCCCAGGCGCGGCCGATCGGCATGCGCAGCAGGCGGTTGATCACGAACAGCGCCAGCAGAGCCAGCAGCAGGGCCACCAGGTAGAGGAAGATGACCTTGTTGATCGAGTTGTATTCCAGCCCGAAGAACTCATGGAAGGTCTGCATGCCCTCGGCGGCACGGCGTTCGAAAGTCAGGCCGAAGAGCTCTGGCTTGGGGATGTTGCTGATGCCGTTGGGGCCGCCGGTCCAGTCGGTGAGGTTACGCAGGAACAGGCGGATGATCTCGCCGAAGCCGAGGGTCACGATCGCCAGGTAGTCACCGCGCAGGCGAAGCACCGGGAAGCCGAGCAGGAAGCCGAAGGTAGCGGCCATCAGGCCGGCGATCGGCAGGCATACCCAGAAGCTCCAGCCCAGGTAGTGCGAGAGCATGGCGTAGCTGTAGGCGCCGACGGCATAGAAACCGACGTAACCGAGGTCGAGCAGGCCTGCCAGACCGACCACGATGTTCAGGCCCAGGCCCAGCAACACGTAGATCAGGATCAGCGTGGCAATGTCGACCGCACCGCGCGAGCCGAAGAACGGCCACACCAGTGCCGCGACGATCAGGCCCATGATCACGTAGCGCTGGGTTTTCGGCAGGGTCAGGTAGTTGCTGACCGCCGGCGGGATCAGCTTGCGATCCGAACGGCGGCCCATTACCGAGTTCCACTGCTTGTCGAACAGCACGCGCAGGAACATCAGCACCGAGCACAGGGCAATGATGCTGAGGTTGAACGAGCCCTGGCTGTGCACGGACAGGCTGATGCCGTCGATGCTCAGTTTCAGGCCCAGTACCGGGAAGGCCACGGCCCATACCAGCAAGGCGCTGAAGAACGCCTGTTTGAGATTTCTGTTCATACTTTTTCAACCTCCGGGCGGCCCAGGATGCCGGTCGGCCGGAATAGCAGGACAAGAACCAACAAGCCGAATGCCACCACGTCCTTGTACTGGTCGCCGAAGATATCGGCACCGAACGCTTCGGCCACGCCCAGCACCAGCCCGCCGAGCATGGCGCCCGGGATGCTGCCGATGCCACCCAGCACTGCCGCGGTGAAGGCTTTCAGGCCCACCAGGAAACCGGCGTTGGGGTTGATCACCCCGTACTGCATGCTCAGCAGCACGGCCGCCACCGCCGCCAGGGCGGCACCGATGACGAAGGTGAGGGCGATGATGTTGTTGGTGTTGATGCCCAGCAGGTTGGCCATCTTGATGTCCTCGGCACAGGCGCGGCAGGCGCGGCCCAGGCGGGAACGGGAGATGAACAGGGTGAGGCAGGTCATGGCCACCAGGGTGACCACGAACACCAGGATCTGCATGTAGCTGATCAGTACTTCCTCCGCGCCGCCCGGCCCGAACGAGAAGCTTCCGGGGATCAGGTTGGGGATGGACTTGTCCTTGGAGTCTTGCGAAAGCAAGACGGTGTTCTGCAGGAAGATCGACATGCCGATGGCGGAAATCAGCGGGATCAGTCGGTTGCTGTTGCGCAGGGGGCGGTAGGCAACCCGTTCGATGCTGTAGCCATAGGCACTGGTGACGAAGATCGTCGCGACGAAGGCGACGGTCATCAGGATCGGCAGCGAATGGATACCCATCATGGCCAGGCCCGCCAGGGCGATGAAGGCCACGTAGGAACCGATCATGTACACCTCGCCGTGGGCGAAGTTGATCATGCCAATGATGCCGTACACCATCGTGTAGCCGATGGCGATCAAGGCATAGGTGCTGCCGATGGTCAATCCATTAACCAGTTGTTGGAAGAAATGGTAGATCTCAGGCATTACAGCGCTCCTAAAAACCTGATTTGCATTTCGCTGGCGGGGGTAGGCCAGGAAACCGCGGGTGACGGTTTTAAGATTTTCAGGTGAGCCCGCCCCCGGATCGCGGGGATCAGGCCCATGAACCTCGTAAAACAAAGCCCACTGCTCGCACAGTGGGCTTCTACGGTCAGCTATTAGTCACGCAGTTACTGAGGGGAGACTTCGGTCTTCGGCTTGCCGAAGTGCCATTCGTAGACCACGAACTTGAAGTCTTTCAGGTCACCTTTGGCGTCGTAGGACAGGTCACCGGTCGGGGTCTTGAAGGTGCCGGCGTGGATGGCGGCTGCCACCTTGTCGGTATCTTCGGACTTGGCGGCCTTGATGCCCTGGGCGATCAGCTCGACAGCTGAGTAGGCCGGGAACACGAACGGGCCGCTTGGGTCCTTGCCGTCAGCCTTGATGGCGTCGACGATCTTCTTGTTCGCAGGGTCCGCGTCGAACGACTTCGGCAAGGTCACCAGCAGGCCTTCGGAGGCGTTCTGGGCGATCTGCGAGATGGAGTCGTTACCCACGCCTTCCGGGCCCATGAACTTGGCTTTCAGGCCCTTTTCCTGAGCCTGGCGCAGGATCAGGCCCAGCTCTGGGTGGTAGCCGCCGTAGTAGACGAAGTCGACGTTGTTCTGCTTGAGCTTCTGGATGATCGAGGAGAAGTCCTTGTCACCGGCGTTCAGGCCTTCGAACACGGCAACCTTGGTGCCTTTGCCTTCCAGGGTCTGCTTGACCGCGGTAGCGATGCCTTCACCGTACTGCTGCTTGTCGTGCAGGACGGCTACCACCTTCGGCTTGACGTGGTCGGCGATGTAGTTGCCGGCAGCCGGGCCCTGGGCGCTGTCCAGGCCGATGGTACGGAAGATCAGCTTGTAGCCACGGGCGGTGATTTCCGGGGAGGTGGCGGCCGGGGTGATCATGATCACGCCTTCGTCTTCGTAGATGTCGGACGCAGGCTGGGTGGAGCTGGAGCACAGGTGGCCGATGACGAACTTGACGCCGTCGTTGACCACTTTGTTGGCGACTGCAACGGCCTGTTTAGGGTCGCAGGCGTCGTCGTATTCCTTGGCTTCGAGCATCTTGCCATCCACGCCGCCCGCGGCGTTGATATCCTTGATGGCTTGCTTTGCGCCGATGAACTGCATGTCGCCGTACTGGGTCACAGGGCCGGTCTTGGGACCTGCAATCCCGATCTTGATGGTATCGGCGGCAAACGAATGGCTGGCTACCCCTGCCAGAACCATTGCGGCGAACAGCTTGGAAATCTTGATCATAGTGCTCCACTCATTCTGTTGTAATTCTTATAGTCCTGGCGGCCAGGGCTACAGACCGGGCGGGATTTGCGGCGTGGCCATGCCAACGCGCAAGCCCACCTTCCCCCGGAACATGTCCCGGAACTGTACCGGTACAGTGTAGAGCGCTGTTCGAGCGCTTGAAAAGCGGTCGAAAAGTGCCTGCTTCCTGGGTTGTCGCATGGTCGACACAAAGATACAGAAAGGCGCCATCAAACTGCCTGCATCTGCGATCCCGCCCCACAAGTTCGGGATCAATCGACCAAATTACATATTTGAAACCGGGTTTTTCTGCAAAAATGCCGACCTTTTTTATTGGCCGATTTTTGCGGAAACCACCCATGACTGATCAAACAAGCACCCTCTATGCCAAATTGCTTGGCGAGACGGCAATCATCGAGTGGAAAGCGCTGGAGCGTTTCTGGGCCAAGGGTGACCTGATTTGGGTCGACCCGAGCCTCGACCTGATCACCGTTGCCGAGGCGATGGCCGAGAATCGCAGCGAGATCTTCGCCAAGTGGCGTAGTGATGGCACTGTTGGACCGGTGACCGCCGAGCAGGCCCATGACCTGCAAAGCCGCGATCCAGAGATCTGGGCGGTGGTGGTTTCGCCGTTCATCGTGATCCAGGTGAAGCCCCTGGCAGAGGCGTGATCGCTTTTGGTGCGCGAAAATGCGCAGCAGCCCCGTTTTGGTGCTCGAGGGCGCTCAAGGCGGGTGGAGGGAAGTAACAATTCGGCGTGGCGGTAACAGTTTACGGGATGCGTAATGGGGGCTGCCTTGCAGCCCTTCGCGGGCATGCCCGCTCCCACAGGTCAGATGCTGCTCTTCAGACCAGCGCTGGTCCCGTGGGAGCGGGCGCGCCCGCGAAGGCCGCAAAGCGGCCCGGATCGATATCGAATTTGTCCGGAGTCATTGATGAACTCAAAACTACCTTCGCTTGGATTCGCCGGCATCGGCCTGATGGGCCTGCCCATGTGCCGCCGCCTGCTGGCCGCGGGTTACCCGCTGACGGTATGGAACCGCAGCCCGGACAAGTGCGCTGCACTGGTCGCCGCCGGCGCGCGCCTGGCCAGCAGCCCTGCCGAACTGTGCCGCGACAGCGACATGCTGCTGCTGTGCCTGGCCGACACGGCCGTGGTCCGCGAAGTGGTGTTCGGCGAGCAAGGCATCGCCCAGGGCGGACGCAGCGGCCAGTTGCTGATCGATTTCTCCAGCCTGGAGCCAACCGCCACCCGTGAAATGGCCGCCGAACTGGCAGCGCTGTGCGGCATGGCCTGGCTGGACGCGCCAGTTTCCGGCGGCACGCCGGGGGCCGAAGCCGGCACCCTGGCGATCATGGTCGGTGGCGAGGCGGCCGACCTGGAGCGTGCGCGCCCGGTACTGCAGGTACTCGGCCAGCGGGTGACGCACATGGGGGCGGTGGGCGCAGGCCAGGTGACCAAGGCCTGCAACCAGATGATCGTGGCCTGCAATGCCCTGGTGATCGCCGAAGTGGTGGCCTTGGCTGAACAGTCCGGGGTCGACGCGACGCTGATCGCCGAAGCGCTGGCGGGCGGCTTTGCCGATTCCAAACCGTTGCAGATCCTCGCTCCGCAAATGGCCGAAAGCCGCTTCGAGCCGATCAAGTGGCACGTGCGCACGCTGCTCAAGGACCTCGATGGCGCGGTCAAGTTTTCCCGCGAGCAAGGCTCGGCGACGCCGCTCAGTGGCCTTGCTGCACAATTGATGCGCCTGCACGCAAGCCAGGGTTACCTGCAAAAAGATCCGGCGACCCTGGTTGAGCTGTATCGCAGCAAGGGCTGAACACGCCGCCCTGGTGCTGCAGCCGCTCCAGCAGCGAGCGCAGTTCGGCCAGCGGCTCCGGGCGGCCCAGCAGGTAGCCCTGCAGGTAGTCGCAGCCGTGGGCTTCGAGAAACGCCAGCTGTTCGGCGGTTTCCACGCCCTCGCTGACCACCTGCAGATGCAGGGTATGCGCCATGACGATGATCGCCTGGACGATCTCGCGGTCCTTCTGGCTGCCCGGCACATCCTGCAGGAAGCTGCGGTCGATCTTCAGCACGTCCAGCGGCAGGCGCTTGAGGTAGGCCAGTGACGAGTAGCCGGTGCCGAAGTCATCGATCGAAAGCGCCACGCCCAGGGCGCGCACGCGCTTGAGCAGGTTGACCGTGCGCTGGATATCACCCATCAGGGCGTTCTCGGTCACTTCCAGTTCCAGCTGCCGGGATGCGAGCCCGGCGTGGAACAGCGCCTTTTCCACTTCGTTGGGCAGTTCATCGTGGCTGAGGGTGACGGCCGAGCAATTGACCGTGACCTTGAGGTTGCCATGGCCGTGGCGCTGCAGGTAGGCCAGGTCGGCGCAAGCGTGGCGCAGCACCCACAGGTCGAGGTCGATGATCAGCCCGTTGGCTTCGGCGATGGAGACAAAACGATCGGGCCCGAGCAGGCCGTGTTGCGGGTGTCGCCAGCGCACCAGGGCCTCCAGTTTGGCCACTTGCCTGCTGCGCAGGTCGAAGATCGGCTGGTAGTGCACGCACAGCCCATGCTCCTCGAGCAGGGCCACCCGCAGTTCCTCTTCCAGTTGCAGGGCAATCGAGGCCTGAGTCTTCAGGCTGTCGTTGAAGAAGTTCAGGCTGTTGCGCCCGTTGCCCTTGGACTGGTAAAGGGCGAGGTCTGCATGCTTGAGCAGCTCTTCGGCGGTGGTGCCGTCGTCGGGGAAGATGCTGATACCGATGCTGGTGGTCATGACCATGCGCCGGCCGCCCAGGTTGATGGGCTCTTTCATCCTCTGCATGATGCGCTGGGCCAGGTGGCGGGCTTCGTCGCGGTTGTTGAGGCTGGTGACCACGCAGAACTCGTCGCCGCCAAAGCGTGCGACCAGGTCGTGGTTGCGGGTGGCGGCCTTGATGTGGCTGGCGATCACCTTGAGCAGTTCGTCGCCGGCGTCGTGACCGAGGCTGTCGTTGATGCGCTTGAAATGGTCGATGTCGAGGAACATCACTGCCAGGTGGCTTTCCGTGGCCTGGTGTTCGGCCAGGCGTTCGGCGAACACCTGGTTGAAACCGCGGCGGTTGACCAGGCTGGTCAGGGCATCGTAGTGCGCGGCCTGCTGCAGCGACGCGCGGGCCTGGTCGAGCTGGCTGAGCAGCACGCTGACCCGGCGCAGGTCGTGCTCCTTGCTTTGCAGCTTCTTGTCGGCCAGCGCGGTACTGATGCTGGCAGCACTGATCAGCAGGGTGATGAAGCCGATGCCCAGCGCCAGTTGCAGGCTGTTGTCACCAGAGGGCAGGCGCAGGGCGGTGTCGGCCGGGATGACCAGGGTCATGGCCGACATCGCGGTGAAGTGGGTGGCGACGATACCGCCGGCCATCAGCAGGCTGGCGCCGTACTTCATGGCCTGGTGCAGGGTACCGCTGCCATGCCGGAAGTAGCGGGCCAGGTACAGCGCGGTCAGGCTGGTGAGCAGGGCAATGGTGGCCGACGCCAGCAGCAGGCCGGACTGGTAGTACTGGCGGGCGCCGGTTTCCAGGGCGGCCATGCCTACGAAGTGCATCACGATGATACCCAGGCCGATCAGTACCGCACTTTGCAGGTAATGGTGTGCGCGCATCTGGCTGCGGTCGAGGCTGTGCATGGCCAGCCAGGCGACGGCCAGGGCGATGAGCAGCGAAAGGATGGTCAGGGACGCGTCGTAGTGCACTTCAACTGGCGCCTGGAAGGCCAGCATGCTGATGAAGTGCATGGCCCAGACGCCACCAGCAAGGCAGCAGGCACCGAGCATGTTCCATTGTCGGTGGGCGGTGGGGTCTTCGCTGTGGGATTGGCGCTCGGCCATGTCCAGGGTGGCGAAGCAGGCCGCACAGGCGACGAAGTAGGCGAGCAGAACCAGGAACGGTTCATGCCGGCAATCAATGACGATGCGCCCGGTTGCCGGCAGGTCGGCGAACAGTTGCAGCCCCAGCCATTCCATGGAATGCCTCATGATCGAGTTTTCACTCGTCTGCGCTACAACCCTGTGCAGACTGTCCAGAGGCAGTATAGGAAGAGGTGTTTAACCCTTCCTGACTAATGGCACATTGATTTCTACGATTTGGTTATGAACCTGATCGCAGGCTGGAATATGTACACGGGTTCTAAAAATTGGCCCCCCTGTGGGAGCGGCCTTGTGTCGCGAAAGGGCTGCAAAGCAGCCCCAGCAGTTTCAACTATTGCGCGTCAATCCTGGGGCCGCGTTGCGGCCCTTTCGCGACACGAGGCCGCTCCCACAAAGGCGGCGGTGTCTGACCTGTATTAGCCAGCCACCAGCACGCGAATGGCTTCCAGGCGCAGGGCGGCCTTTTCCAGCATCGCCAGGCCCTCTTCGCGCTGCTTGCGCAGCGCTTCGATCTCGCTGTCGCGCACGCTCGGGTTGACCGCTTGCAGCGCGATCAGACGCGCCAGTTCTTCGTCGGCTTCAGCTGTGAGGCGACGCTGGGCCTCGGCCACGCGCTCGACGTGGGCCGGCATGACCTTGGCCTCGCCACTGCTGATGCGCTGGGCAAGCACGTCGCGCTGTGCCTGGACGAACTTGTTGGCGCTGGCGCGTGGCACGCTTTCCAGCTGGTCGTTGAGGGTTTCGAAGGCCACGCGGGACGCCAGGTCGTTGCCGTTGGCGTCGAGCAGGCAGCGCAATGCCGCCGGTGGCAGGTAACGGCCCAGTTGCAGGCTGCGCGGTGCCACCACCTCGCTGACGAACAGCAGTTCAAGCAGCACGGTGCCGGGTTTGAGCGCCTTGTTCTTGATCAGCGCCACAGCGGTGTTGCCCATCGAGCCGGACAGCACCAGGTCCATGCCGCCTTGCACCATCGGGTGCTCCCAGGTGAGGAACTGCATGTCCTCGCGCGACAGCGCCTGGCCACGGTCGTAGGTGATGGTCACGCCTTCGTCGTCGCCCAGCGGGAAGCTGGCGTCGAGCATCTTCTCGCTCGGCTTGAGGATCAGGGCGTTCTCGGAATGGTCTTCGCTGTCGATGCCGAAGGCGTCGAACAGGGTTTCCATGTAGATCGGCAGGGCGAACTGATCGTCCTGTTCGAGAATATCCTCGACCAGCGCCTGGCCTTCGCCGGCACCGCCGGAGTTGAGCTCCAGCAGGCGGTCACGGCCGGTATGCAGTTCGGCTTCCAGGCGTTCGCGCTCGCTGCGGGCATCGGCCACCAGGGCTTCCCAGGCCTTGCTTTCGCCACCTTCGAGCAGCGGCAGCAGGCGCGGGCCGAACTGATGCTGCAGGGCGTTGCCGGTAGGGCAGGTGTTGAGGAAGGCGTTGAGGCCTTCGTGGTACCACTGGAACAGGCGCTCTTGCGGGCTGTCCTGCAGGTACGGGATATGCAGCTGGATGGTGTGCTTCTGGCCGATACGGTCGAGGCGGCCGATGCGCTGTTCGAGCAGGTCGGGGTGCGCCGGCAGGTCGAACATCACCAGATGGTGGGCAAACTGGAAGTTGCGGCCTTCGCTGCCGATCTCGGAGCAGATCAGCACCTGCGCGCCGAACTCTTCGTCGGCGAAGTAGGCGGCGGCGCGGTCGCGTTCGAGGATGCTCATGCCTTCATGGAACACCGAGGCCGGGATGCCGGAGCGCACGCGCAGGGCGTCTTCCAGGTCCATCGCGGTTTCGGCATGGGCGCAGATCACCAGCACCTTGGTGCGCTTGAGCATCTTCAGGGTGTCGATCAGCCAGTCGACACGCGGGTCGAAACGCCACCAGCGCTCGTCGTCGGCCACCTCGCCCTGGGCCTGGAAGGCGACTTCCGGGTATAGCTCGGCATGTTCGCCGGCTGGCAGGTCACGGTACTGCTCGGGTGTGGCCAGTGGGTAAGGGTGCAGCTGGCGCTCAGGGAAGCCCTGGATCGCCGCACGGGTGTTACGGAACAGCACGCGGCCGGTGCCGTGGCGGTCGAGCAGCTCACGGATCAGGCGCGCGCTGGCCTGGGTATCGCCGTCGCTGACCGCGGCCAGCAGGGCTTCGCCTTCGGCACCCAGGAAGCCCTGGATGGTGGCGTGGGCCTTGGGCGACAGGCGGCCTTCGTCGAGCAGTTCCTGTACGGCTTCAGCCACCGGGCGATAGTGCTCGCTCTCGGCGCGGAAGGCGGCCAGGTCGTGGAAACGGTTGGGGTCGAGCAGGCGCAGGCGGGCGAAGTGGCTGTCCTGGCCGAGCTGCTCGGGGGTGGCCGTGAGCAGCAGCACGCCCGGGATCACCTGGGCCAGCTGTTCGACCAGGCCATATTCGGCGCTGACCTGGTCTTCGTGCCAGACCAGGTGGTGGGCTTCGTCCACCACCATCAGGTCCCAGCCGGCGGCGAACAGCGCGTCCTGGGCCTTTTCGTCGTCGACCAGCCACTCCAGGGCCACCAGCGCCAGCTGGGCATCCTCGAACGGGTTGCTGGCGTCGCTTTCGATGAAACGCTCGGCGTCGAACAGGGCCACCTGCAGGTTGAAGCGGCGGCGCATTTCCACCAGCCACTGGTGCTGGAGGTTTTCCGGTACCAGGATCAGAACGCGGCTGGCGCGGCCCGACAGCAGCTGGCGGTGGATCACCAGGCCGGCTTCGATGGTTTTGCCCAGGCCCACTTCGTCGGCCAGCAAGACGCGCGGCGCGCTGCGGTCGGCGACTTCGCGGGCGATGTGCAACTGGTGGGCGATGGGTTGGGCACGGCAGCCGCCCAGACCCCACAGCGCCGACTGCATCTGCTTGCTGGTGTGCTGCAGGGTGTTGTAGCGCAGGCTGAACCACGACAGCGGGTCGATCTGCCCGGCGAACAGGCGGTCGCTGGCCAGGCGGAACTGGATGAAGTTCGACAACTGGGTTTCCGGCAGGGTGCGCGGCTGGTTCTGCCCGTCCAGGCCGTGGTAGACCATCAGCCCGTCGATGTCCTCGACCTCGCGCACGGTCAGCTTCCAGCCTTCGAAGTGGGTGATCTGGTCACCTGGCGAGAAGCGCACGCGGGTCAGCGGCGCATTGCGCAGGGAATACTGGCGGGTGTCGCCAGTGGCCGGGTAGAGCACGGTCAACAGGCGGCCATCCTGCGCCAGGATGGTACCCAGGCCGAGCTCGGCTTCGCTGTCGCTGATCCAGCGTTGCCCCGGTTGATACTGCTGCGCCATACTGCCTGAACTCCCGCGATGAAAAAGCCGGTTATGTTAACGGATCGGCCGGTCAGACCAAAGTGCCGAGCGCATCGAAAGGTGCCGAAGTGCGATAGGTAGCAACAGTCTAGCCGCTTCATCGCCCCCCACCGTGCTGCCGACGAGGGCCCCGGATCAACATGTCTGCCAAGCACCGCTGGATCAGCACTTCGATGGCCGTGGGCAGCCTGTTGCTGCTGGCCGCCTGCGAGCAGAAAAACTTCGAGACCTTGCCCGCCATCCCGATCGAGCAGCTCGAGGTACTGGGTGTGCAGACACCGATCAAGAGCGTGCACTTTCGTGACCGCGACGGTGAAGGCCTGCTGGTATTGAGCCGCAGCGATGGCCAGGCCAGCGACCCGGAAAGCGAGCAGGAAGTGGACAAGGTGGTACTCAAGGCCACGCTTTACGGGCGCACCGCCGAAAACGACGCGTTCAAGGCGCGCTGGCAGATCGAACAGGAAACCACCTGCCCGGGCCTGGACCTGGACGTGGACTTCTATAACGACGTAAGCGATGTCGGCGACCTGAACAAGGACGGCGTCGCCGAGGTGACGGTCGCCAGCCACGCCTTCTGCGGCGGTGGCATCGACCCGCACGACATCGCCATCGAGATGCGCGAAGGGCAGGCCAGCTACAGCATCACCGGCCAGTCGCTGATCACCCCGGCGGGTGAAGAGCCGATCGGCGGTGAGCGTGAGGACAGCGCTTCGCTCAAGGCCGCGCCGCAGGTGCTGCGCGAGCACATGGACGCGGTCTGGCAGCAGGTGTACAAGCGGCCCTGGAGCGAGGCCAGCCCGCCAAGCGACGACGACCCTGACGACGAAGCCGAATAAGTGTTGTGCCTGCCATCAAGATAATCCCGCGCCTGCCGATACAGGGGGCATAGGAGAACGTCCATGCTGCCACCGATCATTCCGCTCAGTGCCGCGCCGGTGACCTCGCAACAGGACCCGGTCAAGCCGACACCCGACATCAAGCCGGTGGTGCCGACGCAGCCTGCATCCGGTGAAAGTGCCATCGACCTCAAGCACCAGCGTGACCCGCAGGAGCAGGCGCTGCTGCTGCGCGACGAGCAGCGCCGCCAGCAGCAACGCCGGCAGAAGGGCGACGACGAACGCTACAGTGCGATGCCGGGTGACGAGGTCAACGCCGACAACACCGTGCCGGTGGCGCCGTTGATGGGCGAGCATGTACGCCAGGGGCTGCTGGTGGACATCGAAGTCTGACATGGGGCTGGTCAGCGCCAGCGCCTGGCTTCATCATGCAAGTCTCAGTTGATCGTCGAGCCCACCCATGAGCCAAGACAACCTCATCGATTTCGATGCCGAACGCGCCAAGCGCGTCCACGACCTCAAGGAAAAGCGCCTGAACGAGATGCGCAATGCGTTCGAGCAGGCCCTGCCGTTGAACACCGCCAAGAAAAAGAAGCCCAAGGGCAAACCGAAGAAGCGCTGAAACTTGACGCAGGTCAACCCTGCACCCGCCTCGCGTGCCCGGCCCCGGGCACCATTGACACCGATCAATTTTCCCCGCCCCCACATTGGTTAACTTGCACCCATCGGACAACGGCAAACGAATGGGGAGGCCAGCATGTTCTTCGACAACGTGGTTATCGCCGGAGTGGTAACGGTCGGGTTGATGGTCGTCTTCTTTGCCGGTCTGGGCATTTTCATCTGGAAGGACTCGAACAAGCGCAAGCCGCGCTGACCTTCCGGGTACACGAGCACGCAAGGCATTTAGGGCGACTTCGGTCGCCCATTTTTTTGCCTGCAATTTTTGTGTTGCCTGTACCGGCCTCTTCGCGGGTAAACCCGCTCCCACAATGACTTCACAGGATTCGGACTGTGCGCGGTCCCATGTGGGAGCGGCGTGCCCGCGAAGAGGGCAGCGCAGGAGAGCCTGTCCACAACAAAGATGATTAGCTAGCTAATTAATCGTTTCCGCTTTATCCTTTCCCCAATTGTCTATCTTTCTACAAGACTATCCCCGCAAGGTCCGTCTCGTGCCCATCACCCTCCAGGCCCTGTTCGCCCCCAGCAGCCTCGCCCTCAAGTTCGCCATCAAGACCCTGCTCGGTGGCGGCCTGGCGCTGTGGCTGGCGATGCGCTGGGGGCTGGAGCAACCGTCCTGGGCACTGATGACCGCTTTCATCGTCGCCCAGCCGTTGTCGGGCATGGTGGTGCAGAAGGGCCTGGCGCGGTTGGCCGGTACCTTGGTCGGCACGTTTGCGTCGGTGCTGTTCATCGGCCTGTTTGCCCAGACCCCATGGCTGTTCCTGCTCACCTTGGCCCTGTGGCTGGCCCTGTGCACCGCCGCCTCCACCCAACTGCGCAGCGCCTGGGCCTATGCCTTCGTGCTGGCAGGCTACACCGCGGCGATCATTGCCCTGCCGGCCATCGACCACCCGTTGCAGGTGTTCGACCAGGCCGTGGCGCGCTGCACCGAGATCTGCCTGGGTATCTTCTGTGCCACCGCCAGCAGTGCCTTGCTCTGGCCCATGCGGGTAGAGCAGCAACTGGGCGGGCAGGCCCGCCAGGCTTGGCAGAACGGCCTGCAGGCCGCCAGTGCCATGCTGGGCGGCGAAGACGAGGCGCGCAAAGGCCTGCTGGAAAGCCTGGGGCGTATCGTTGCCATCGACAGCCAACGCGAACACGCCTGGTTCGAAGGCAACCGCGGGCGCCAGCGCGCTCGCGCCATTCGTGGCCTGAGCCAGAAACTGATGGTGCTGTTGCGCATTTCCCGTTCGGTGCGCCGGCAGTGGCGGCAACTTGATGAGCGCGAGGCCGAACGCCTGGCACCCTGGCTGGAGGAAGTGCGTGCACTGCTGGGCAAGCCCGACCAGCCGAGCCTGTTGTTGCTGCGCCAGCGCATCTGGGATGCTGCCCACGATGAACAGATCAGCCCGGCGGAGCACTTCTGCCTGGCGCGCATGGCGCTGCTGCTGGACTACGCCATGGCTGCCAGCCAGGCGCTGGACGATGTGGAGGCGGGCAGGGCGCCCAAAGATGTGTCCCAAGGCCTGGCCGCGCACCGCGACTGGTCGCTGGCTTTGCTGTTCGGCTCACGCAGTGCGCTGGCCTTTCTGGTAATGAGTGGCTTCTGGCTGGCCACCGCCTGGCCTTCGGCACCAGGTGGCCTGGTGCTGACCTGCGTGGTCTGCAGCCTGTTCGCCAGCCGCGAGAACGGCGCGCAGATCGGCCTGAGCTTCTTGCGTGGGATTTTCCTGGCGATACCTGCGGCGTTTCTGGTCGGGCAGATTCTGCTGCCGCAATGGAGCAGCTTCGCCATGCTCTGCCTGGGCATGGGCGTGCCGCTGTTTCTTGGCGCGCTGGGCATGGCTCACCCGCGGACCGGGGCCACGGCCACCTCCTATTGCCTGCATTTCATCGTGCTGGTGTCGCCGCTCAACGCCATGCAGTTCGGCGTGGCCACCATGCTCAACAGTGCCTTGGCCATGCTGGTGGGTGTATCGGCGGCGGTGATGGCCTTCCGTTTGTTGGTGTTCCGCCACCCGGCCTGGCTGGGCCGGCGCCTGCGTGCGGCGACCCAGAACGACCTGGTGCGCCTGACCCGGCGCGACCTGCGCGGGGCCGACAGCTGGTTTGGCGGGCGCATGGCCGACCGCCTGATGCAACTGGCGCGGCATGCCGGCGAACTGCCCGAGAGCGAACGCAAGCGCTGGGACGACGGCCTGCACGGCCTGGATATCGGCGACGAACTGGTGCACCTGCGCATGTGCCTGGCGGTTGCCCAAGCCCCGTTGGGGCGGGCCGAGCGCGAATACCTGCAGCAGGTAGAGGCCGTGCTGGCCAAGGGGCCGGCGCCCGGGCGAGGTCAGCGCCTGGATGCCGCCAGCGAACAGTTCATTGGCGCCTTGCGCCGTCTACCCTCAAGCGATCCGCTGCGGTTGGCCGAAGGGGCGGTGCTGCAACTGCAGAAGAGCTGGGGCAAGTGGTGCCACTGGCAGGAGGAAGCCCATGGGGTTGCGTGAGTGGGAAGTGGGCGGCGTGCTGTTCAGCCCCTTCCTTGTTTATGTGTTGCTGGCGCTGGTGCTTACCGGGTTGTTGCGTCTGCTGGTGCAGGCCACGCCGTTGGGGCGCTGGATCTGGCATGAAGCGCTGTTCGACGCGGCGTTGTTCGTTTGTGTGCTGTTCCTGGTGGTGCGACTGCTGGGAGCTTTATAAAGGAGTGTTTCGATGCGTGCGGCCGTACGTACCCTGGTCACCTTGTGTGTAGTGGCCCTTGCCGTGTTCGCCGGCTATCAGCTGTGGCAGTACTACATGCTCACCCCCTGGACCCGCGATGCCCGTGTGCGCGCCGATGTGGTGGTGATCGCCCCTGATGTGTCCGGCTGGGTGCGCGAGCTGAAGGCCCGTGACAACCAGCAGGTCAAGGCCGGCGACCTGCTGATGAGCATCGACCGCGAACGCTTCCAGGCGGCCTTCGACCAGGCCAGCGCGGTGACCGAGACCCGCAGTCAGCAACTGCGCCTGCGCGAGCGTGAAGCGGCCCGGCGTACCGCCCTTGGGCCGGAGGCGATCAGTGCCGAATTGCGGGAAAACGCCCAGATCAATGCGGCCATCGCCCGTGGTGAGCTGCATGAGGCCGAGGCACAGTTGCAGGTTGCCAGAATCAACCTGGCGCGCAGTGAAGTGCGGGCACCGCGCAGCGGGCATATCACCAACCTGCGCCTGGCCGAGGGCAACTATGTGAACACCGGGGAATCGGTGATGGCCCTGGTGGACGATTCAACCTTCTATATCCAGGCCTACTTCGAGGAAACCAAGCTGCCGCGCATTCGTGTGGGGGATGCGGTGAAGGTCTGGCTGATGGGCGCAGGCGAGCCGATGCAAGGGCATGTAGAGAGCATCAGCCGTGGTATCACCGACCGCAACAGCAACCCCGACAGCCAGTTGCTGCCGGAGGTTGAACCGACCTTCAACTGGGTGCGCCTGGCGCAGCGGATACCGGTGAGGATTCGCCTGGACCAGGTGCCGGAGGGGGTGACCCTGAGTGCGGGGATGACGGCCAGTGTGCAGGTGCATGAGGAGCAGAATCAGCCGTGAGGGCCAAGGGGGCTGCTGAGCAGCCCATCGCGACACAAGGCCGCTCCTACAGGCGATCGCGTATTCCCCGTGCGATTGCGTATTCTTGTAGGAGCGGCCTTGCGTCGCGATGGGCCGCAAAGCGGCCCCAGATTCTCGATTTCAGAGGAACATCCCGCCTGAAACCTCCAGCCGTTGCCCGTTGATCCAGCCATTGCCATCTTCGAGCAACAGCGCAATCGCTGCCCCGATATCATCCGGCAAGCCCACCCGCCCCAGCGCCGTGTTGCCGGCAATGTATTCATTCACCTGGCGGTTGTCCCGCACCACGCCGCCGCCAAAGTCCGTCTCGATCGCCCCCGGCGCCAGAATGTTCACGCGAATACCACGCGCGCCCAGTTCCTTGGCCTGGTAGCGGGTCAGCACCTCCATCGCCCCCTTCATCGCGGCATAGGTGGCATACCCCGGCAGCGCAAAGCGCGCCAGGCCAGTGGAAATGTTGACGATGCGGCCATTGTCGACCAGCAGCGGCAGCAGGCGCTGGGTGAGGAAGAACGGTCCTTTCAGCTGGATATTCAGCAACTGGTCGAACTGCGCCTCGCTGGTTTCGGTGTATGGCACGTTCAAGCCGATCCCGGCATTGTTCACCAGAAAGTCGAAACGCTCGCGACCGAAGTGTTGCTGCAAGGTTGCCCCCAGGCGTTGGGCGAAGCCGGCAAAGCTGGCGCTGTCGCTGACGTCCAGTTGCAACATGGCGGCCTTGACCCCGGCCTGCTCCAGCCGCACGGCCACGGCCTGGGCTTCCTCGGCCTTGCTGTGGTAGGTGCCGATGACATTGATGCCGCGTGCGGCCAGGTGTTCGGCAGTGTTGCGGCCCAGGCCGCGGCTGGCGCCAGTGATCAGGGCAATCTTGCGGGTCATGGTGAAAACCTCATGGTGGGCTGATGAGCACAGGTTATTGGTCGGTGTTGTGCTGTTAAATCCAGCAAATATGGAAATACTGTTCGGTAAAACCGGATAGACGAGGTTCAAGTGAACAAGCTGGAGTTGTTGCGCACCTTTGTGCGCGTGAGCGAGGTCAGCAGTTTCACCCTGGCTGCCGAGAGCCTGGGGCTGCCCCGTTCGACCGTGTCGGAGCAGGTCAGGGCGCTGGAGCGTTTGCTGGGTACGCAGCTGTTCAACCGCACCACCCGCCGGGTGCAGGCAACCCAGGATGGCGCCTTGCTGTACGAGCGCAGCAAGGACCTGCTGTCGGGCATGGACGAGATCGAGAGCCTGTTCTGCGCCGACGACGCCGAGCTGGCCGGGCGCCTGCGGGTCGACCTGCCGACCATGATGGCCCGCCGGGTCATCATCCCGGCGCTGCCGCAGTTTCTGCAGCGCTTCCCGCGCCTGGAGGTGGAGCTCAGTTGCACCGACCGCCAGGTCGACCTGCTGCGTGAAGGCTTCGATTGTGTGATGCGCATTGGTGCCCTGCATGACCTGGACGTGGTGGCGCGCCCGGTCGGGCAACTGAGCATGCGCAACTGTGCCAGCCCTGCCTACCTGGCCCGCCGTGGCGTGCCGCGCACGCTGCAGGACCTGGCCGAGCACCACCTGGTGCATTACGTGCGCACCCTTGGGGGGCGCAGTGCCGGTTTCGAATACCTGCAGGGCGGTGAACTGCACTTCCAGGCCATGGCCGGAGTGGTCACGGTCAACAATGCCGAGGCCTACTCGGCGGCCTGCCTGGCCGGGCTGGGGTTGATCCAGGTGCCGGCGGTGGGCGTGGCCGAGCACCTGCAGCGCGGTGAGCTGGTTTCGGTACTGGAAGGCTGGCAGGCCCCGGCCATGCCCGTGTCACTGCTGTATGCCCGGCAACGGCACGTGCCACGCCGGGTGCAGGCCTTCATGCAGTGGCTGGGCGAGGTGCTGCATTCGCAGGTTGACGGTGGCCGCTGATTGATGAAAAGCGTGGCGCCTGTGCGACGGCCTGCGTTAGGCTGCCAGTCACGAGTTGCCCGGCAGAGGCAACCACCCCCGCCTGGCGTGCGTATCTTCCGATTTCATTGCGAGGTTACGTCATGGCCATCACTTCCCAGGACATCTGCAACGCTGCCGACCAGCTCAAGGGCTTCGTCGGTTTTCATGGCAAGCGCGGTGTGCACATCGTGCGTTTTTCCGAAGATTCGTTCGGCATGGACGTGGCCGACGCCAGCATCACGCCCTGCAACGAGTTTGTCTGGCGGCCCGAGCAAGGGCAGCGCATGGCCCTGTGCCGCGAACGGCTGGCGCTGTTGCTGGAGCAGCATGTGGATGACCGTTTGAACATCGGTGAACCGCTGCGCACCTACCTGCGCCGGCGCGACCTGCCGGAAATCGTGGCAGAGCGCAGCTTGCAGCAGCCGTGCTGAAAATCCCTGTGGGAGCGGGCGTGCCCGCGAAGAATGCAACGCGGTGTATGGCACCGGCTTCGCCGGTGTTCGCGGCGGTTCGACGCCTCGACGCGCCCGCTCCCACATGGACTGCGCAAGCTTTCAAACTTACGCTACAGGTAGGGCGCCGAACGCTGGGATGCCTGCTGCAACAACGCCTCGAGCCCCGCACTGTCCAGCGGCCTGCTCAGGTAATAGCCCTGCACTTCATGGCAACGGTCCTTCTGCAATGCCCTGAGCTGCTGCTCGCTTTCCACCCCTTCGGCCGTCACCGTCAGCCCCATCGCTTCGCCCAGGTTGATGATGGCCTGGACCACGGCGCGGTCGCTGCCAGCGGTGTTGTTCAGCCCGCCGATGAAGCGTTTGTCGATCTTGATGCTGTCGAACGGGTAGGTGCGCAGGTAGCCCAACGACGAGTAGCCGGTGCCGAAGTCGTCCATGTTCAGGCGCACCCCCAGCTCCTTGAGCGACAGCATGGTGCCCAGCGCGCCTTCGATGTCATTGAGCATCACGTTCTCGGTGATTTCCAGCTCCAGGCGCTGGGCAGGGAAGGCGGTTTCCAGCAGGATCTCGCGTACATCGGCCACCACATCGCTGCGCAGGAACTGCGCCGGTGACAGGTTCACGGAAACCAGTACATCGGCGGGCCAGTCATGGGCGGTGCGGCAGGCTTCGCGCAGCACCCAGCGGCCCAGCGCAACAATGATGTCACTCTGTTCGGCCAACGGAATGAAGGTGTCCGGCCCCAGCAACCCCTCCTGCGGGTGCTGCCAGCGCAGCAAAGCCTCGACCGCGACGATGCGCAGGTCGCTGAGGCGATAGCGCGGCTGGTAGTGCAGCTCGAATTCCTGGTTGCGCAGGGCCCGCCGCATGTCGTTCTCCAGTTGGCGGCGGTACTGGATCTGCTGGTTCATTTCGGCAGCGAAATAGCGCCAGGTGCACTTGCCGTCGGCCTTGGCCTGGTACAGGGCGATATCGGCGCAGCGGATCAGCTCGCCGGCATCGAAGCCTTGGGTACGGGTCTGGGCGACACCGATACTGGCGCCAACGTGCAGGGGCTGGTTATCGAAGATGATCGGTTGTTGCAGCAGGCTGATCAGGCGCGCACAGAAGCGGTCGATCTCGCTGCGGTTGTCCATGCCGCCAAGCACCAGGAGGAACTCGTCGCCGCCCAGGCGCGCGACCAGGTCGCCATCGCGGGTGCTGTCGCGCAGGCGTGTTGCTACCTCCTGCAGTACGGCGTCACCGGCGGCATGGCCGAGGGAGTCGTTGATCGGCTTGAAGTTGTCCAGGTCCAGCAGCAGCAAGGTCAGTGGCGGCGAATCACTGCCGCGCAACAAGGCCTGCTCGAGGTGCCGGGCGAGCTTGTTGCGGTTGGCCAGCCCGGTCAGCGGGTCGTGCAGCGACAGGTGCTGGATGCGCGCATGAGCGTCGACTTCGTCGGTGATGTCGCTGGCGGTGCCGCGAAAACCGACGGGCTTGCCGTCGTACCAGATGGCGCGGGCCGATATCCGGCAGTAGCGGTTCTGGCCATTCTGGTCGCGGTAGGTGCAGCGCAGGTTGGCCAGTTGTTGCGGGTCGGCCGCGGCCAGGGCATCCAGCCACGGCGAGAGCGGCGTGGTATCGCAGGCCAGCAACTGATTGAGCGGGTGGCCGAGCCAGTCGTCCACCGGGTAGCCGGTGACATTGACGAAGCGTTGCGAAAGGTAGGTCAGGCGTTGTTGCCGATCGGTTTCCCAGATCCAGTCGGAGGCCGACTCGGCCACCGCGCGAAAACGCTGCTCGCTGGCCTCCAGGGCCTGGTTGCTCTGCTGCAGATCGGCGAGCGTGAGGTCGATCGCCCGCGAACTGCGCAAGGCATGGCGGAACAGGTACAGCATGACCAGGCCGAGTATCAGCAAGGCACCCGCCAGCGGCGGCAACACTGCACGCAGCAACTGGTGTCCTGGCAGCGGGCTGCTCCAGGACAGGTGGTAGCCGGTATCGCCGAGGTCGATGCGCAGGTGCCCGTGCTCCCGCACATCATCGTTTTCCACATGCATGCCGGTCAGGCCGGCACCGCTGCTCAGCTGTGCCAGCTTTTCCTCGGTGAGCTGGTCGACGAACAGCATCACCGGCGCCTGGCGCACCTCACTATCGGTGACATCCCGGTCCGGGCGCACCGCCGCGGCACTGAGCACTGCCGGCCAACCGTTGAACAGGACGAAACGGGTGATCTGTTCACGTGGGATGGCCGCCGCCCGAGCCTGGTCGATGATTGGCTGCAGCGCTGCATCAATATAGGTATTGGCCGCTGCCTGGGTAGGCTGGCCTTTGAACAAACCGTAGGTGGTGCGAGCGTCCTCCACCACGAACACCCCTTCATAGCCGCTGGCGCTGTACAGCGACTCGCCCACGTTCTTTTCTTCGTAGGCCCATTTCCAGTCGGCCTGGCCCGCCAGGTGTTCGAAGGCAGCATCCCACACGGCATAGCTGGACAGGAACTGGCGCGAGGCGAGCAGCCGTTGCTCCAGCGCCTTGGTTGCCTGCGAGGCACTGCGCTGGCGTTCCTGATGGTCAAGAGTACCCGCGATATTGAACAGGGCGCCGAGGATGATCAGGCAGGCCAGACCGAAAACTGCGCTGAAGCCGGCAATCAGGCGACGCACCTGGAAGCGTGGTGTGGGGCTGGCGGGTGGAAGGTTGGCGGTCCTGGCCATGCGCGAGCGGCTCCTTCAGGCAGCCTCCCGCCAGTTGGTCAGGAAGGAGGTTCAATCAGGATAGGCCAGCCTGAGCGCCGCAGCGTCTCTGTGGGCAAAATTGACCTGGTCGCGTCCGGCATGCTTGGCGGTGTACAGCGCCTTGTCCGCCTGTTCGAGCCAGTGTTCGGGTGACTCCAGGTCGGCCTCGAATGCCGAAAGGCCGATGCTCAGGCTGATGCGCAGGTGCGGCAACTGCGGGTTACGGTAGCTGGCGACCTGCTCGCGCAGGCGCTCCATGGCCTGGCAGGCTTGGGCCTCGCTGGTGTCCGGCAGGATCACGCAGAATTCGTCACCACCGTAACGCCCGGCCTGGTCGCCTTCGCGCAGATTGCGCCGCAGCTCGGCGCCGAGCTGGCGCAGCACACAGTCGCCGACCACGTGGCCGAAGGTGTCGTTGATGGTCTTGAAGTGGTCGATGTCGATCAGGGCAATCACCGCGTGCCCCTGTTGCTGCTGGCAAGCCTGGAACTTCAGCAGCAGCAGGTCTTTCCAGGCGCCGTGGTTGAGCAGACCGGTCAGGCTGTCGGTAAGGCTCAGGGTGCTCAGCCGGCGCTTGTGGTCGGCCAGCTTGATCGCCAACTGGTAGCAGACCCAGCCCAGCGCCAGCGGGTAGAGGGTCAACATCGGCAGGCAGGCATAGACCTGCAGGGGCGTCGCATTCAGTTGCAGGCCGGGGCCCAGCAGCAGGATCGCGACGAGCATGCCCGCCAGCTGGGCCAGCACCCCGCGAACGACCATGCGCTTGCCGCCGGCGGCGACGTTGTTCATGGTCATCATCGACAGCACGGTCACGCTGGGCAATGGATTGAAATGCATGGCGGCGGTCCAGAACCCACCCATCAGGGAGTCCAGCACCAGGTTGCGCTGTTCTGCCTGGTAGGGCATTGCTGAACGGGCGGCCCACAGGTAGGCCACATGCGGCCATACCAGGCCGTTGAACAGTACCAGCAGCCATGCCCAGGTGGGCGGTGACAGCGGCGCCATGGCGGCCATGACGCTGAACAGGCCGATCCCCAGGCCGATGACCCGCGGCAGGTAGATGCGTTTGGCGAATGAAAGGCCTTTGCCGCTGCGTTTATCCATCTTGGTCATCGTTCTTCTGCTGAAGCACCGTTTATCGCATAACTCGCATGAATATTGTTGAACAGTGTTTCATCGACGAAAAATGACCTTACAAGCCAATTCACGGTTGATCCGATCACTGTGGGGTAACATGAAGGCTTTCCTGTTGCTCGGAGTGTTGCTGATGGTCCCTTTGGCCAACCCTGCCGGCGAGCCGGCGCCTCAGCGGGAAGGGCGCTTTCACAATCAGGCGTCGTTGCCACAGGATGGCGTATTGAAGAAGCTGCGCATCGGGCTCAAGTACCTGTTCCTGCGCAAACCGCCGGAAACCCGGCCGGCCACCCCGGTCAGCCTCCAGCCCATGACCCGCCAGCAGGTGCTCGATGCGCCCGACCGCAGCCTTTGGCGCCTGGGCCATTCCACGGTACTGCTCAAGCTGCGCGGGCGCTTCTTTATTACCGACCCGGTATTCGCCGAGCGCGCCTCGCCGGTGCAGTGGGCCGGCCCACTGCGCTTCCATGCGCCGCCCCTGGCGCTGGACCAGTTGCCGCCGTTGGCTGCGGTGGTACTGTCCCACGATCACTTCGATCATCTTGACGAACAGGCGATTCGCCAACTTGCACCGCGCACCAGTGTGTTCCTGGCGCCGCTTGGCGTAGGCAACCTGCTGATGACCTGGGGCGTAGCACCGGCAAAGGTGCGGCAGCTGGACTGGTGGCAGGAAAGCGAGGTCGAGGGTGTGCGCTTTGTCGCCACCCCGGCTCAGCACTTTTCCGGGCGTGGGCTGCTGGACAGCAACCGGACCTTGTGGGCGTCGTGGGTGATCGTCGACGAGGATGTGCGGGTATTCTTCAGTGGCGATACCGGCTACTTCGATGGGTTCAAGCAGATTGGCGAGCGCTTCGGGCCGTTCGACCTGACCCTGATCGAGACCGGGGCCTACAACGTCGCCTGGCCCGATGTGCACATGCAGCCGGAGCAGAGCCTGCAGGCCCATCTGGATCTACGCGGGCGCTGGCTGTTGCCGATTCACAACGGCACCTTCGACCTGTCCATGCATGGCTGGCAGGAGCCGTTCGAGCGCATCCTGGCGTTGGCCAACCAGGCACAGGTGCGCCTGAGCACGCCGCAGATGGGGGAGCGGGTCAGCCTCGACTCTCCGCACGCCGGGCAGAACTGGTGGCAGCCGCGGCCTGTGCGTCAGCGCGGCCAGGCGAACGAGCGCGTGGTGGCGGCACGCTGAAGTTCATTTGTTGCCGTTGTTGCGGCGCGGGGAGGGTGGCCGGTCCTCTTTCAGTAGCCGTGAGGGCGGTTTGCCGCTGTCGCTGCGCACCTGTGCATGGCTGATCAAGCCGAAGATGAAGCTGCCGCCGATGATGTTGCCCGACAGTGTCGGCAGCGCGAACTCCAGCCAGAAGCTGCTCCAGGTTTCATCGCCGGCCCAGACCAGATAGGACACCTCGACCGAGCCGACCACGATATGGGTGAAGTCGCCCAGGGCCATCAGGTAGGTGATCATCAGGATGATCCAGATCTTGGCGTGTTCCATCGACGGGATCATCCAGACCATCGTGGCGATCATCCACCCCGATACGATGCCTTTGGCGAACATCTGGCTGATATCGTTCTTCATGACCTTGCGGCCCACCTCCAGGAAGGCCACGTCGGTCTTGCTGTCGAAGATCGGCAGTTCCAGCATTACCCAGGCCACCAGCAAGGTGCCGGCGAGGTTGCCAAGCAGTACAACGCTCCAAAGGCGCAGCAGGCGCCCGAAGTTGGCCAGGGTGGGGGCGGTCATTACCGGCAACACGGCGGTCAGGGTGTTTTCGGTGAACAACTGCTGACGCGCCAGTATCACTGCAAGGAAGCCAGCGCTGTAGCCGATGCTGGCGACCACCTGAGCACTGTCCCCCTCCGGCAGACGAGCGTAGAACAGGCCCATGGCCATGAGCGACAGCCCCATGGACAAGCCTGCGGCCAGTGCCGACCACCACAGTGCGGCGAGTGTACGTTCCAGTTCCTGGTCGCCCTGGTACCGAATGATCTCGTGCAGTACTGCCGCGCGGGGCGGCTGGCTAAGGCTGACTTCCTGCTCCTCGTCCGCCGACAGGCCCGGGGTTTTCTCGCTTTGCGCATCGCTCATGGCCGCTACGCTCCGTGGGGGTGTTTCTCTACAGATTCGCGGCGCTTTCATTAGTTGCCGGCGAGGAGACAAACGCCGGCAGAAAGTTTTTTCAGATCAAGGTGTTGACTCTGATTTCAAAGCGCGTATTATTCGCCTCCTCGCAGCGATGAACGCTTCGAGGCAAGCGGTAAGTTATTGAGGTTGAAGGGTTTCGAAAGAAGCCGGTTGTAAAAACTTCAAAATAAACGCTTGACAGCAAATGAGGAAAGCGTAGAATGCGCGCCTCGGTTGAGGCGAAAAGCTCTTAACCAAACGCTCTTTAACAAATCGAATCAAGCAATTCGTGTGGGTGCTTGTGAGTACGGATTGATAGTCACAAAGATTATCAGCATCACAAGTGGCCATGCGAGAAATCACATAGTCATTTGAGATTGCTGAGCCAAGTTTAGGGTTTCTTAAAAACCCA
>NZ_NEIR01000018.1:0-141516 GCF_002112825.1 Pseudomonas sp. B5(2017)
CCCTCGCGCCGGTCTTGCTCCCGGGAGGACGCGCTGCAGGCCCCATCCATGGGGCCTCAGCGCTTGACGGGCATCCATGCCCGTCACCTCCCTCCGCAAGCCCTCTGCTCGGCCTCCTGAAGTCGCGAAGATCAAGATCAAGATCAAGATCAAGATCAAGATCAAGATCAAGAGCAAGAGCAAGAGCAAGAGCAGGAGCAGGAGCAGGCGCAGGCGCAGGCGCAGGCGCAGGCGCAGGAGCAGGAGCAGGGCGCGTCTTCACAGGCGGTGCTTGGACCACGTCGCGCGATGCGCGACAATAGCGATCATTTGCGGAGTCCCCCATGACCGATTTCACCCCCGACGCCATCCTCGACGCCACCGGCCTGAACTGCCCGGAACCGGTGATGATGCTGCACCAGCACGTGCGCAACCTGGCCGCTGGCGGCCTGCTCAAGGTCATCGCCACCGACCCCTCGACCCGCCGCGACATCCCCAAGTTCTGCAACTTCCTCGGCCACGAACTGCTGCAGCAGCAGGAAGACGCCGGTACCTTCCTGTACTGGATCCGCAAGAAAGCCGACTGAGCCGCTCTGGAACACGCCCGGCGTTGCGCCTACACTGCGTTCCCCAGACAGGAGAGCGCCATGCTGATAGTTGCCGACGAGAACATCCCGCTGCTCGATGCCTTCTTCCAGGGTTTCGGCGAAATCCGTCGTTACCCGGGCCGAAGCCTCGATGCCGCCAGCGTAAAGGACGCCGACATCCTGCTGGTGCGCTCGGTGACCAAGGTCGACCGCCAGTTGCTCGAAGGCAGCCGCGTGCGCTTTGTCGGCACCTGCACCATCGGCACCGACCACCTCGACCTGAACTACTTTGCCGAGGCCGGCATCCACTGGAGCAGCGCACCGGGCTGCAATGCCCGCGGCGTGGTCGATTACGTGCTGGGCAGCCTGCTGACCCTGGCCGAACTGGATGGCGTGGCACTGCCCGAGCGCGTGTATGGCGTGGTAGGCGCGGGTGAGGTGGGTGGCCGCCTGGTGCGGGTGCTGCACGGCCTGGGCTGGAAGGTACTGGTATGCGACCCGCTGCGCCAGGCCGCCGAGGGCGGTGACTACGTCAGCCTCGAGACCATCCTGCAACAGTGCGATGTGATCAGCCTGCACACCCCTTTGCAGCGTGGCGGCGAGCACCCGACCTGGCACCTGCTGGGCCAGGCGCAGCTGGCGCAGTTGCGCCCGGGGGCCTGGCTGGTCAACGCCAGCCGTGGTCCAGTGGTGGACAACGCCGCCCTGCGCGAACTGCTGCTGGACCGCGAAGACCTGCATGCGGTGCTGGATGTGTGGGAGGGGGAGCCGCAGGTCGACCTGCAACTGGCCGACCTGTGCACATTGGCTTCGCCGCACATTGCCGGCTACAGCCTCGACGGCCGCCAGCGTGGTACGGCGCAGATCTACCAGGCGCTGTGCCGCTTCCTCGGTGTGGATGAACAGGTGCAACTGGCCGACCTGCTGCCCCGGCCGCCGCTGGCGCAGATCGAGCTGGATGCCAGCACCGACCCGGCCTGGGCCTTGGCCACCCTGTGCCGCGCGGTGTACGACCCACGCCGCGACGATGCCGATTTCCGCCGCAGCCTCAGTGACGACCCGCAGCAGCAGCGTGCAGCGTTCGACCAGTTGCGCAAGCAGTACCCGCCACGGCGCGAGATCGAGGGGCTGGCGGTGCGCTTGCGCGGGGAGTCGCCGCAGTTGGCGCAGCTGGTCAGTGCCTTGGGTGGGGTGTTGGTCTGACAGCCGTTTGAAAGCTGTGCCGGCCTCTTCGCGGGTAAACCCGCTCCCACAGGTAGCCCGCTGACCTCAAGGCTTGTGTTGTCCCTGTGGGAGCGGGTTTACCCGCGAAAGGGCCGGTACAGGATTCAGGCAAATAAAAACCCGGCGCAAGCGCCGGGTTGCAAGAATTCGCCGATCAACCTTTGCGTACGCGCTCGACCCGGCTTTCTTCCAGGGCCTTGCAGGCCTTCTGGATCATCTGCTCGGTGATCGGTACTTCGCGCCCCTGGGCATCGATGATCGAACCGCACACCTGCGGCTGAGGGGTAGTCCGGGGCTTCTGGTTGTCGCTGCCATGCTGCAAGCTCATGTATTGTCTCCTCATCAGGTTCAAGCGCAGGTTAACCCTGTGCCGTGACTGGCCTGTGACAGTACCTGCAGGGTCACGGCAGGCACAGTCGAACAGAAACGGCGGTAAAGCTCCATAGCCTGGTTAGACCGATAGGCTATAGCAACCCTGCAAGGGTTCCACAGGCGTGGATGAGTGGTAGGCTGCGGTTTCCCCGCCAATGTGGTCAGCGCCATGCCCGAATCGGTTTCCCCGCGTCAACGCCGCGCCTTGCGCCTGGGTTGGCAGTTTGTCCGTCCGTACCGTCGCCAGGTGCTGCTGGCCTTGCTGGCCCTGGTAGTCACCGCCGCCATCACCCTGTCCATGGGGCAGGGCATCCGCCTGCTGGTGGACCAGGGCTTCATGACCCGCTCCGCGCGTCAGCTCAACCAGACCATCGGCCTGTTCCTGCTGCTGGTGGTGGCACTGGCGGTGGGTACCTTCAGCCGCTTCTACCTGGTGTCGTGGATCGGCGAGCGCTGCGTGGCCGATATCCGTCGGGCCGTGTTCGACCACCTGATCGGCCTGCATCCCGGTTTTTTCGAAGACAACCGCAGCTCCGAGATCCAGTCGCGGCTGACCGCCGACACCACCTTGCTGCAATCGGTAATCGGCTCTTCGCTGTCGATGTTCCTGCGCAACGCGCTGATGGTCATCGGTGGTGTGGTGTTGCTGTTCATCACCAACCCCAAGCTCACCAGCATCGTGGTGGTGGCCCTGCCGCTGGTGCTGGCGCCGATCCTGCTGTTCGGCCGCCGGGTACGCAGCCTGTCGCGGCAGAGCCAGGACCGGGTGGCCGATGTGGGCAGCTATGTGGCCGAGACCCTCGGGCAGATCAAGACCGTGCAGGCCTACAACCACCAGGCACATGACCGCCAGCTGTTCGCCGGCACGGTGGAAGCGGCGTTTGCCGTAGCCCGGCAGCGGATTGCCCAGCGCGCCTGGCTTATCACCCTGGTGATCGTGCTGGTTCTGGGAGCGGTGGGGGTGATGTTGTGGGTTGGCGGCATGGACGTGATCGCCGGGCGTATTTCCGCGGGCGAACTGGCCGCCTTCGTGTTCTACAGCCTGATCGTCGGCAGTGCCTTCGGCACCCTCAGCGAGGTGATCGGCGAGTTGCAGCGGGCGGCGGGCGCCGCCGAGCGCATTGCCGAACTGTTGGCGGCGCGCAGTGCAATCCTGCCGCCCGCCGTGGCGCAGGTGCTGCCGCAGCAGCGGGCCAGTGGGCGTATCGAGCTGCAGCAGTTGGTGTTCGCCTACCCGTCACGGCCCTCGGTGGCGGCTGTCGATGGCCTGAGCCTGACCATCGAGCCGGGGCAGACCGTGGCGCTGGTGGGCCCGTCGGGGGCGGGCAAGTCGACCTTGTTCGATTTGTTGCTGCGCTTCTACGACCCCCAGCAGGGGCGCATCCTGCTCGATGGCCGGGTGATCACCGAACTCGACCCCGATCACCTGCGCCAGCAGTTCGCCCTGGTGGCACAGAACCCCTCGCTGTTTCGCGGCACGGTCGAGGCCAACATCCGCTATGGCCGGCCCGAGGCGACCCTGGCCGAGGTCGAGGCAGCCGCCCGGGGTGCTCATGCCGACGCATTCATCCGGCAATTGCCGCAGGGCTACCAGACACCGCTGGGCGAGGGCGGCATCGGCCTGTCCGGCGGGCAGCGGCAGCGCCTGGCCATCGCCCGTGCGTTGCTGGTCGATGCGCCGATCCTGTTGCTGGACGAAGCCACCAGCGCACTCGACGCGCAAAGCGAACACCTGATCCAGCAGGCGCTGCCCAGCCTGATGGCCGGGCGCACCACCCTGGTGATCGCCCATCGCCTGGCTACGGTCCAGCATGCTGACCGTATCGCGGTCATCGACAAGGGCAGGCTGGTGGCGGTGGGGACGCATCGCCAGCTGATCGAAGAGAGCCCGCTGTATGCCCGGCTGGCGGCCTTGCAGTTCACCACGGGGTAGCTTGTAGTGGCGTTGTAACATTTCTGTAGTATTTGCCTGAGAGTATCTAGCTCAACTGTTGCGTAAGTGCTCGACCTGGCTGCCATTGCTTGATGGCAGCCTTTTTTTGGCCTGCCAGTAACCGGGCTGCGTTGCACCCCATTGCCAACTTGCGCGGCCCCCGGTCTTCCTCCTGCTTTCCGAGATCCAAGATGTTGCGTAAATCCCTCAGAGTGCAAATTCTCTCCCTGCTCGGCGGCAGTCTGGTGGCGATGTTGCTGATCGCCCTGGTGTGCTTCCAGTTCCTCTCCTCCAGCGTGCGCGGCTACGCCGAGCTGGTCGACGGGCCGCTGCGGGCCTCGCAGTTGATCGACGAAGCCAACCTGCAGTTCAAGATCCAGGTGCAGGAATGGAAGAATGTGCTGTTGCGCGGGCGCCAGCCGGCTGACATGGACAAGTACTGGCAGCAGTTCCAGGCTCGCGAGCAGCAGGTGCAGCAACTGCTCGGGCAATTGATCGACAGCAGCGACGCCAGGCTCAAGGCGCCGCTGCAGCAACTGCGTGACAGCCACCGGCAGCTGGGCCAGGCCTATGCGCAGGGGCGCCAGGCATTCCTGGCGGCGGGCGGCGACCCGGTAGCCGGCGACCAGGCGGTCAAGGGCGTGGACCGCGCTGTCAGCGAGCAGATGAGCGAACTGGTCGAGCAACTGCGTGCCGAAGCCCGTCAGCACGCCGCCAGCCTGAGTGCCGGCGCCGAGCGCACGGTATGGCTGGGCTTGCTGGTGATGCTGGCTTCGGCCGTGCTGGTGGGGCTGCTCAGCCTGTGGTTGGTCAACCGCAGCCTGGTCGAGCCGATCCGCCAGTTGATCGACTATGTCGCGCAGCTGAGCCAGGGCCGCTTTGCCGCCCGGGTAGACAGCCGCCGCGAGGACGAACTGGGGCGCTTGGCGCGGGCCGCCAACACTCTGCGCGATTTCCTCGCCGACACGGTCGGCCGGCTGCAGGACAACGCCCAGGAACTGGAAGGTGCCAGCGGCCAGCTGCGCAGCATCGCCGGCGACATGGCCCGTGGTACCCACGACCAGTTCCAGCGCACCGACCAGGTGGCCACGGCCATGCACGAGATGTCCGCCACCGCCCAGGAAGTCGCGCGCCACGCCGCCGAGGCCGCCCGCGCGGCGGACGACGCCGACCACAGTGCCCAGGCGGGCGAGCAGGTGATGCAGCAGACCATCGACATCATCGGCGCGGTCAACCGCGAAATTGCCGGCACGGCGGCGGTGATTCGCGACCTGGAGCATGACAGCACGCGCATTGGCAAAGTGCTCGAAGTGATCCGTGGCATTGCCGAGCAGACCAACCTGCTGGCGCTCAACGCGGCCATCGAAGCGGCCCGTGCTGGCGAGGCCGGGCGAGGTTTTGCGGTCGTCGCCGATGAAGTGCGCAGCCTGGCCCAGCGCACGGCGGCGTCGATCGCCGAGATCCACCAGATCATCGAGGCGGTGCAGTCGGGGGCGGTGGAGGCGGTCAAGGCCATCGAAAGCGGCCAGCAGCGCAGCGAGGAGGGTGCCGAGCAGGTGCAGCAGGCCGGGCAGATGCTGCAGCGCATCACCCTGGCAGTGGAAGCGATCCGCGACATGAACCGGCAGATCGCCACGGCGGCCGAAGAGCAGACCAGCGTGGCCGAGGACATCTCGTGCAACCTGATCGAAATCACCCGCATCGCCACGGCCAACCAGCAGGCGGTGCAGCATACCGAACAGGCGGGGCAGCGCCTGCATGGGTTGTCGGGGCAGCTGGGTGAAGTCACCTCCCGCCTCACCGCCTGACGCGGCTCTTGTGGGAGCGGCCTTGTGTCGCGAAAGGGCCGCAAAGCGGCCCCGGCAATCTCTGCACGGACGCTGATATCCTGGGGCCGCTGCGCGGCCCTTTCGCGACACAAGGCCGCTCCCACAACGGTGCGGCGTCAGGTTGGCTACTGGGGAAACCCGCCACTTCCACTGCTTCATTCCATGCCCTCTGGCGGATTGCCGCCATCCTCCCCGTCGCCCGCCCCCTGTATTCACTGCTCCAGACCCAGTTGGCACGTTCCCTGCTCAAGGCGGCGCGCGTGTACACAACAACTGGATAACATCAATGAAGAAATTCCTGCTGACGTTCCTCTGCCTGGGCGTCATCGGCTGCTCCAAACCCGCGGAGCCGGAAAAGACCGTCGATGTGCTGCTGATTGGCGGTGGCATCATGAGTGCAAGCCTGGGCACCTACCTCACCGAGCTGGAGCCTTCCTGGAAGGTCGACGTCTACGAACGCCTGGACCAGGTGGCCGAAGAAAGCTCCAACGCCTGGAACAACGCCGGTACCGGTCACTCCGCGTTCTGCGAGCTGAACTACACCAGCGTCGGCAAAGACGGCAGCATCGACATCAGCAAGGCCGTTGGGGTCAACGAGCAGTTCGAGGTGTCCAAGCAGTTCTGGGCCTACCAGGTCGAGCAGGGCGTGCTGAGCAACCCGAAGTCGTTCATCAACAACGTGCCGCACATGAGCTTTGTCTGGGGTGACGACAACGTCGCCTTCCTGCACAAGCGCGTCGACGCCCTGCAGCACAGCTCGCTGTTCCGCGGCATGGAAATCTCCGAAGACCACGAGCAGATCCGCAAATGGGCACCGCTGGTGATGGAAGGCCGTGACCCGGAGCAGAAAATCGCCGCCACGCGCATGGCCATCGGCACCGACGTGAACTTTGGCGAAATCACCCGCCAGTTGTTCGCGGCGATGACCCGCAACCCCAATGTGTCGCTGAACCTGCGTCATGAAGTGCGCGACATCGTGCGCAACGACGACGGCACCTGGCATGTGCGGGTGGCCGACCTGGCCAACGGCGGCGAGGAAAAGGCCGTCAACGCCCGCTTCGTGTTCATCGGTGCCGGTGGTGGCGCGCTGAAGCTGCTGCAGAAGTCGGGTATCCCTGAAGCTGAAGGCTATGCCGGCTTCCCGGTCGGTGGGCAGTTCCTGATGACCGACAACCCCGACCTGGTCGCCCGCCACCAGGCCAAGCTGTACGGCAAGGCCTCGGTCGGCGCGCCGCCGATGTCGGTACCGCACCTGGACACGCGGATGATCGATGGCAAGCAGGTGCTGCTTTTCGGCCCGTTCGCCACCTTCTCCACCAAGTACCTCAAGCACGGCTCGCTGCTGGACATGTTCGCCTCGCTGAACGGCCACAACGTGCTGCCGATGGTCAATGCCGGTATCGACAACATCGACCTCAGCACCTACCTGATGGGGCAGTTGATGCTCAGTTTCGATGACCGCATGAACGCGCTGCGCGAGTACTTCCCCAACGCCAAGAACGAGGACTGGAAGCTGCTGCAGGCCGGCCAGCGGGTGCAGGTGATCAAGAAGGACCCGGTACTGGGCGGTGTGCTGCAGTTCGGTACTGAAGTGGTGGCGGCCCAGGACGGCAGCATCGCTGCATTGCTGGGGGCATCGCCGGGTGCCTCGACCGCGGCGCCGATCATGCTGACCGTGCTGGAAAAGACCTTCAAGGACCGTATCCAGTCGCCAGCCTGGCAGGCCAGGCTCAAGGAAATCGTGCCAAGCTATGGGCAGAAGCTGAACAACAACCTGGCGCTGACCAACCAGACCCGGGCCTGGAGCAGTGAGCGCCTGCAGTTGCTGTATGTGCCGGTGGAGGCCGAACTGTCGCACTGACACATGTGGGAGCGGCCTTGTGTCGCGAAAGGGTCGCAACGCGGCCCCAGGATTTCAGCCAGGCTGCACAAGTTGCTGGGGGCTGCCTTGCAGCCCTTTCGCGACACAAGGCCGCTCCCACAAAGGGGCGCGCGCTGGGGCAGGGCACTTTTCAATGCGCAACAAAAAGCCCGCACTAGGCGGGCTTTTTGACGAGGATTTGGTCGGAGAGACAGGATTCGAACCTGCGGCCTTCTCGTCCCGAACGAGACGCGCTACCTGGCTGCGCTACACTCCGATGAAGGAAATCCTACTGCATACTTTTTTTGCACGCAAGCCCTTGTTGTTAAAAGGGCCTTTGCAAAAAACAGGCTGCGATCAGAGCTCTTTGACGGTGCGGATCTGGTCCTTGTTCAGGCGTGTGCGCTTGCCGTCCAGCTGCTCGAATTCGTAGAAACCGGAGTCTTCATCGAACTTCGGTGTGTCGGTGGCCTGGATTTCGCGACCGTCGTTCAGGGTAATGACGGTTGGCGATGCGCAGCCAGCGAGGGCGCCCAGGCCCAAGGCGAGCAGGAAGGCGG
This sequence comes from Pseudomonas sp. B5(2017), assembly GCF_002112825.1. Lineage (NCBI taxonomy): Bacteria > Pseudomonadati > Pseudomonadota > Gammaproteobacteria > Pseudomonadales > Pseudomonadaceae > Pseudomonas > Pseudomonas sp. B5(2017). The sequence continues at coordinate 8,346 of NZ_NEIR01000018.1, forward strand.
GTAGGGTCCGTTGAATCATCGTGTTTCTCCAGTGCGATGGTGCTAGATGACATTAAGACGCAGGGCGTCCACGCAAGTTCCGTCTACAGTGCAGCATAGCGGCAAACCCGGGGCATTGATCGAGGGCAAGGGCCACGGGCGTCACGCTGTGATGGGGGCGCGCTGTGTTATAACTGCGGCCATCCCATCTTCTTGTGACGGACCCCCATGAAAGCCAAGGCAGATACCCCCTTCGTGCCGCTGAACATCGCCGTGCTCACGGTCAGCGACACCCGTACTTTCGACACCGATACCTCCGGCCAGCTGTTCGTCGACCGGCTGAGCGCGGCTGGCCATCGCCTGGCCGAGCGCGTGCTGCTGAAAGATGACTTGTACAAGATTCGCGCCCAGGTCGCCACCTGGATTGCCGATGACAGCGTGCAGGTGGTGCTGATCACCGGCGGCACCGGCTTCACCGGCCGCGACAGCACGCCCGAGGCCGTGGCCTGCCTGCTGGACAAGCAGGTAGAAGGCTTTGGTGAGCTGTTCCGGCAGATTTCCGTGGCCGACATCGGCACCTCCACCGTGCAGTCGCGTGCCCTGGCCGGGCTGGCCAACGGTACCCTGGTGTGCTGCCTGCCGGGTTCGACCAACGCGGTGCGCACCGGTTGGGACGGTATCCTCGCCGAGCAGCTGGATGCCCGCCATCGCCCGTGCAACTTCGTGCCGCACCTGAAGCAGGCAGCGGCCTGCGACAGCCGTGGCTGAGGTCCGCCATGCCCGGCCGCTGATGCCGGTAGAACAGGCCCTGGAGCAGCTGCTGGCTTTGGCCGAAGCGGCACCGATCCGCGACACCGAGAACCTGCCGCTGGCCGAGGCCGAGGGCCGTGTGCTGGCCACCGACCTGGTGGCCTCGCTCGACCTGCCGCCTTGGCCGAACAGTGCCATGGACGGTTACGCCCTGCGCATGGCCGACTGGCAGGGCGAACCACTGCCGGTCAGCCAGCGGATTTTTGCCGGCCATGCGCCGCAGCCGCTGCAACCGGGCACCTGCGCGCGCATCTTCACCGGGGCACCGCTGCCCGAAGGTGCCGACTGCGTCGAGATGCAGGAAAACACCGAAGTGGCGGAGGATGGCCGGGTACGCTTTCTCGAAGCGCTGAAGACCGGGCAGAACATTCGTCCCCAGGGCCAGGAAACCCGCAAGGGCGAACAGGTGATGAGCGCCGGCACCCGGCTGGGGCCGATTGAGCTGGGCCTGGCCGCGACCCTGGGCCATGGCCGGCTGGACGTGGTGCGCAAGGTGCGGGTGGCGGTGTTGTCCACCGGTGACGAACTGGTCGAACCCGGCCTGCCGCTGGGGCCGGGGCAGATCTACAACAGTAATCGCCGGCTGCTGGTCAGCTGGCTGCAGAGGCTGGGCTGCGACGTGGTCGATGCGGGCATCCTGCCGGATGACCTGGCGCGCACCCGCAGCTGCCTGGCCGAGGTGGGCGATGTCGACCTGATCCTGTCCACCGGCGGTGTCTCGGTGGGGGAGGCCGACTACCTCGGCGCCGCCCTGCGCGAAGCCGGCGAGCTGGCCTTGTGGAAGCTGGCGATCAAACCGGGCAAGCCGCTGACCTTCGGCCACTTCCAGGGCGTGCCGGTAATCGGCCTGCCGGGTAACCCGGCCTCGACCTTGGTCACCTTCGGCCTGCTGACCCGGCCCTACCTGTTGCGGCGTCAGGGCGTGGCCGATGTCACGCCGTTGCGCTTCGACATGCCGGCCGGCTTTGACTGGCCCAAGCCTGGCACGCGCCGCGAATACCTGCGCGCCCGCATCGAGCAGGGCCAGGTGCGCATCTACAAGAACCAGAGCTCTGGCGTGTTGCGCAGTGCGGCCTGGGCCGAGGGGCTGGTGGAGGTGCGCGAAGGCAGTACGCCGAAGCAGGGTGACAGCGTGCCGTTCATCCCCTTCAGCGAACTACTTGGCTGAGCGGCCCAGTCAGGCACTGGCCAGCGGCGTGGCCTCGGCCGGTGCCGCCAGTGCCAGGCGCATGTGCACGTTCTCCAGTTGCTGGGCGGCCACGCTCCAGTCGTGGCGCTGGCGGGCGAACTGGCGCCCGGCGTCGCTCAACTGGCTCATGCGCCAGGGCTGGTTGAGCAACTGGGTGATCAGCAAGGCCAACTGGTCGCCATCCTCACTGCCCAGGTAGTGCTCACCATTGTTCGCGGCCAGGCCTGAAACACCTTTGCCGGTGGTGATCACCGGCAAGCCAGCGGCCATCGCTTCGAGGATTTTCACCTTGGAGCCACCGGCATAGCGCAGCGGTGCGAAGAACAATGCTGAACGCCGTTGCAGTTCACGCAGGTCGGGGCGGTAGCCGAACCATTCGATGCGCGGGTCGTTCCAGTGCAGTTTCCAGCTGGCCGGCATGGCATGCCCGGCAATCGCCAGGCGCACCGCCGGGTTGCTCATCCAGACCTGCGGCATGATGTCTTCCAGCGCCCATTCGATGGCCTCCAGGTTGGCGCCATACTCGAAGTTGCCAACGAACAGCAGGCGCTGGCTGTGCAGCGCGGGTTGCACGTGCTGGTAGAAATCACAGTCCACGCCATTGACCACCACGTTCACCGGGCGCCCGCTGATCTGCGCGATCAATTCGGCGTCGTGGGCGCTGACTGCCACCAGTTCGGTGGGTTGGCGCAATACCCGCTGTTCCCAGCGTCGATAGCGCCAGCGGTCGAAGGCGTTGAGCGGGCGCAGCCATAGCGGCAGGCGATCGTGGCTGGCGCCACCCATCACCGACTCCAGGGTGTGCTCGCTGAGCATGTACGGCAGTCCGCGTGCCTGCAGGGCCTTTTCGAAGGGCTGGAAACTGTAGCTGTGTTCGATCTGGATCACGTCCCAGGGCTCGTCCAGCAAATGCTCGAAGCGGTGCCGCAGGCAAGGGGCCAGGCCATTGATGATTGCCCGCATGGGGTAGGCGATGATCGGTGAGGCCAGCAGGTTCAGCGGGCTGTGCAGGGGCCGACGGGGCAGCACGATCAGGCGCTCGAGCAGCGGTTCCAGGGCTTCGCGGGCGGCATCGCCGAGCGGGATCTTCGATTGCACCAGCAGGGTAATCCGGTGGCCCCGCTGTGCCAGTGCGCGTATCAGGTGGTATTGCCGGGTCTTGCTGCCGCTGGTGGTTGGCCAGGGCAGGTACGGCAGTGTCCAGAGAATGCGCATGACCCGGAATCCTCGCTAAAGGCCGCGGATAGCAAGACGCGCCCGTGGGCAGCAGTGGTAGAACCACTGCCGGGGGCGCGTCCGTGGCAATAAAGTGTATCTGCTGAGCATAGCCGTGCATTGCCAGGTGTGTGGGAAAAGACCGGCCAACGCTTGTCGGTTGACGTCCGGCCCATGCGGTCAATTTTTGTAGGAGCGGCCTTGTGTCGCGATAGGGCCGCAGAGCGGCCCCGGCAATCTCCGCAGCGAAGCAAAAAATGTGGGGCCGCTTCGCGCCCCTATCGCGACACAAGGCCGCTCCTACAAAAACTGATCGCGTTGGCCTGCTATTTTTTTCGGGCGCATGCAACGATCCGCGACTGCAAAGGGTCGAGATCTTGGTTGATCACTTCACGGAGGCGCGCACATGCAAGGGCGCAAGGCAATGCTGATCCTGCACGGCAAGCAGGCCATGAACGAAGATGTGCGCAACGCCGTGCATGGTCTGCGCGACAGCGGCTGGGTACTGGATGTGCGGGTCACCTGGGAGGCCGGTGACGCGCAGCGCCTGGTCACCGAGGCGCTGGCCGCCGGCTACGGCCATATCGTCGCCGGAGGCGGCGATGGCACGCTGCGTGATGTCGCCGAGGCCATGGGGCTGGCAGGTACCGAGGCCACCCTGGCGTTGTTGCCGCTGGGCACGGCCAATGATTTTGCCAAGGCCGCCGGTATACCCTTGGAGCCTGCCACGGCACTGGCATTGCTGAACATACCCGCACGGCCAATAGACCTGGGCCAGGCCGGCGACCAGTTGTTCCTCAACATGGCCACGGGCGGTTTTGGCAGCCAGGTCACGGCCAACACCTCCGAAGATCTGAAGAAAGTGCTGGGCGCGGCCGCCTACCTGTTCACCGGCTTGTCGCGCTTCAGCGAACTGCAGGCAGCCTCGGTGGAGCTGCAAGGGCCGGGTTTCGACTGGCAGGGTGACCTGCTGGCGCTGGGGATCGGCAATGGCCGCCAGGCCGGGGGTGGGCAAGTGCTGTGCCCCGAGGCCCTGGTGGACGACGGCTTGCTCGACATCGCCATCCTGCCGGCACCACAGGAGATGGTCGGGGCGCTGCGTGAGCTGTTGGCTGGCAACGGGTTGTTAGTCAGGGCCAGGTTGCCCTGGGTCGAGATCAAGTGCTCGCAGGGCCTGGACATCAACCTCGATGGCGAGCCGGTGCAGGCCGACAAGTTGCGCTTCCAGGCCAGGCCCGCTGCACTGCGCCTGCATCTGCCGGAGGGGTCGCCGTTGCTCAGTCGTCCAGGCTGATGATTTTCTCGCGCACGGCGAACAGCACCAGGCCGGCCACGTCATGAATCTGCAGGCGTTTCATGATTTGCGAGCGGTGGGTTTCCACGGTCTTGATCGACAGGCCCAGGCCGGTGGCGATTTCCCGGGTGGACTTGCCACGCACGATCAGGCGCAGGATTTCCAGCTGTCGCGCCGTGAGGTTATGCCGCTCGCCCGCGGGCTGCTTGCCCTGCCTGGCGTGCTGCAGCGCCTGGTTGATGACCGTATGGGCGATGGCTGGGCTGAGGTAGCGCTCGCCGTTGCGCACCGCGGCCAGGGCCTGTTCCAGTTCGGTGGCGCTGGTGTCCTTGAGCAGGTAGCCGTGGGCGCCGCTTTCCAGGGCCCGCATGATCAGGTCCGGGTCGGTGTGCATCGACAGGATCAGCACCTTGCAGGTGTTGCCGCTGGCGCGCAGTTGGGTGAGGGCGTCCAGGCCGCTGGTCGAGCGCATGGAGATGTCCAGCAAGACGATGTCCGGCGCCAGCGTGCGCACCTGTTCGAGCAACTGGCTGCCGTCGTCGGCTTCACCGATCACGTCATAGCCGGGGATGTCGCAGACCAGTGCGCGCACCCCGGCGCGGATCAGCGAGTGGTCGTCTACCAGCAGCAGTCTACAGGTCATGGGTTGCAGTACTCCTGGCGCGTTCCTGGGTGCGCGGTGGCCATGGGAACATTGCCTCGATGCGCGTGCCCAGGCCGAGCTGGCTGGTGATGTCCAGGCTGCCCTGCAACGCGGTTACCCGCTCCTGCATGCCGGCCAAGCCCCGCTGGCCTGCTTCGGCCGGTTGCCTGGCTGGCACGAAGCCGCGGCCATCGTCGTGGATCGATAACGCCAACCCCTCGGGGGTGCGCTGCAGGCGGACGACCAGGTTGCGTGCCTGGGCGTGGCGCAGCATGTTGGTCACGGCTTCCTGGGTAATGCGGAACACCGCCATGGCCACGGCCTCGTCGATGCCGCCCAGGCGCTGGTTGCACGCCAGGCTCCAGTGCACGCCGCTGTTGCCCAGGGTGCGCACCAGGTGTGCGCGCAGGCTGGCCTCCAGGCCCAGGCTGGCCAGCTGCCGCGGGTTGAGCAGGGCGGAGACATCGCGCACGTTGCCCAGAGTGTCATCCAGGGTGCTGCGCAGGGCGTCGCAGTGGCCTTGCAGGTCATCGGGCATGCGCTTCTGCAGCCACTGCAGCTGCAGCTTGGCGGCGGTGAGCAGCTGGCCGATGTCATCGTGCAATTCCCGGCTCAGGTGCTGGCGCTCGTCTTCCTGGACCTTGAGCATGCGCTCGGCCAGTTCCGCCGGGCGCAGGTTGATCGACCTGGCGCCCAGGGCCAGGTGCACGGCAGCGCCCAGCGTGGCGGCCAGCTGCAGCAGCAGCAGGCTGGCCGGGATCGCCTGGTCGGTCAGGTACAGCGACAGGGTGGCGACCAGCGAGGCCACGCACAGCCCGACCGTCGCCCAGCGCAGCAGGGTAGTGCGGAAGCAGCACCGCAAAGAAGTCTTCAAGCGTGGAAACATAGGTAGGGAAGCCACTGAAGTATTGCTGATGGAGGCCTTGCACAATCCATGTCAGAGGCTTTGGAGCAGTACTTTCTATTTTCTTTCGAACACGTGATCTTGCGACCTTGCTGCAGGTCGCAAGCGTTTGTGGGGCCGCATATTACCACTTCGCAGTGCATTGGTCGCGATCGGGTGACGCTATGAAACGCCTGCGGGGCGGGCGCTGGAGGGTAGCAAAGTGCCACTTGGCTTGATCGCACAACAGGCACTTGCCATTGAACTTGCGCGCTGTTGATTCAACTTGGCCCCCGGCAACCTGGAAAACTTCGAGAACTTTCCAAGTTCGACCTGGGTGGGCCTGAATAAACGTGCCCGGCTGCATTTCAAGCCAGTTCAATATGTGGCAGATGAGCGGCCGGAGTGCGTGCTGCCTGCCGTCTCGGTATGCGGGTGGATGCACACGCTGCCTTGCTCGTCGCAGGAGGTGCAGGGTTGTGCAAACGTTTGCTGCACGGCCTTGGCCAGTTCACCCAGCAGTACCAGCTGCTCGCCGATGTCCAGGTTGAGCCGCCCGGTGCAAGGGTCGACCAGTTCCAGTTGCCAGGCCAGCAGGGTCAGGCAGGCCCCTACCGCGGGCAGGGCTTCGCGCTGCAGGCGACCGACCTGGCAGGCCGGGGCCAGCAACTGCTGCAGGGCGGTGGTGTAATGGGCGACTTCGCGCAGGCCCAGGTGTGTGGCCTGTCGAGCAAGGTTGTCGAGGGCGTTGTCCAGGCAATGGCAGGCATCCGGGTCGTTGTCGATCAGCTCCAGATGCTGCAGGCATTCCTGGGCCTGGGTCAGCAATACCTGGGCATCCAGCAGGAACCCCTGCAGGGCGTTATCGAACGACAAGGCGCTGTCCATCATGATGCCCCCGCGCGTGGGGCAGGCGCAGGGGACGGGCACGCCAAAACGATAGCTAGCAAAAGCCTGACTCCATTCATGCAATGAGAATGGCGTCACATTAATGGCTAAAGGATATCGCGAACATCAGGTTGCACCCGATTGTGGCTAAGGGTTTCCCTGATAAGGGCCTCAGGTGGGGAACTTTTACTGTCCCGCTTGATCACCCGTGCTTCCCGCAGTAAAGCATGATGGTAAAGTGATATCAATCGCCTTCACGGCATTTTCCCGCAAGGGTCAAGGTGTGCGTGAAGCCGCCGATACAGGGTGGATGATTTCACTTTTTCCGACTCAAGCCTGGGGGCTTTCCAATGGCTGGCATTCTCGACACGGTAGACCAACGCACGCAACTGGTGGGTGAGAACCGCCTGGAAATCCTGATGTTTCGCCTGGCCGGCCGCCAGCTGTTCGCGATCAACGTGTTCAAGGTGCAGGAAGTGCTGCAACTGCCCAAGCTGACCCTGATGCCCCAGCGCCACGCTTTCGTCTGCGGCGTGGTCAACCTGCGCGGCCAGACCCTGCCGGTGATCGACCTGTCCCAGGCGATCGGCATGCGCCCGCTGCAGCCGGGGCCGGACAGCACCATCATCGTCACCGAATACAACCGCTCGGTGCAGGCTTTCCTGGTGGGCGGTGTCGACCGCATCGTCAACATGAACTGGGAAGCGATCATGCCGCCGCCATCCAGCGCCGGACGCCAGCATTACCTGACTGCCATCACCAAGGTCGATGACAAGCTGGTGGAAGTGATCGACGTGGAGAAGGTGCTGGCCGAGATCGTGCCGTACAACGCCCGGGTTTCCGGCGACAAGCTCGCCGACCCGGTGCTGGCCCGTGCCCGTGGCCGCGAAGTGCTGCTGGTGGACGACTCCAGCGTGGCCCTGGCGCAATTGCGCGACACCCTGTCCCAGCTGGGCGTGAAGCTGCACGTGGCCAGTGATGGCCTGAAGGCGCTGCGCATGCTCAAGGGCTGGGCTGACGCTGGTGAGGACGTGTGCGAGAAGCTGCTGATGGTGTTCACTGACGCCGAGATGCCGGAAATGGATGGCTACCGGTTGACCACCGAGATCCGTGGCGATGCCCGTTTGCGCCAGTTGTACGTGGTGTTGCACACCTCGCTGTCGGGTAGTTTCAACGAATCCATGGTGAAGAAGGTGGGCTGCGACAACTTCTTGTCCAAGTTCCAGCCCGATCGCCTGGTCGACGTGGTCAAGCAACGCCTGTTGCTGGATGCCGCTACCGCGTGATCCCGGCCCCTGCCGGGTATAAGCTTGGCGTTTTGGCATGACGCGAGGCGGCAGGGATGTTTCTCAGTGAGCTGTATCGGTACCCGGTGAAGTCGGGGCAGGCGCAACGCCTGCAGGCTTCACCGGTGGGATTGCTGGGGTTGCAGGGTGACCGGCGCTGGATGGTGGTGGAGGAAGAAAACGGACGCTTCCTTACCCAGCGCGCCTGGCCTCGGCTAGGCCAGATCAAGGCAAGCGATGATGACAGCGGCCAGTTGCTGCTGGAAGCGCCTGGGCAGGCACCGTTGCGGCTGCCTGTGCCACCTGCCGATGACGCCTTGCGCGGCGTGACCATCTGGCGCGATACCCTGCGCGTGCCGGATGCGGGCGATGCGGCGGCGGCCTGGCTGAGCCAACTGCTGGGCAAGGCCGTGCGCCTGGTGCATTGCCCGGAGCAGCGCGCGCGTTACCTGCCCAATGGCTATGGCTTCAACAGTGACCGGGCGGCGTTCCCGGACGGTTTCCCGTTGTTGCTGATCGGCCAGGGTTCGCTGGACGAACTCGAGCGGCGTGTCGGACGGCCTATGGAGATGCTGCGCTTTCGGCCCAACCTGGTGGTGCAGGGGGCTGAACCGTTTGCCGAAGATGGCTGGAAGCGGATTCGTATCGGCAGCCTGGAGTTTCGCGTGCTCAAGCCCAGTGTGCGCTGCATCTTTACCACCATCGACCCGGCTACCGGCGAGCGCAGCGAGGACCGCGAGCCGATGGCCACGCTCAGGACCTTCCGTGAGAAGGAGGGGGATGTGCTGTTCGGGCAGAACCTGGCGGTGGATGGCAGTGGGTGGTTGGAGGTAGGGATGCAGGTCGAAATCCTGGAGTAGCTGTGTTGCATGTGCCGGCCTCTTCGCGGGTAAACCCGCTCCCACAGGTACTGCACCGCATTCAGGACCGGTGAAATCTGTGGGAGCGGGTTTACCCGCGAAGAGGCCGGCACAGGCTCACTAGCAATCACATGTCATCGAAGTACCGCTCATGCCAATCCACCAGCGGCTGCGGCGAGTTCAGCTTCTGCCCGTAGATCACCGAATACGACAGCACGTTCTGTACATACTGGCGCGTTTCGTCGAACGGGATCGACTCCACCCACACATCGAAGCTCAGGTGCTTGGCGCCTTTGAGCCACTGCCGCACGCGCCCGGGCCCGGCGTTGTAGGCTGCCGAAGCGAGTACCCGGTTGCCGTTGAACTGGCTGTGCACCTGGCTCAGGTAGGCGGCACCCAGCTGGATGTTCTTGTCCGGGTTGAGCACCTGCGCCGGTGATGCCAGCGGGATGCTGAACTTGCGCGCGGTTTCCTTGGCCGTGGCCGGCATCAACTGCATCAGGCCGCTGGCACCCACCGGGGAACGGGCATCCTCCATGAACGCGCTTTCCTGGCGGGTAATGGCGAATACCCAGCTTGAATGCAGGCCGCGGACCTTGGCCTCGCGCACCAGGGTGTCGCGGTGGGCCATCGGGAAGCGAATGTCCAGATCGTCCCAGTACTGCGCCTGGCTGATGGTGCGAATGGCCGGGAAGTACCAGCGCAGGTCGTATCCCAGGCGCGCCTGGGCGACCATTTCGTCGCGGGTGAAGTGGCGGCTGACGTGGTACCATTCGCGGCGGCCTTCGACGATCTGGCCACGGGCGTGGAACTCCAGGGCACGGCGGATGCCCGGGGTGTTGCGTACCTTGTTGACCAGCTGCGGGCTGAGCACCAGCGGCTTGTTGTTCAGCTGGTAAGGGGTCTGTGCCCGGTCGGCGGCGAGGAAACCGTAGAAGTCACGCTCACGCGCCACGGTCTTGTACAGCAGCGGGATCTGAGGGTTGTTCGGCTGTGCCAGCTCCAGGCTGCGCGCTTGCCAGTATTTCCAGCGGCTGCTGCTGGCCAGGTCCTGGGGCAGGCGGCGGGTCAGTTCGTAGGCGTCTTCCCAACGCCCCAGGCGCAGCAGCAGGCGCAGGCGCCATTCGCTGACGGTGTTGTCACGCAGTTCGGGGTCGTAGCGGGTCATCAGGTCGAGTGCGCGCGGGTCGTAGCGGCGCGCCAGGGTCAGGCCGATCTCACGGGCGATGGCCACCTTCTCGTCACGGGAAAAGTGCATGCGCTGGGCGTAGTCGTCGAGCAGTGCCATGGCCCGCTCCGGGTCCTGCCGGGCCAGGCGGCGCAGGCCGAGGCTGACCACGTCGGACATGGCTTCGTTGACCGGGGTGAAGCGCGACGGCTGGTTGAGCAGCTCGGGTTTCTGCGCCACATCGACCAGCAGGCGCCCTTGCGGGGCAAGGGTGGTCAGGGTCTTGACCAGGTTGTTGGCCAGGCCGTAGTTGCGCGCCTGGGCCGCCAGCTTGGTGCGTTGCCAGCGCTTGGCCTCGGTCAGCTGGCCCTCGGCCGCCCACATGCCGAACAGCGTGTCGCAGGTGGCCGGCTGCGACTTGCCGACGTTCCACAGTTTGTCGGCCGTGGCAAAACCCTCGGCGCGCAGGCCGTGGCTGAGCTGGTACTGGCCGTTGAGGCAGTCCAGTTCGGTGAAGTTGAGCTTGGGGTCGTAGTACTTGACGAAGGTGTTCCATTCGCCGCGTTCGGCCAGCCAGCGCAACCAGCGCAGTTTCATCCAGTTGGCCTGGGGCAGGTCGCCATGCTTGGCGAGGAAGCCTTCGATTTCCTGGTTGCTGGCGGTTTTCAGGCGGGCGGTGAGTTCGTCGTAGGCCAGGTAGGGCGTCAGCGGGTAGTCGCTGAGGGCCTGGGCATAGCGCAGGTACGGGCCTTTGTCGCCTTTGGCCAGCGCGCGCTTGGCCTCGTCATAGTATTGGCGTTGCAGGGTAAGGTCGGCGGCCTGCGCCGCGCAGGTGGCGGCGGTGAGCAGCAGGCAGGATGCAATATGTAACAGGCGGCTGCGCATGATACGTCCGGGCAGTTGAACCATGGGGAAGTGACGGCGGAGCCAGCACTGTTGGAAGCTATTGCCTTAGCTTAGCTGTTTGCCGGCGGCGGGTGAAAGCACTGTGCTTGTATCGGGATATTAAGTTCGACCAGATGTCGCAAAGGCCTCGCCGGTTGGCCAGGCGGATGCCGTCGAGGGCCAAGTCAGGTAGAATGCGCGCCCGATTTATGGAGACCAACATGACCCTGCTCAAATTCAGCGATGTGTCCCTCGCATTCGGCGCCATGCCGCTGCTGGACAAAGTGTCCTGGCAGATCGCTCGTGGCGAGCGGGTGTGCATCATCGGCCGCAACGGCACCGGCAAGTCGAGCATGCTGCGCCTGGTCAAGGGCGAGCAGAAGGGCGACGACGGCGAAATCTGGCGCGCCCCGGCCCTGAAGATCGGCGAGCTGCCGCAGGAACTGCCGGTGGCCGACGAGCGCACGGTGTTCGATGTGGTGGCCGCAGGCCTGGATGGCGTGGGCGAGTTGCTGGCGCAGTTCCACCACCTGAGCCTGAACATCCAGGGCGATGAAGACCTGGAAAAACTCATGCACGTCCAGCACGAGCTGGAAGCCCGTGACGGCTGGCGCCTGCAGCAGGTGGTGGAAAGCACCCTCAGCCGCCTGCAGTTGCCGGCCGACAAGACCCTGGCCGAACTGTCCGGTGGCTGGCGCCGCCGCGTGCTGCTGGCCCAGGCGCTGGTGTCGGAACCCGACCTGCTGCTGCTCGACGAACCGACCAACCACCTGGACATCGGTGCCATCGCCTGGCTCGAAGAGGCCCTGCGCGGCTTCAACGGCGCGGTGCTGTTCATCACCCACGACCGTTCCTTCCTGCAGAACCTGGCCACCCGCATCCTCGAACTGGACCGCGGCGGCCTGATCGACTGGAACGGCGACTATGCCAGCTTCCTGGTGCACAAGGAGGCCGCGCTGGCCGCCGAGGAAACCGCCAACGCATTGTTCGACAAGCGTCTGGCCCAGGAAGAAGTGTGGATCCGCCAGGGCATCAAGGCTCGCCGCACCCGCAACGAAGGCCGCGTGCGCGCGCTGAAGGCCCTGCGTGTGGAGCGCAGCGAACGCCGCGAGCGCCAGGGCAAGGCCAACATCCAGATCGAGGCGGCGGAAAAGTCCGGCAAGCAGGTGATGGTGCTGGAAAACGTCAGCTTCCATCACCCCGACGGGCCTGTGCTGGTCAAGGACTTCTCCATGGTCCTGCAGCGTGAGGACCGCATCGGCCTGCTGGGCGCCAACGGTACCGGCAAGACCACCCTGCTCAAGCTGATGCTCGGCGACCTGGAGCCGACCACCGGCAAGGTCGAGCGCGGCACCAAGCTGGAGGTGGCCTATTTCGACCAGATGCGCCACCAGCTCGACCTGGAAAAAACCGTTATCGACAACCTGGCCGAAGGCCGCGACTTCATCGAGATCGATGGCCAGAACCGCCATGTGCTGAGCTACCTGGGCGATTTCCTGTTCAGCCCTCAGCGTGCCCGTACGCCGGTCAAGGCGCTGTCGGGTGGCGAGCGTGCACGGCTGTTGCTGGCCAAGCTGTTCAGCAAGCCGGCCAACTTGCTGGTGCTTGACGAACCGACCAACGACCTGGACGTGGAAACCCTCGAGCTGCTCGAGGAGGTGCTGTCCAACTACAAGGGCACCGTGCTGATGGTCAGCCACGACCGGGCCTTCCTCGACAACGTCGTCACCAGCACCCTGGTGTTCGAAGGCGAGGGCAAGGTGCGCGAATACGTCGGTGGTTACGAGGACTGGATTCGCCAGGGTGGCTCGCCGAAGCTGCTGGGCGTGACCGAGAGCAAGGGCGGCAAGTCCGAGCTCAACAGCGCGGTGGTGGAGAAGGTCGAGGCCAAGCCGGCGCCTGCGCCTGCTGCAGAGGTGGCCGATGGTTCGAAGAAGAAGCTCAGCTACAAGCTGCAACGTGAGCTGGAAATGCTGCCGGGGCAGATCGACGAACTGGAGCAGCGCATGGCCGAGGCCCAGGAAGAAGTGAATGCGGCGGGCTTCTATCAGCGGCCGATTGCGGAAACCTCGGCAGTGCTGGCCAAGATCGAGAAACTGCAGGGTGAGCTGGATGTGCTGGTGGAGCGCTGGGCCGAGCTGGAAGGCTGATCGGCGTTAGTCTGACCCGGCCATTTCGCGGGTGAACCCGCTCCCACAGGTACTGCGCCGCATTCAACGGCGGCGCGGTCCCTGTGGGAGCGGGTTCACCCGCGAAGAGGCCAGCACAGGTTGAATCATTCCTTCTTCTGCAACCGCACCGCCAGTACATCGCACGGCGCACCATGCAGCACGTCATTGGCCGTGGAGCCCAGCAGCAACGCCAGGCCGTGACGGCCATGGCTGCCGACCACGATCAGGTCGCACTTCTGGTCCTTGGCCAGCTGGTGGATTTCCTGGCGCGGCTGGCCATAGGTCAGGTGCGAGTCGCCGCGGTGGATGTCCGGGTATTTGTTGAACAGGCGCTCCATGCGTTCCTTGGCCTGGTCGAACTGCTGCTGTTGCAACTGCGACAGGTCCATCGGCACGTCACCGCCAAACGCCATGGCCATCGGCTCGACGATGTGTACCAGCGAAACCTTGGCATTCGAAGGTGCAGCCAGCGCCATGGCACGTTTGATCACCGGGTCGCATTCTTCGGTCAGGTCGACGGCGACCAGAAGATGTTCGTAGGACATGAGCGGAACTCCTGACAATCGCGATAGAAGAAGTATGGTCGCTTTCGGGCGGGTCTTCCGTGAAAAATGGCTAACCAGCTCATTTGCAACGTTTTATGGGAACTACAGATATGACGGTATTGCTGGTGGTGTCAATCCTCGCGCTGATTCTCAGCCCGCTTTCCTGGTTGCGCACCTCGCGCAAGCAGAGCGAGCAGATGAAGCTGCGCCTGGAGGCTCGGCGCATGGGTCTGGCCATGCAGCTGGCGCCGCAGCAGTGGCCGCACTGGCTGGAAAAGGAGCCGCCAAGCCCGTGCCCGCAATACCACCGGGCACGTCGCCGCGGGCATGAGGACAGCTTCAGCTTCTGGCAGATCACCCCGGGGGTGTGGTGGAACCAGTGGCGTGAACCCTGCGAGGACCCACGCTTCATGGAGGCCCTGGCGCGCTTGCCGGCGAGTGTCTACAAGGTCGAGGCCGATGCCCGGATGATCGCGCTGTACTGGACCGAGCGGGGCGATACGGCTGTGTTGCAGGATATTGCCCACGTCCTCGAAACCTTGGCCTGAAATTTGCCTTTGCGCGGCCTCTGTGGGAGCGGGTTTACCCGCGAAGAAGGCGACTCGGTGGGTGGCACCGGCTTTGCCGGTGTTCGCGGGTAAACCCGCTCCCACAGGGCCACGCTAAGCCCGCCCATTGGTCTTCTCATCCGAAGGCAAGCACAAAACGACAAAGCGGCGGCTTGGCCGATCCCCTGAAGGGGTGGGGTGCCAAGTCGCCGCTTTGCGTTCTGCTGCGCAGAAAAGGCCAGGCAGGCCGGGTATGCATTCAAGCAAGTGCCAGTGTAGCCGTTCGAGGTCACCGCGCAAGGCAAAAGCTGCAGCATTCTCCTGCGGCTCATGGTCAATCGCCGACATGAATGGTCAGCAATCACTGTCATCATGTTTTGTACCGGGACGCTACAAAATGACCGGAAAGTCGTGTTTTCACCTTGCTCGCGAGCATTTGACAACGCCGATCTTTTCGGAGAATGTGTGCACACCCAAATCAAACGGGCGTATGAATTGAGCGTTTGTATGTCATGACGCCAAGCCATACTTCCGACTAGCGCGCTGACGGGTGTGCCTGGGGCAGGGCAGCTAGGCCTGCTTTTGCTGCAGCGATCGGCGTGTACTGTTCAGCTTCCATATCGTGGAGATCAGTTGATGATTTACGAAGGTAAAGCCATCACGGTTAAGGCTCTTGAAAGTGGCATCGTCGAGCTCAAGTTCGACCTCAAGGGTGAGTCCGTCAACAAGTTCAACCGCCTGACCCTGAACGAACTGCGCCAGGCCGTCGATGCCATCCAGGCCGACGCCTCGGTCAAGGGCGTGATCGTCAGCAGTGGCAAGGACGTGTTCATCGTCGGCGCCGACATCACCGAGTTCGTCGACAACTTCAAGCTGCCCGAGGCCGAACTGGTCGCCGGCAACCTGGAAGCCAACCGCATCTTCAACGCCTTCGAAGACCTCGAAGTGCCGACCGTCGCCGCCATCAACGGTATCGCCCTGGGCGGCGGCCTGGAAATGTGCCTGGCCGCCGACTACCGGGTCATGTCCACCAGCGCCAAGATCGGCCTGCCGGAAGTCAAGCTGGGTATCTACCCGGGCTTCGGCGGCACCGTGCGCCTGCCGCGCCTGATCGGTTCGGACAACGCCATCGAGTGGATCGCCGCCGGCAAGGAAAACCGTGCCGAAGACGCCCTGAAAGTGGGTGCCGTCGACGCCGTGGTCGCGCCTGAACTGCTGATTGCCGGTGCCCTTGACCTGGTCAAGCGCGCCATCAGTGGCGAGCTGGACTACAAGGCCAAGCGCCAGCCCAAGCTGGAAAAGCTCAAGCTCAACGCCATCGAGCAGATGATGGCCTTCGAGACTGCCAAGGGCTTCGTCGCCGGCCAGGCCGGCCCGAACTACCCAGCCCCGGTCGAAGCCATCAAGACCATCCAGAAGGCTGCCAACTTCGGCCGTGACAAGGCCCTGGAAGTCGAAGCCGCAGGCTTCGCCAAGCTGGCCAAGACCTCGGTTGCCGAGAGCCTGATCGGCCTGTTCCTAAACGACCAGGAACTCAAGCGCAAGGCCAAGGCGCATGACGAAATCGCCCACGACGTGAAGCAGGCCGCCGTGCTCGGCGCTGGCATCATGGGTGGCGGCATCGCCTACCAGTCGGCGGTCAAGGGCACACCGATCCTGATGAAGGATATCCGCGAGGAAGCCATCCAGCTGGGCCTGAACGAGGCCTCCAAGCTGCTCGGCAACCGCGTCGAGAAGGGCCGCCTGACCCCGGCCAAGATGGCCGAGGCACTCAACGCCATTCGCCCGACCCTGTCCTATGGCGATTTCGCCAATGTCGACATCGTCGTCGAGGCCGTGGTCGAGAACCCGAAAGTCAAGCAGGCCGTGCTGGCTGAAGTGGAAACCCAGGTGAAGGACGATGCGATCCTCGCTTCCAACACCTCGACCATTTCCATCAACCTGCTGGCCAAGGCGCTCAAGCGCCCGGAAAACTTCGTCGGCATGCACTTCTTCAACCCGGTGCACATGATGCCGCTGGTGGAAGTCATCCGTGGCGAGAAGTCCAGTGAAGTGGCGGTCGCCACCACCGTGGCCTACGCCAAGAAAATGGGCAAGAACCCGATCGTGGTCAACGATTGCCCGGGCTTCCTGGTCAACCGCGTGCTGTTCCCGTACTTCGGCGGCTTCGCCAAGCTGGTAAGCGCCGGTGTCGACTTCGTGCGTATCGACAAGGTCATGGAAAAGTTCGGCTGGCCGATGGGCCCGGCGTACCTGATGGACGTGGTCGGCATCGACACCGGCCACCACGGCCGCGACGTGATGGCCGAAGGCTTCCCGGACCGCATGAAGGACGAGCGCCGCTCGGCCGTTGACGCACTGTACGAGGCCAACCGCCTGGGCCAGAAGAACGGCAAGGGCTTCTACGCCTACGAAACCGACAAGCGCGGCAAGCCGAAGAAGGTCGCCGACGCCAGCGTGCTCGACGTGCTCAAGCCGATCGTCTTCGAGCAGCGTGAAGTCACCGACGAAGACATCATCAACTGGATGATGATCCCGCTGTGCCTGGAGACCGTGCGCTGCCTGGAAGACGGCATCGTCGAAACCGCCGCCGAAGCCGACATGGGCCTGGTCTACGGCATTGGCTTCCCTCCCTTCCGCGGTGGTGCGCTGCGCTACATCGACTCGATCGGTGTGGCCGAATTCGTTGCCCTGGCCGATCAGTACGCCGACCTGGGGCCGCTGTACCACCCGACCGCCAAGCTGCGTGAAATGGCCAAGAACGGCCAGCGCTTCTTCAACTGAGCGGTCAACGAGCTAGAGCGAGAGATTTGATATGAGCCTGAATCCAAGAGACGTGGTGATTGTCGACTTCGGTCGCACGCCGATGGGCCGCTCCAAGGGTGGCATGCACCGCAATACCCGCGCCGAAGACATGTCGGCGCACCTGATCAGCAAGCTGCTGGAACGCAACGACAAGGTCGACCCGAAAGAAGTCGAGGACGTGATCTGGGGCTGCGTCAACCAGACCCTCGAGCAGGGCTGGAACATCGCCCGCATGGCCTCGCTGATGACCCAGATCCCGCACACCTCCGCGGCGCAGACCGTCAGCCGCCTGTGCGGCTCGTCGATGAGCGCGCTGCACACCGCCGCCCAGGCGATCATGACCGGCAACGGTGATGTATTCGTGGTCGGTGGCGTGGAGCACATGGGCCACGTCAGCATGATGCATGGCGTCGACCCCAACCCGCACCTGTCCTTGCATGCCGCCAAGGCTTCCGGGATGATGGGCCTGACCGCGGAAATGCTCGGCAAGATGCACGGCATCACCCGAGAGCAGCAGGATCTGTTCGGCCTGCGTTCGCACCAGCTGGCCCACAAGGCCACGGTCGAAGGCAAGTTCAAGGACGAAATCATCCCGATGCAGGGCTATGACGAGAACGGCTTCCTGAAGGTGTTCGATTTCGACGAAACCATTCGCCCGGAAACCACCCTCGAAGGCCTGGCGTCGCTGAAGCCGGCGTTCAACCCGAAAGGCGGTACCGTCACTGCCGGTACCTCGTCGCAGATCACCGACGGTGCGTCGTGCATGATTGTCATGTCCGGCCAGCGCGCCATGGACCTGGGTATCCAGCCATTGGCGGTCATCCGTTCCATGGCGGTGGCTGGTGTCGACCCGGCGATCATGGGCTATGGCCCGGTGCCGTCGACCCAGAAAGCCCTCAAGCGTGCTGGCCTGACCATGGCCGACATCGACTTCATCGAGCTCAACGAAGCCTTCGCTGCACAGGCCCTGCCAGTGCTGAAAGACTTGAAAGTACTCGACAAGATGGATGAGAAGGTTAACCTGCACGGCGGCGCCATTGCCTTGGGCCACCCGTTCGGTTGCTCCGGGGCACGGATTTCCGGCACCCTGCTCAATGTCATGAAGCAGAATGGCGGTACCCTGGGGGTGGCGACCATGTGCGTCGGCCTCGGCCAAGGTATCACCACTGTCTTCGAACGCGTCTGATCGCGTAGCGGGACAGCGACCGGGGCCTTGTGCCCCGGTTTTGTTTTTTACAGGTTTTATTCAAGAGGGTGGGCAACATGCAGATACAACCAGGCGTATACCGGCATTACAAAGGGCCTGAGTACCGTGTCTTCAGTGTTGCGCGGCACTCCGAGAGCGAAGAGTGGATGGTGTTCTACCAATGCCTGTATGGTGATTACAGCTTCTGGGTTCGGCCACTTTCGATGTTCCAGGAGTCCGTCGAGGTTGACGGCGAGCAGGTGCCACGCTTTGCTTTGGTCAAGGCCGAAGAGGGGCTGCCCGGGTTGCTGGGCAAGTCGCACGAGTGATAGTCCGAACTTGACCTCACACTTTTGCCACTATATATAGCGGTGCCGCGTCTGGCACCTGACGCGTTTTTCATCTTCAGATTCAGGAATACTCCGATCCATGGGCAAATCGCTGGTCATTGTGGAATCCCCGGCCAAGGCCAAGACCATCAACAAGTACCTGGGCAACCAGTACGTGGTGAAGTCGAGTATCGGCCATATCCGAGACCTCCCCACCAGCGGTTCGGCCAGCGCCAGCAAAGAGCCAGCCGCCAAGCGTGGCAAGGCCGCGGGTGAGGCTCCGGCCCTGTCGCCGAAGGAAAAGGCCCGCCGCCAGCTGGTGGCACGCATGGGCGTCGACCCCGACCATGGCTGGAAGGCCAAGTACGAGATCCTGCCTGGCAAGGAAAAGGTGATCGAAGAGCTGCGCCGCCTGGCGAAGGACGCCGACACCATCTATCTCGCAACCGACTTGGACCGCGAAGGGGAAGCCATTGCCTGGCACCTGCGCGAGGCCATCGGCGGCGACGACACCCGCTACAAGCGCGTGGTGTTCAACGAAATCACCAAGAAGGCCATCCAGGAAGCCTTCTCGCAGCCGGGCGAGCTGGATATCGACCGGGTCAACGCGCAGCAGGCGCGGCGTTTCCTCGACCGCGTGGTCGGCTACATGGTTTCGCCGCTGCTGTGGGCCAAGATCGCCCGAGGCCTGTCCGCCGGCCGTGTACAGTCGGTGGCGGTGAAGCTGGTGGTGGAGCGCGAGCGCGAAATCCGCGCGTTCATCCCGGAAGAGTACTGGGAAATCCACGCCGACCTCGGCACCGCCAAGAACGCCAAGGTGCGTTTCGAAGTGGCACGCGAGAAGGGTGAGGCCTTCAAGCCGCTGAACGAAGCCCAGGCCATGGCGGCGCTGGAGAAGCTCAAGGCTTCCAGCTACAGCGTGGTCAAGCGCGAAGACCGCCCGACCAGCAGCAAGCCGTCGGCACCGTTCATTACCTCCACCTTGCAGCAGGCCGCCAGCAACCGCCTGGGCTTCGGTGTGAAGAAAACCATGATGATGGCCCAGCGCTTGTACGAAGCCGGCTACATCACCTACATGCGTACCGACTCCACCAACCTGTCGGCCGACGCCCTGGACATGGCGCGCAGCTACATCGAGCGCGAGTTCGGCAAGCAGTACCTGCCCGAGGCACCGCTGGTGTACGGCAGCAAGGAAGGCGCCCAGGAGGCGCACGAAGCGATTCGTCCTTCCGACGTGAATACCCACCCGAGCAAGCTCACTGGCATGGAGCGCGACGCCGAGCGCCTGTACGAGCTGATCTGGCGCCAGTTCCTGGCCTGCCAGATGCCGCCAGCGCAGTACCTGTCCACCAGCGTCACCGTGGCCGCGGGCGACTTCGAACTGCGTGCCAAGGGCCGTATCCTCAAGTTTGACGGTTACACCCGTGTGCTGCCGCAGCAGAGCAAGCCTGGCGAAGACGACGTGTTGCCGGAAATGGTCCAGGGCGAAGCGCTGAAGCTGATCCAGATCGACCCGAGCCAGCACTTCACCAAGCCACCGGCGCGCTTCACCGAAGCCAGCCTGGTCAAGGAAATGGAAAAGCGCGGTATCGGCCGCCCGTCGACCTATGCGGCGATCATCTCGACCATTCAGGACCGTGGCTATGTGACCCTGCACAACCGCCGCTTCTATTCCGAGAAGATGGGCGACATCGTCACCGAGCGCCTGTCCGAGAGCTTCTCCAACCTGATGGACTACGGCTTTACCGCCGACATGGAGGAGAACCTCGACGACGTGGCCCAGGGCGAGCGTGACTGGAAGAACGTGCTCGACGAGTTCTACGGCGACTTCAGCAAGAAACTGCAGACCGCCGAGTCCAGCGAAGACGGCATGCGCGCCAACCAACCGACCATGACCAACATTCCGTGCAAGGAATGTGGCCGGCCGATGATGATCCGCACTGCCTCCACCGGCGTGTTCCTCGGTTGCTCGGGCTACAGCCTGCCGCCGAAAGAGCGCTGCAAGGCCACCGTCAACCTGGTGCCGGGCGACGAGATTGCCGCGGACGACGAGGGCGAATCGGAATCCCGCGTGTTGCTGGGCAAGCACCGTTGTCCGATCTGCGCCACGGCGATGGATGCCTACCTGCTGGACGAGAAGCACAAGCTGCACATCTGCGGTAACAACCCGGATTGCGCTGGCTACGAGATCGAGGAAGGCAACTACCGCATCAAGGGTTACGAAGGGCCGAGCCTGGAGTGCGACAAGTGTGGCAGCGAGATGCAGTTGAAGACTGGCCGTTTCGGCAAGTTCTTCGGTTGCACCAACCCGGCGTGCAAGAACACCCGCAAGCTGCTCAAGAGCGGCGAGGCGGCGCCACCGAAGATGGACAAGGTGGACATGCCAGAGCTCAAGTGCGAGAAGGTCGACGATACCTACGTGCTGCGTGATGGCGCTTCGGGGCTGTTCCTGGCCGCCAGCCAGTTCCCCAAGAACCGCGAAACCCGCGCACCGCTGGTGCTGGAGATCGTGCCACACAAGCATGAGATCGATCCGAAGTACCACTTCCTGTGTGATGCGCCGCAGAAAGACCCGGAAGGCCGCCCGGCGGTGATCCGCTACAGCCGCAAGACCAAGGAGCAGTACGTGCAGTCCGAGGTTGATGGCAAGCCGACCGGCTGGAAGGCGTTCTACGACGGCAATGCGTGGAAGGTTGAAGACAAGCGCTGATCCGTCAGTGCTGTAATTGGGGCCGCTTCGCGCCCCTTCGCGGGCTTGCCCGCTCCTACAGGTACAGCGCAGGCCTTGGGCTTGATGGAGTTCCTGTGGGAGCGGGCAAGCCCGCGAAGGGACGCAAAGCGGCCCCAATCATTTATGATGAGGCTATCCGCCTTGCAGCCTTAGGGAGGGCACTGAAATGGCCCAGGAACTCTACACCCGCACCAATCAGAAACTGTTCTTTGCCGGCCTCGCCCTGGAGTCCATGGCCAAGGCCGAACAAAGCCAGGCCATGAATGCCCAGGGCCTGGTCCAGGCCGAGCGCGAGTCGGCGCTGTTCCATCTCTACGGCGCACTGCTGGGCCTGTGTCATGAAATTGGTGGCTTCTACCGCCTGCCAGTTGTTGCAACGGTCGAGCAAGCACTGGCTGACGATGCGCTGAACGGCATCGCCATCCCGGAAGTGGCCGAACTGCTGGAACTGGCCCGCCAGCGCGAAACCTGGCTGGCGCAAATGCTCAGTGCTTATGCCGATTTGTTCCGACCACCGGTCGCGAAAAAAGCGCCAAAAACCGACGTCACCCAGCCATTGATCCAGGCGGTCAATCTCGATGAGCCCGAGCATCCGGCGCTGTCGCGTGCCGAACTGGAAAGCTGGCGCAGCAACCTCAAGGGCCTGGTGAGACGTTTCCGCGACGCGTTGAGTGAGTGCTGATAGCTGCTACGGCTGGTACAATACCGGCCTTTCGCGGAGAACTGCCATTTATGTCTACGTCGTTTCTGGAAATTGTCGAGTTGCCTGATGGCCGCATCGAACTGCGTCGCGCCGAGGATGAGGGCTCTCTGGTAACCCTGGATTTCTCGGAAGACGCCAAGGCGTTCCTGCAGGGGCAGCATGTGGAAGTGGCCAAGGCCATGCTCAGCGTGGGCGTGCAGATGGCCGGTCGCCTGATGGATGGCGAGCTTGAGCGTGATGAAGGGCCGCGTGTGCTGCACTGAGGTGCAGCAGGGCATCAGGTTTCATACAATGACAGGCAAAGCCTGAACATCAGCCGAGGCGGATGTTCAGGCTTTGTGCGTTTCCGGCACCGGCAGCGCGCAGCAATTGCTGGCGTGCAGTGGCGTTGACGTTGCCCAGCCAGCTGACCACGGTGTGGCTGCGGCCCAGGCGCAAGGCTTCGCAGGCCAGTTGAAGCGGGCTCTGATTGCCGCGAGGTTGCAGCAGCAGGATGCGTTCACGGTTGAGCCCGGCATCGCGCAGCCAGGCCTGGGTCAGGCTTGACGGCGGGGCGATCAGGGTCAGCCAGCGGGTCTCGTCCTCTTCGCTCAGTTCGCGCAGCACGGGTGCCAGCAGGCTTTGGCAGTGCCCGGGGGCTCCGCGCAGCGACAGTTCGCTGAACAGCTCGGGCTGGCTGCTTTTGCGCGCCACTTCGCTGGTTTTCAGGCCAGGCAGTACGGGCTGGGCGAGGAATGCTTCGAACAATGGCAACTGGACTTGCTCGGGTGCGTGAATGAACTGCTGCATGACGCCTCCTGGATCAGCGGCGAATGACGCCGACGCTCAAGCCCTCGATCACCAGCTCCTGTTCTTTCAGGTCGACTTCGATGGGGGCGAATTCGGGGTTTTCGGCAAGCAGCCAGACCTTGCTGCCTTCGCGCTTGAAGCGCTTGACGGTGACTTCGTCGCCGATGCGGGCCACGACGATCTGGCCGTTGCGGGCTTCGCGGCAGGTGTGTACCGCCAGCAGGTCGCCATCGAAGATGCCGACATCCTTCATGCTCATGCCGTGTACGCGCAGCAGATAGTCGGCCTGGGGGTGGAAGAAGTCGGGGTTGATGTTGCAGGATTGCTCGATGTGCTGTTCGGCAAGGATCGGCGCACCGGCGGCAACCCGGCCGATGATTGGCAGGCCGCTTTCTTCGGCCTTGGCTTCCAGACCGGGGATGCGAATACCACGGGAGGCGCCCGGGGTCATCTCGATCGCGCCTTTGCGGGCAAGGGCCTTGAGGTGCTCCTCGGCGGCGTTGGGCGACTTGAAGCCCAGCTCCTGAGCGATCTCGGCGCGCGTCGGCGGGAAGCCGTTGTCTTCCAGGCAACGCTTGATGAACGCGAGAATTTCGGCTTGGCGTGGCGTCAGTTTCAACATGGTGAGCGCTCTGTCTTTTTGTACAGTGACTGGGATTATATACAGTACTGGATGCGCTGCAAGCCAAAACCTGTAATAAACAGCAGCAATGGCGCTTGCAGCCGCCCGCCTGGCGCTTTTAAATGGCGACCGGCCGGTCACCGAGCCTTGACAGAAGCAGGGCTGAAACGTATGTTTCAAACACCTGTTTGTCTGGCGGAGTAGTCGGAGTAGTCATGGCCCAATCGGAAACCGTTGAACGCATTCTCGATGCTGCCGAGCAGCTGTTCGCGGAAAGGGGGTTCGCAGAAACCTCGTTGCGGCTGATTACCAGCAAGGCCGGGGTCAACCTGGCGGCGGTCAACTATCACTTCGGCTCCAAGAAGGCCCTGATCCAGGCAGTGTTCTCGCGTTTCCTCGGGCCGTTCTGCGCCAGCCTCGAACGTGAGCTGGAGCGGCGCCAGGCCAAGCCGGAGCACAAGCCGAGCCTCGAAGAGCTGCTGGAAATGCTGGTCGAGCAGGCTTTGGCCGTGCAGCCGCGCAGCAACAACGACCTGTCGATCTTCATGCGCCTGCTGGGCCTGGCCTTCAGCCAGAGCCAGGGCCACCTGCGGCGTTACCTGGAAGACATGTACGGCAAGGTGTTCCGCCGCTACATGCTGCTGGTCAACGAGGCTGCACCGCGCATCCCGCCGCTGGAGCTGTTCTGGCGAGTGCACTTCATGCTTGGCGCCGCCGCCTTCAGCATGTCCGGCATCAAGGCCCTGCGGGCGATTGCCGAGACCGATTTCGGCATCAACACCTCGATCGAGCAGGTAATGCGCCTGATGGTGCCTTTCCTGGCTGCGGGCATGCGTGCCGATAGCGGTGTTACCGACGACGCCATGGCCACCGCGCAGCTGCGCCCGCGCACCAAGACCAGCGCAGGCGCCTCCACCGCCAAGGCCTGAAGGCTGGGCGGGGCAGGGCGCTTCGGCTAAGCTAGCGCCCATGCCCGACCTCGACTTCCTGCACATTTCCCTCGCTGACCAGTGCCTTTATGGCTTTGCCGATGGCCAGCTGCGCCTGCGCGTGCCGGTTTCCACGGCGCGCAACGGCGCCGGCGAGCGCAACGGCTCGGGTTGCACGCCGTGTGGCCTGCACCAGGTGCGGGCGAAGATCGGTGCGGGCTTGCCGCTGAATGCGGTATTTGCCGGGCGGCGCTGGACCGGCGAGGTGTGGTCGCCGGCCTTGCATGCGCAATGCCCCGGCCGGGACTGGATCCTTACCCGCATTCTCTGGCTCAGTGGCTGCGAGCCGGGTGTCAACCGCCTGGGTGCGGTCGACACCTTCCGCCGTTATATCTACTTGCACGGCACCCCGGATACGGAACCCATGGGCGTAGCGCTGTCCCATGGTTGCATACGCCTGCGCAACACCGATTTGCTAAGCCTGTTCGAGCAGGTGCCGGCCCATTGCCCGGTGCGCATCGAGCAGGCCGCCTGCCCCCAGTGGGCTTCTCTCAGTCTTCAATGAAGGATTACCCATGACTGTCAGCCTGCAAGGCTCCCTGATGGTGGATATCGCCGGTAAATGGCTGACCGCCGAAGACCGTCACCTGCTGCGCCAGCCTGAAGTGGCCGGCCTGATCATCTTTGCCCGCAACATCGACAGCCCGCGCCAGGTGCGTGAACTGTGCGCGTCGATCCGCGCCATCCGCCCCGACCTGATCCTGGCGGTGGACCAGGAGGGCGGCCGGGTGCAGCGCCTGCGCCAGGGCTTTGTGCGCCTGCCGGCCATGCGGGCGATAGCGGACAATGACAACGCCGAGTACCTGGCCGAGCAGTGCGGTTGGTTGATGGCGACCGAGGTGCTGGCGGTTGGCCTGGACCTCAGCTTTGCCCCGGTACTCGACCTGGACCACCAGCGCAGCGCCGTGGTGGGCAGCCGCGCCTTCGAGGGTGACCCGCTGCGTGCCACGCAACTGGCCGGGGCGTTCATCCGTGGCATGAATGCGGCGGGCATGGCGGCTTGTGGCAAGCACTTCCCGGGGCATGGCTGGGCCGAGGCGGACTCGCATGTGGCCATTCCCACCGATGAGCGCAGCCTCGAACAGCTGCGCCAGGCCGACCTGGTGCCGTTCACCCGCCTGAGCGGACAATTGGCGGCAGTGATGCCGGCGCATGTCATCTATCCGCAGGTCGACAACCAGCCGGCTGGCTTCTCGCGGCGCTGGTTGCAGGACATCCTGCGTGGCGAGCTGGGCTTTGACGGGGTGATCTTCAGTGATGACCTGTCGATGGCGGGTGCGCATGTGGTCGGGGACGCGGCCAGTCGGATCGAGGCGGCGTTGAGCGCTGGCTGCGACATGGGCCTGGTGTGCAATGACCGGGCGGCGGCGGAGCTGGCGTTGAGTGCGGCGCAGCGGATGAAGGTCAAGCCCTCGCCCCGGATTGCGCGGATGCGTGGGCAAGGGTTTGCGCGGACGGATTATCGCCAGCAGCCGCGGTGGCTGGAGGCGTTGGGGGCGTTGCGGGAGGCGCAGCTGGTCGATTGACCGCGCCGGCCCCTTCGCGGGCATGCCCGCTCCCACAGGTGCTGTGCTGGTTTCGAAATTAGTGTTGTACCTGTGCCGGCCTCTTCGCGGGTGAACCCGCTCCCACAGAGGTATGGCGCTGGTTTCGAAAATGGTGTTGTACCTGTGCTGGCCTCTTCGCGGGTGAACCCGCTCCCACAGGTGCGGCGCTGGTTTCGAAATTGGTGTTGTAGCTGTGCTGGCCTCTTCGCGTGTAAACCCGCTCCCACAGGTACAGCACCGCCCTTGAGGGCACTGATATCCCTGTGGGAGCGGGCGTGCCCGCGAAGAGGCCGGTACAGGCAGCGAGGGATTCTAGGCTACCGCCCGCGCTTCCCCGGCAGCGGCGCAAACAGCGCTTCGATCTCTTCATCCCCCAGCCGCCATTGCCCGGCCTGCCCGCCATCCAGCAGGCTCGCCGCCAGCGCCGCCTTCTCCTGCTGCAACAGCTGGATCTTTTCTTCCACTGTCCCCCGGGTGATCAGCTTGAACACGAACACCGGCTTGTCCTGGCCGATGCGGTAGGCGCGGTCGGTGGCCTGGTTTTCGCTGGCCGGGTTCCACCAGGGGTCGAAGTGGATCACCGTGTCTGCAGCCGTCAGGTTCAAGCCCACGCCACCTGCCTTGAGGCTGATCAGGAACACTTCGCTATCACCCTGCTGGAACTGCTGCACCGGCGTGCGCCGGTCGCGGGTGTCACCGGTCAGCAGGCTGTAGCGGATCTTGCGCTTCTCCAGCTCCTGCTCGATCAACGCCAGCATCGAGGTGAACTGCGAGAACAACAGCACCCGGCGCCCTTCGCTCAGCAGCTCTTCGAGCATTTCCAGCAGCGCGCCCAGTTTGCCCTTGTCGGCCTGGTTGCCTTTGCTTTCCACCCCTTTGACCAGGCGCAGGTCGCAGCATACCTGGCGCAGCTTGAGCAGGGCGTCGAGGATGATGATCTGGCTGCGCGCGGCGCCATTGCGGGCGATTTCATCGCGGACTTTCTTGTCCATGGCCACCCGCACGGCTTCGTAGGTGTCGCGCTGGGCATCGCTAAGCTCGACCCAGTGCACCATCTCGGTCTTGGCCGGCAGCTCGGTGGCCACCTGCTCCTTGGTGCGGCGCAGCAGGAACGGGCGGATGCGGCTGGCCAGGTGGGCCATGCGCTCGCTGTCGCCGTGGCGCTCGATCGGTGTGCGGTAGTCCTGGTTGAAGCGCTTCAGGTCACCCAGCCAGCCAGGCATGAGGAAGTGGAAGATCGACCACAGCTCGCCCAGGTTGTTTTCCATTGGCGTGCCGGTCAGGCAGACGCGCTGATTGGCCCGCAGCTCGCAAACCGCGAGGGCGGCCTTGCTGGTGCTGCTCTTGATGTTCTGTGCCTCGTCCAGCACCAGCACATGCCAGGCCTGGGCGCGCAGGTGCTCGAGGTCGCGCGGCACCAGGGCATAGGTGGTCAGGACCAGGTCGTATTCGTGCAGTTTGGCGAAATGCTTGCTGCGCCCCGGGCCTTGCAGGGCCAGCACGCGCAGCCCGGGGGCGAAGCGCTGGGCTTCGTCCAGCCAGTTGGGCACCAGGCTGGTCGGCATCACCGCCAGGGCCGGTGCGCTCAGGCGCCCGGACTGTTTCTCCAACAGCAGGTGTGCCAGGGCCTGCAGGGTCTTGCCCAGCCCCATGTCGTCGCCGAGGATGCCGCCGGTGCCCATCTCGCGCAGCGCCTGCAGCCAGTTCAGGCCTTGTTGCTGGTAAGGGCGCAGGCTGGCCTGCAGCCCGGACGGCGGTTCTACCTGCAAGTCACGGGCATCGCGCAGGCGACGGCCCAGGTCGCGCACATGCTCGCCACCCTCCCAATGCAGGGGCAGGCCGTCGATGTCGTTCAGGCGTGAGGCATCGGCACGGTCCAGGCGCAGGGACGGGCCTGCGGCGTCTTCGTGCAGGTACAGTTCGCCCAGGGTGCCCATCACTGCCTTGATGCGGCCATAGGGCAAGGCAACGCGCAGGGCCGGGGCATCGAGACGGCCACGGTTGAGGTCGATCAGCAGGTGCTCGTCGTCACTGCGCCGGGCCAGTTCGCTGGGGCGCAGCAGTTCCGGGTTGCTGCGCAGCAGTTGCAGCACGATCGGCAGCAGGCTGTGGCGCTGGCCATCGACCACGATGCCCAGCTCCAGGTCGAACCATTCATGGCCGGGCGCTTCGTCGATGGTGGCGTACCAGTCGTCCACTTCCTGCAGGTTGAAGGCGAAGTCGCGGTGGATGTCGATGTTCCAACCGGCTTCGCGCAGGCTCGGCAGGCCTTCGCGGGCAAAGCGCAGCCAGGCTTCGTCATCGGGCAACTGGAGCATCTCGCCGGCACTGTCAGGCAGGGCCTTGCTTTGTCGGGTGGCGGCCTTGAAGCCCAGGTCGCGCAGCATCTTGCGCAGCGCCTGCTCGGCTTGCGGCTGGCGGCGGATGCGCTGGCTGGTGTTGTCTACCAGGCGGGTCAGCGGTTTTTCGTCGCTGCCGCTGGCGCGTAAACCGTCATAGTCGAACGCCAGTGCGGCCCGATGCTGCATCTGCCGCTGCATGCGGCCGGTCTTGGGCATGTAGGCGCTGAATTCAAGGCTGCCCAGCGTCAGGTGCGGCCTGGGTTGAATACTGTCGATCTCTTCACTGCGTACGCTTGTAGGCGTTGGAACCTGGCGATTCAGTGCGTTCAAGCGGTGGCTCAGGGGGATGATCAAGTGTTCGGGCACCGTAGGTGCGCTTGCCAGTTGGCTGGCAATGAACGGGTCAAGATCATGTACAAGCTTGCCAGTCATGCCCGTCTGGGTATCGATGTAATAGAGCGGGTCGAGCGGCAGTGCCATGTCATGCATCCGCTCATCATGGTGCCACGCACCACGATAGCTGCCGTTCTCAAGCCTCATCCAGCGAAACTCGGCCGGCAGTGTCGGCCCGGGGGCTAGTGGCAACAGTTGCTCGCCGTAGATCAGGCGGCCACTGGCCAGTGCGAACTCGTACAGCTCTGCGCCTTGCTTTCCTTCCAGCCTTGCGATTGGCATGTTGGTGTTTTTGCCAAGGGCGTCAATCAGCCTGAGGATGCGCAGGTCCTCATCAGTTACGTAACGTGGCGTGTAGTAGAGCATCTCAGGCAGCGAGCTGGCACGGGCGAGTTTCAGCTGGCCATCGGCTTCGCGGGTGCCTTTGGATACGCTGAGCGTGCAAAGGCCGTGCTCATTAACGACCTTGTAGTAGAGCGACGGGCCTTTGCGCCTGGCAGGCTCGGCAGGCTTTGTCGGAGCTTCCAGGGCCTCGACCCAATGGGCGAGTTCAGGTGGGAGGTCCAGAGATTGCCGGGCTGCGTCAACCGTTGGGTGAGGGGCATCATGGCTGCCCTCGGCGTAATCCGGCCCGCGCTCCAGCAAATAGAGCGCAGCCGCACAATGCTTGCAGTCTTCGCCCACCGGGCATGAGCAAGTGCCTCGGCACTCCAGGCCATCTTCCGTCATGTCCAGCGTGATGCGCTGGTAGTAGGTCCGGCCGCCGGAACCTGCGCACTGGGCGCGGACGGTCATGTCGAGGATGGACACGATTTCGCTTCTGCCTTCCTCGGCGTAGTCCAGGCCGCGTTGCAGGGACTTGCGGTCAAACGCGAACGTCCAGCCGTCGTGCTCCCGCACAAAGAACTGCGCATCGCTCTCGCTCACATCACTGCTCCATCATCTCCGGGTCCATCACTGGCATTTTAGGCGTACCTGGTGGTGTCACCTTCAGCAGCACCGCCAGGTGCCCACCGTCGAGGAAGGTCAGCTGGCCGCCCTTGACGTTGCTGTTGCTCTGCTTGAACTGCTCGCTTTGCAGCACGCTGCCGTTGCCGTCCAGCTGGTTGACCCAGAAGTTGGCCTCGACCGCAATGAAACGGCCCTCGGCGATGCTCAGGTTGCCTTCGATGGGGAAGTGGCCGAACTGCTCGGTGCCTTCGCCCAGGGCGATGCGGCTGGGCTCGCTGCCCACTTGCTGCTGCCAGGCCTTGTGCAGTAGCACGGTGTAGTCCGCGGTGGCTTCCAGGCGGGTGGCTTCGTCTTCCAGCGCCAGGCGGCGCTCGGCGTCCTTTTCCAGGCGTGGAGCGCCAGCGCTCCAGTCTTCGGGGGCGAACGGGCTGGTGAAGGCGGGCACGCTGTTCTGCCGCACCAGGATCATTTCTACCTGATACAGGCCTTCGGCGAAGGCGGCCGGGGCGAACAGCGCCAGCAGCAGGGTCAGGCAACGGATGGCACGCATGGATCTTCCTTAGGCAGGCTGTGGGGTCAGGCGCTCGAACAGCGCCTCCAGGTTATTGAAGCGTTCGTCGGGGCGTTCCATCGGTACCAGGAAGCGGAACTGGGTGGCGCCTTCGAACTTGTAGCGTTTGGGCTGGCCCTGGATCAGCTTGATCAGGGTCAGCGGGTCGACCGGGGTCTCGGCCTCGAACTCGATCTTGCCGCCGTTGGGGCCGGCG
Organism: Pseudomonas sp. B5(2017); assembly: GCF_002112825.1. NCBI lineage: Bacteria > Pseudomonadati > Pseudomonadota > Gammaproteobacteria > Pseudomonadales > Pseudomonadaceae > Pseudomonas > Pseudomonas sp. B5(2017). The sequence goes on from NZ_NEIR01000018.1 coordinate 38,864, forward strand.
TCGACTTTCTTGATGCCGAGCTTTTCCGCGTGCAGCTTGAGCGAGGTCAGGCGCATCAGGTTCTTGGTCGGCTCGGGCAGCAAGCCGAAGCGGTCGATCATCTCTACCTGCAGGTCCTTGAGGCCTTCTTCATCGGCCGCCGAGGCAATGCGCTTGTACAGGATCAGCCGCGCATGCACGTCGGGCAGGTAGTCCTCGGGGATCAGTGCCGGCAGGCGAAGGTTGATTTCCGGGCCGCCGCCCAGCGGCTGCTCAAGGTTGGGCTGGGTGCCCTTGCGGATCGCCTTGACCGCGCGCTCGAGCATTTCCATGTACAGGGTAAAGCCCACCGCCTGGATCTGCCCGCTCTGGCCTTCGCCCAGCAGCTCGCCGGCGCCGCGAATCTCCAGGTCGTTGGTGGCCAGCACGAAGCCGGCGCCGAGGTCCTGGGTGTTGGCGATCGCCTCCAGGCGTTTTTCGGCGTCGGCGCTGACCTTCTGCCGGGTTGGCGTCAGCAGGTAGGCGTAGGCCTGGTGGTGGCTGCGGCCAACACGGCCGCGCAGCTGGTGCAGCTGGGCCAGGCCGAACTTGTCGGCACGCTCGATGACGATGGTGTTGGCGCTGGGCACGTCGATACCGGTTTCGATGATGGTCGAGGCCACCAGCACGTTGAAGCGCTTGTGGTAGAAGTCGCTCATCACCTGTTCCAGCTCGCGCTCGCGCATCTGCCCGTGGCCGATGCCGATGCGCGCCTCTGGCACCAGTTCGGCAAGGTCGGCGGCGCATTTCTCGATGGTTTTCACATCGTTGTGCAGGTAGTACACCTGGCCACCGCGCAGTAGCTCGCGCAGCAGCGCCTCCTTGACCGTGCTCTTGTTCTGCTCCATGACGAAGGTGCGTACCGACAGGCGGCGCGCCGGCGGCGTGGCGATGATCGACAGGTCGCGCATGCCCGCCACCGCCATGTTCAGCGTACGCGGGATCGGCGTGGCGGTGAGGGTGAGGATGTCCACCTCGCTGCGCAGGGCCTTGAGCTGTTCCTTCTGGCGCACGCCAAAACGGTGCTCTTCGTCGATGATGGCCAGGCCCAGGTCCTTGAAGCGTACATCGTCCTGCAGCAGCTTGTGGGTGCCGATGAGGATGTCGATCTTGCCTTCGGCCAGATCGGCGGCGGCGTTGGCCACTTCCTTGGCCGACTTGAAGCGGCTCATCACCTCCACGGTCACCGGCCAGTCGGCAAAGCGGTCGCGGAAGCTGTTGTAGTGCTGCTGGGCGAGCAGGGTGGTGGGCACCAGCACGGCCACCTGGCGGCCGCTGTGCACGGCAATGAATGCCGCGCGCATGGCCACTTCGGTCTTGCCGAAGCCGACGTCGCCGCACACCAGGCGGTCCATCGGCTTGGGCGCCAGCATGTCGGCGCGCACCGCTTCGATGGCAGCCTGCTGGTCCGGGGTTTCCTCGAACGGGAAGCCGGCGCTGAAGGTGGCGTAGTCGGCGGACGGGTCGGCAAATGCATAGCCCTTGCGCGCGGCGCGGCGGGCATAGATGTCGAGCAGCTCGGCGGCCACGTCGCGCACCTGTTCGGCGGCCTTGCGCTTGGCCTTCTGCCAGGCCTCCGAGCCCAGCCGGTGCAGCGGTGCCAGGGCATCGTCGCTGCCGGTGTAGCGGGCGATCAGGTGCAGGTTGGCCACCGGCACGTACAGCTTGGCGCCCTCGGCGTATTCCAGGGTGAGGAATTCGGCGGCCTGGCCGTCGATTTCCAGGGTTGCCAGGCCCAGGTAGCGACCCACGCCATGGTCGATGTGCACCACCGGCGCGCCTTCGCGCAGCTCGGTCAGGTTCTTGATCACCGCGTCGTTGGCGGTTTCGCCGCGCTTGTCGCGGCGCCGGCGCTGCATGACCCGCTGGCCGAACAGCGGGCTTTCGGCGACCAGAGCGATGGCTGGGTCGTCCAGCAGCAGGCCTTCGTCCAGCGGGGCGATGGTGATTGCCAGGCGTTCGCTGCCGGTGATGAAGTCGGCCCAGCCGTCGACGGTATGCGGGCGCAGTTTCAGCCGTTCGAGCAGCTCCAGCAGCACTTCGCGCCGGCCTGCCGATTCGGCGGTGAACAACACCCGGCCAGGGAACTGGTCGAGGAAATTGGCCAGTTCGGCCAAGGGCTGGTTGGCCTTGGCCTCGATTGCCAGGTTGGGAAGGGGGCGCGCCGGGAAGCGCTCGCGGCCCACGCCCGGGTCGAGGTCTTCGGTGCTGACCACTACCCGTGGCCATTGCTTGAGCCGGGCGAAGCAGTCTTCCACCGGCAGGAACAGTTCGGCCGGTGGCAGCAGCGGCCGGCTCAGGTCGCCACGGCGGTCTTCATAACGCCCGCGCACGTCGTTCCAGAAGTGTTCGGCGGCCTGTTCCACGCCGGGCAGCGAGAACACCTGGGTGTCGGCCGGCAGGTAGTCGAACAGGGTCGAGGTTTCTTCGAAGAACAGCGGCAGGTAGTACTCGATGCCGGCGGGGATGATGCCGCTGGCCAGGTCCTGGAAGATCGCGCTGCGGCGGAAATCGACATCGAAGCGTTCGCGGAAGCGCGCCTTGAAACGGGTCACTTCCTCTTTCTGCATCGGGAACTCGCGCGCCGGCAGCAGGCGCACCGAATCCACCTTGTCGATCGAGCGCTGGGTCTCTGGGTCGAAGGTGCGCAGCGTCTCGATCTCGTCATCGAACAGGTCGATGCGGTAGGGCAGCTTGCTGCCCATCGGGAACAGGTCGATCAACGCGCCGCGCACGGCGAACTCGCCATGCTCGTAGACGGTGTCGACGCAGCGATAGCCACTGGCCTCCAGGCGCAGGCGCATCTGCTCCACGTCGATGGTCTGGCCCACGTCCAGCACCAGGCTGCTGCCCAGCAGGAAACGGGTCGGCGCCAGGCGGTGCAGGGCGGTGGTGATCGGCACCACGAGGATGCCGTGGCTCAGCTCCGGCAGGCGGTAGAGGCTGGCGATGCGCTGGGAAATGATGTCCTGGTGCGGCGAGAACAGGTCGTAGGGCAGGGTTTCCCAATCGGGGAACGGCAGCACCGGCAGGTCCGGGGCAAAGAAGCGAAGTTCCTGTTCCAGACGATCGGCAGCCTGGCTGTCGGCAGTCAGCAGCAAAGTGAAGCGGCCCGCGCTGCTGGCGGCCTCGGCGATGGCCAGGCTGAGGGTGGCACCGGGTAGATTGCCCCAGGTTTGTTTGCCGGCCGTGGCCGACATTTGCGGTAGGCGCAGAACTGACACGGGAGATTGCACTCCAAGCGTTGCGGCAAAGAGATCAATTGTACCGGTGACGGTGCCGGCTGTCAGGTTCGAAAGGGCGTGAACGCTGGCTTGCGTGGCCGCGACAGGCGCTCATTGCCCGTAACGCGTTGGGGCGTCATAATGTAGCCCCTTTTTTCTGTCCCTACATGTGGAAGGTTCCCGTGACTCAGAAGCCCGACCAGTGTCTTGGTGAGTGGATCGATCGTGAAGCCCTGGCTGAAGCGATGATCCCGCTTATCGGTCAGCTCTACCGCAACAACAACGTGGTGAGCTCGATTTATGGCCGTAGCCTGATCAACCGTTCGGTTATCTCGATCCTCAAGGCGCACCGCTTTGCGCGTCATCGTCAAGCCGACGAAACCGAACTGTCCGTCCACGAGACATTCCCCCTGCTCAAGGCCATGAGCGAGCTGAAACTGGGCGCCGCTTCGGTCGACCTGGGCAAGCTGGCCAACAAGTTCAAGCAGGAAGGCAATGGCCGCACTGCCGAGCAGTTCGTCCGTGAAGAACTGGCCGAGGTGGTTGGCCAGCAGAACGCTTCGGCGCGCAAGGGCACCGACGTTGTCCTGTACGGCTTCGGCCGCATCGGCCGCCTGCTGGCGCGCATCCTGATCGAGAAGACCGGTGGCGGCGACGGCCTGCGCCTGCGCGCCATCGTCGTGCGCAAGGGCGCCGAGAACGACCTGGTCAAGCGTGCCAGCCTGCTGCGCCGTGACTCGGTGCACGGCCCGTTCGATGGCACCATCACCATCGACGAAGCCAACAACACCATCACCGCCAACGGCAACCTGATCCAGGTTATCTACGCCAAGAGCCCGAGCGAAGTCGACTACACCCAGTACGGCATCGAAAACGCGCTGATCGTCGACAACACCGGCGTATGGCGTGATGCCGACGGCCTGGGCCAGCACCTGGCTTGCCCGGGCGCTGCCCGCGTGATCCTCACCGCACCTGGCAAGGGCGCGCTGAAGAACATCGTGCACGGCATCAACCACGGTGACATCGCTGCCGATGACAAGATCATCTCGGCCGCTTCCTGCACCACCAACGCCATCGTGCCGGTGCTCAAGGCCATCAACGACCAGTACGGCATCGTCAACGGCCACGTCGAAACCGTTCACTCGTTCACCAACGACCAGAACCTGATCGACAACTTCCACAAGGGCAGCCGCCGTGGCCGTGCCGCGCCGCTGAACATGGTCATCACCGAAACCGGCGCCGCCACTGCTGCCGCCAAGGCACTGCCAGTGCTGAAGGGCAAGCTGACCGGCAACGCCATTCGCGTACCGACGCCGAACGTTTCGATGGCCATCCTCAACCTGAACCTCGAGAAGGCCACCAGCCGCGACGAGATCAACGAGTACCTGCGCCAGACCGCCATGCACTCGGAACTGCACAAGCAGATCGATTACGTCAGCTCGCAGGAAGTGGTTTCGACCGACTTCGTCGGTTCGCGCCACGCCGGTGTGGTTGACGCCGAAGCGACCATCTGCAATGACAACCGCGTTGTTCTGTACGTCTGGTACGACAACGAATTCGGTTACAGCTGCCAGGTGGTTCGTGTGATGGAAGAGATGGCCGGTGTGAACCCGCCAGCGTTTCCGCACTGATACGCTTGTAAGGCAATGAAAAAACGGGAACCTTCGGGTTCCCGTTTTTTTATCCAGAATTTGTGTTTCCTGTGCCGGCCTCTTCGCGGGTAAACCCGCTCCCACAGGGCCGCGTCGTCCGTGGGGGCAGTGGTATACCTGTGGGAGCGGGTTTACCCGCGAAGAGGCCGGCACAGGCAACCGAGAGCCCGAACCTTGCGCACAGCCTTGCTGTTCATCCTCATGCTGCTCACTGCATGCAACCAGGCCCCCACCCTGGAGCGCCTGGGCGGCCCGACCATGGGCAGCAGCTACAGCATCCAGTACGTGCGCGAACCCGGCGGCCCGGCGCCGGTCCAGGTGCAGGCGGCAGTCGAAACCATCCTGCACGACATCGACCAGCATTACTCGACCTACCGCGGCGACTCCACCGTCAGCCGTTTCAACCAGTTGCCCGCCAACCAGTGCCAGGTCCTGCCGCCCGACATGCTCGAACTGGTCAGCCTTGGTCAGCACCTGGCCGAGCAGAGCGGCGGCGCCTTCGACCTTACCGTCGAACCCTTGCTCGACCTGTGGGGCTTCGGCCCCCAGGCCCGTCACGAGCAGGTGCCCGACCCGCTGGCGCTGGCCCAGGTGCGCCAGCGCGTGGGCTACCGGCACTTGCACATCGACGGCCAGGCCCTGTGCAAGGACGCCCCGGTACAACTCGACTTCAACAGCATCGCCGCCGGCCATGCCGTCGACCTGATCGCCGCGCGCCTGCAGGCCATGGGCGTGGCCAGCTTTGTCGCCGAAGCCACCGGCGAGCTCAAGGCCGCCGGCCGCAAGCCCGATGGCAGCCCATGGCGCATCGCCCTGGAGCTGCCCCGCGAAGATCGCCAGATAGCCCGCCAGATCATCCCGGTCAATGGCCTTTCAGTATCAACCTCGGGTGACTATCGGCACTATTTCGAGGAGAATGGCCGGCGCTATTCGCACACCTTCGATGCCCGCCTCGGGCGCCCGGTGCAGCACGACCTGGCCGCGGTCACCGTGCTCGATGGCTCGGCGCTGCAGGCCGACGGCTATTCGACGCTGCTGTTGATCCTGGGCCCGGAACGTGGCTGGGATTTTGCCGTGGCGCATGACCTGGCCGCGGTATTGGTGACTCGGGCCGAGGGTGGCTTCGTCTCCCGAGCTACGCCCGCATTCGAACGGGCAGTGAAAGGCGAATGAAAGCGCAAGCAGGGATGATCGCCGCCAGGGAATGGTTCACACATGTAGTGCGGGCAAAATTGGCCTACGACGCGACCAAGGGTTAATGTGCGCGGCGTTCACGCTTGATTAGACTGCACCCGAATTTTCTCATGACGCCCCGGCGGCATGATCGCGCCCCGCGAGCGACCGTGGCTTGCGGGCCAGTTCTGAAGGAGTACGCATGGCTGTCTACAACTACGACGTAGTGGTGCTGGGTTCCGGCCCGGCCGGAGAAGGTGCGGCAATGAACGCCGCCAAAGCAGGGCGCAAGGTGGCGATGGTCGATAGCCGTCGCCAGGTCGGGGGCAACTGCACCCACCTGGGCACCATCCCGTCCAAGGCACTGCGTCACTCGGTGCGGCAGATCATGCAGTTCAACACCAACCCGATGTTCCGTGCCATCGGTGAGCCGCGCTGGTTCTCGTTCCCGGACGTGCTGAAAAGCGCCGAGAAGGTCATCGCCAAGCAGGTAGCGTCGCGCACCGGCTACTACGCGCGTAACCGCGTGGACGTGTTCTTCGGCACCGGCAGCTTCGCCGACGAGCAGACCGTCGAAGTGGTCTGCCCGAACGGTGTGGTGGAAAAGCTCAACGCCAAGCACATCATCATCGCCACCGGCTCGCGCCCGTACCGCCCGGCCGATATCGACTTCCACCACCCGCGCGTCTACGACAGCGACACCATCCTCAGCCTCAGTCACACCCCACGCAAGCTGATCGTGTACGGTGCCGGCGTGATCGGTTGCGAATACGCCTCGATCTTCAGCGGCCTGGGTGTATTGGTAGAGCTGGTGGACAACCGTGGCCAGTTGCTGAGCTTCCTCGACTCGGAAATTTCCCAGGCGCTGAGCTACCACTTCAGCAACAACAACATCACCGTGCGCCACAACGAAGAGTATGAGCGCGTCGAAGGCTTGGACAACGGTGTGATACTGCACCTGAAGTCGGGCAAGAAGATCAAGGCCGACGCCTTGCTGTGGTGCAACGGCCGTACCGGCAACACCGACAAGCTGGGCCTGGAAAACATCGGTATCAAGGTCAACAGCCGCGGCCAGATCGAGGTCGACGAGGCCTACCGCACCAGCGTGCCGAACATCTATGGTGCCGGCGATGTGATTGGCTGGCCGAGCCTGGCCAGTGCCGCTCATGACCAGGGCCGCTCTGCCGCTGGCAGCATCGTGGATAATGGCAGCTGGCGCTTCGTCAACGACGTGCCGACCGGCATCTACACCATTCCGGAGATCAGCTCGATCGGCCGCAACGAACAGGAACTGACCCAGGCCAAGGTGCCGTACGAAGTGGGCAAGGCCTTCTTCAAGGGCATGGCGCGCGCGCAGATCGCCGGTGAGCCGCAGGGCATGCTGAAGATCCTGTTCCACCGCGAAACCCTGGAAATCCTTGGCGTGCACTGCTTCGGCTACCAGGCTTCGGAGATCGTCCACATCGGCCAGGCGATCATGAACCAGCCGGGTGAGCAGAACAACCTGAAGTACTTCGTCAACACCACGTTCAACTACCCGACCATGGCCGAAGCCTATCGGGTAGCTGCCTACGACGGCCTGAACCGGCTTTTTTGAGCGGCTCCGACCGGTGGCCTGAGCCGGTCGGAGAGACCGATTTCAACCCTGCCCGAGGGTGGTCTTGGCCAAACCGGGAAAGTCTGTAATCAGGCTGTCCACGCCAAAATCAGCGAGCCGGCGCATCAGTGCCGGTTCGTTGACCGTCCACACCGACACGTGCAAACCCTGGCCCTGGGCTTTGAGCAGGCGCTCGGGGGTGCACAGTGTCCAGTTCAATGCAAGCAGCTCGCAGCCGTAGTTCTGCGCCACCTTCAGCGGGTCGAGCCAGGCGTATTCGGCCACCAGCCCGCGCTTGACGTCCGGCACCAGCTCCAGGGCGGCACCCAGCACTTCGCGTGAGCTGGAGGTGATGGTCACCTTGTCCAGCAGGCCGTACTGCTGGGCCAGTTCGCGGATTGCCAGCACGGTGGTGGCGGCACGGGTGCGCGAGGCGCTTTTCACCTCCAGCTGCCAGTGCTCGAACGGGCATTTCTCGAACAGTTCTTCCAGTTTCGGGATCGGGCAGGGCTGGACGTGGCCCGGGCCGCCTTTGCGGGCATCGATCTTGACCAGCTCGGCGGCCGGGTGCTCGACCACCTTGCCGCGTTTGCCGGTGGTGCGCTTGAGGGTGGGGTCATGGATCACCATCAGCTCGTTGTCGGCCGACAGGTGCAGGTCCAGCTCGCAGCGGGTCACGCCATGGGCGAGGCATTGCTGGAAGCTCTTCAGGGTATTCTCGGGCGCTTCGCCCTTGGCGCCGCGGTGGCCGTAGATCAGGGTCACGTTCGTTCCTTCAAATCAGAGAAAAATGGGCTCAGGAGGCGGGGTCGTTCTGTTCCAGCTGCTGGCGCCGTTGCTGCTGCTGGCGCTGCAGGATGTAGCGAGCCAGCAGTTGCCGTTGGGCGTCGGTCATGTCGGTGAATTCGGTGCCGACCTCGAAGCCGCCCTCCGGGCGCGGGTCGCAATGGGTTACCTTGCCGCGCAGCAGCAGGCCATGGGCGCGCGGCATCAGCACCATCTTCACCTTGACTCGGGTGCCGGGGGCCACCGCTGTGGCTTGCGCGAATTCGATGCCGCCCTCGGAGATGACCACCGGCTGGGGCTGGCCAACTTCGCCGATCAGGGTCTGGGCAACCACCGCGCTAAGCAGGTCGAGGCGTTTGTTCTGCGCGCGCAGGAAGGCGGCGAGGGTGCGGTCCTTTTCGCTCAGCTGGCGCAGCAGGTGCTGCGACTCGAAGTCGGACAGGTGCAGTTCGCTGAGCAGGTTGAATAGTGGCGAATCATCTTGCAACACATCTGGGTCAAGGGCTTCGGCCGCGCTGAGGGGGCTTATTTGAAGTGCGATCCGATCTTCGATGCGGTAGTATTCGCGGCGATCTTCTTCGTCTAATGTCGTCATGGCGAACCCAAGGTAGCGGCGGTGGTCCGAGTGTAAAGCCGCCGTAGGCGCCTCGCCACAAGGACGTTCCCTTTCATCCGAACAAGCCCCGACATGTTCAGACCTCTTTTCGCATTCATCGGCACGCGTTATACCCGTGCCAAACGTCGCAATCACTTCGTCTCGTTCATTTCCCTGACCTCGATGATCGGCCTCGCCCTGGGCGTGGTGGTGATGATCGTGGTGCTCTCGGTGATGAACGGTTTCGACCACGAGATGCGCACCCGCGTGTTGGGCATGATCCCGCATGCCACGCTGGAGAGCGGCCAGCCCATTGCCGACTGGCCGGCCCTTGCCCAACAAGTAAAGCAGAATCCGCAGGTGGTGGCGGTTGCGCCCTTCACCCAGATGCAGGGCCTGCTGACCCATGAAGGCAAGGTGCAGAAGGTGCTGCTCAACGGCATCGACCCGGCCCGCGAGCGCGAAGTGTCGATCATCGACAAGTTCGTCCTTCAAGGCCGCCTCGACCAGCTGGCGCCGGGCGAGTGGGGCATCATGATCGGCGACAAGGCCGCGGCCAAGCTGGGCGTGGGCATCGGCGACAAGCTCACCTTCGTCGCCCCTGAGGTCAGCGTGACCCCGGCCGGCATGTTCCCGCGCATGAAGCGCTTCACCGTGGTCGGCACCTTCCACGTGGGCGCGGGCGAGATCGACGGCTACCTGGGCCTGACCAACATCAGCGACCTGTCCCGCCTGCACCGCTGGAAGCCCGACCAGGTACAGGGCCTGCGCCTGAAGTTCGACGACCTGTTCCAGGCGCCACGGGTGGCCTGGGACATCGCCCAGCGCCTGGGTGACCAGGAGTTCTACAGCCGTGACTGGACCCGTACCCACGGCAACCTGTACCAGGCGATCCGCATGGAAAAGGCCATGATCGGCCTGTTGTTGCTGCTGATCGTGGCGGTGGCGGCGTTCAACATCATTTCCACCCTGGTGATGGTGGTCAACGACAAGCGTGGCGACATCGCCATCCTGCGTACCTTGGGCGCCACGCCCGGGCAGATCATGCTCATCTTCATGGTCCAGGGCACGGTGATCGGGGTGATCGGTACCCTGATCGGCGCCGTGGTCGGGATCGTCGCCGCGCTGAACGTGAGCGCGGTGATCGCCGGCATCGAGAAACTGATCGGGCACAAGTTCCTCAACGCCGACGTGTATTTCATCGATTACCTGCCGTCGCAGATCCAGGCCCAGGACGTGTACATGGTCTGCGGTGCGGCGCTGGTCCTGAGTTTCTTCGCCACCCTGTACCCGGCCTGGCGTGCGGCCCGCACCCAGCCTGCAGAGGTGCTACGTTATGAGTGAGTCGCGCATGAGTGATAAAGCCGTTCTGAGTTGCCGCAACCTGGGCAAGTCCTACGACGAGGGCCCGGAATCGGTGCAGGTGCTGTCCGGGCTCAACCTCGAGCTGAACGCCGGTGAGCGGGTAGCCATCGTGGGTAGCTCCGGCTCGGGCAAGAGTACCTTGCTCAACCTGCTGGGCGGCCTCGACCGGCCGACCCAGGGCAGTGTCTGGCTGGCCGGTGAGGAGCTGTCGGCATTGGGCGAGCGTGCCCGTGGCCTGCTGCGCAACCGCGAGCTGGGCTTTGTCTACCAGTTCCACCACCTGCTGCCGGAATTCACGGCCATCGAAAACGTGTGCATGCCGTTGCTGATCGGCCGCACGCCGATCCCCGAGGCCCGTGAGCGTGCCGAGGCGCTGCTCAAGCGCGTGGGCCTGGCCCACCGCTTCAACCACAAGCCGGCCGAACTGTCCGGTGGTGAACGCCAGCGGGTGGCGATCGCCCGGGCACTGGTCAACCGCCCCGGCCTGGTAATGCTCGACGAGCCGACCGGCAACCTCGACCACCACACCGCCCAGGGCATCCAGGAGTTGATGCAGGAACTGTCCAGTGCGTCGCGCACGGCGTTCCTGGTGGTCACCCACGACCTCAACCTGGCGCGCCAGATGGACCGTGTATTGAAGCTCGACGACGGCCACTTGGTGGCGATCTGATCGACTGCACGGGGTGGCCGGTGCCGCCCCGTTTTCCTGTTTTCATTGGGTGTTTTCGTACATGTTCAGACCCTTGCCCATCTTCATCGGCGCGCGCTACACCCGAGCCAAGCGCCGCAACCACTTCATCTCGTTCATCTCGATGACCTCGATGATCGGCCTGTCGCTGGGCGTGCTGGCGATGATCGTGGTGCTGTCGGTGATGAACGGTTTCCAGCGCGAAATGAGTTCGCGCATCCTCGGCCTGGTGCCGCATGCCGCCATCCTCGGCGTGCAGCCGCTGGACGACTGGCACAAGGTGGCCGACGCGGCCATGCGCGACCCGGCGGTGATGGCGGCGGCGCCGATTACCGAAATGGAAGGCATGCTGTCGTACAAGGGCGCGATGCAGCCGATCCAGGTCGGCGGTATCGACCCGGCCGAAGAGGGCAAGGTCTCGATCGTCGGCCAGCATATCGTCCAGGGCCGCCTGCAGGACCTGCAGCCGGGAGAGTTCGGCGTGGTCATCGGTGAGCTGACTGCGCGGCGCTTCCGCTTGAATACCGGCGACAAACTGACCCTGATCGTGCCGGAAATCAGCAAGGAGCCGGGCGGCATCACCCCGCGCATGCAGCGCCTGACCGTGGTCGGCATCTTCAAGGTCGGCGCCGAGCTGGATGGCTCGCAGGCTTACATCCACGTCGACGATGCCGGCGCCATGCAGCGCTGGGCGCCGGGCCAGGTGCAGGGCGTGCGCCTGAAACTGCACGACCTGTATGCCGCGCCGCAGGTGTCCAAGGCCATCGCTGCCGGACTGGGCGATGCCTACCGGGCCGACGACTGGTCGCATACCCAGGGCAGCCTGTTCAGTGCCATGAAGATGGAAAAGACCATGATCGGCCTGCTGTTGCTGATGATCATCGCGGTGGCAGCGTTCAACATCATCGCCACCCTGGTGATGGTGGTGAACGACAAGGGCCCGGACATCGCCATCCTGCGCACCCTGGGCGCCACACCGGCGCAGATCATGGGCACGTTCATGGTCCAGGGCAGCCTGATCGGCATTGTCGGGACGCTGATCGGTGGCGTGCTGGGGGTGATTGCGGCGTTCAACGTCAGCCAGATCGTCGGTTGGCTGGAGCGGGTGAGCGGGCAGCACATCTTTACTTCGGATGTGTACTTCGTCAGCAGCTTGCCGTCGCAGCTGCAGTGGGGCGATGTGGCGATCATCTGCACTGCCGGGTTGGTGATGAGCTTCCTGGCGACCATTTACCCGGCTTATCGGGCATCGCAGGTGCAGCCGGCGATTGGTCTGGCGGTTTGATGTTTACCTGAGAGTCTGGGGGCGCTTTGCGCCCCTTTCGCGACACAAGGCCGCTCCCACAAGCATCGCGAATTGGCCAAGCTGACGCGATCCCTGTGGGAGCGGCCTTGTGTCGCGATGGGCTGCGAAGCAGCCCCAGTTTCACCGATCCTGAGTGAACTCGATCAAAAACCGCGTCCACCCATCCTCGCATTGCGCCCGAATGCTTCCACCATGGGCCTGCACGATCGACCGGGTAATCGCCAACCCCAACCCGGCATGCTCGCTACTGCCTTCCCGCCGCGCCGGATCCACCCGGTAGAAGCGGTCGAACAACCGTGGTAACACTGCCGGCTCGATAGCCGCCCCGGTATTGGCCACGCCAATCCTCGGCCCTGGCCCCAATGTCACCTTTATCTGCCCACCCGACGGGGTGAAGCGCAAGGCATTGTCCAGCAAGTTGGACAGCGCCCGGCGCAGCATATGCCGGTCGCCCTGCAGCAGCGCCTCACCCTCGCGCAGCATCTGCACGCCGCTGTCCTCTGCCAGCGGCGCGTAGTACTCCAGCAGCGCATCCACCTCCTCATGCAGCACCAGCGGTGCTTGCCCCGGCACCAGCAGGCCATGGTCGGCCTTGGCCAGGAACAGCATGTCGTTGATCATCTGCGCCATCCATTGCAGCTCCTCGAGGTTGCCGTGCAGGGCTTCGCGGTACTCTTCGAGGCTGCGCGGGCGGGTGAGGGTGACCTGGGTGTGGGTCAGCAGGTTGGACAGCGGCGTGCGCAGCTCGTGGGCGATGTCGGCGGAGAATGCCGACAGGCGCTGGAAGGCATCGTCCAGGCGCTGCAGCATGGCGTTCATGGCCGTCGCCAGCTCGGCCAGCTCTTCGGGCATCTGTGCCACCGGCAGGCGTGTGGTGAGCGAGCGCGCCGATACACTGGCAGCCACCTGGCCCATCTGCCGCAACGGTCGCAGCCCGCGGCGTGCAGCCCAGGCACCGAGCAGTGCCGTGGCCAGTGCCGACAGGCCCACCGTCAGCCAGATCAGCCGTTGCATGCCCTGCAGGAAGTGCTGGTGATGGGTGATGTCGAGGTACAGGGTCAGTTGTGGCGACTGCGGGGCGCCTTGCGCCAGGTGCACGGCCAGGCTGCGGTAGTCGGTGCCTTGCGCATGCAGGGTTGCCAGGCCGTCGGGCAGTGGCGTCCGCGGCAGGCCTGTGCGGCTTTCGAACCAGGTGGCGCCGTCGCTGCCATTGATGCGCAAGGCCAGGTCGGCCTGGTGGCCCAGTTCATCGCGCAAGGCGGGCAGGCGCGCCTGCAGCTCGGCCGGGGTGGTGATACCGGCCAGCTGGGTGCGGAACAGCGACAGGCGCGAGTCCAGCAGTTGCTGGTCCAGTTCGACGAAGTGCTGCTCGCTGGCCCGGCTGAATATCAGGCCGGCACCGAGCGAGACAGCGGCGGTGCAGGCGGCGAACAGCAGGGCCAGGCGGCTGCCGAGGGAGACCCGACGCATCACTCAGTACGCTCTTCGAGTACATAGCCCATGCCGCGTACGGTATGGATCAGCTTGTTGGGGTGTGGGTCGTCGATCTTCAGGCGCAGGCGGCGGATCGCCACTTCGATCACATTGGTGTCGCTGTCGAAATTCATGTCCCATACCTGCGAGGCGATCAGCGATTTGGGCAGCACCTCGCCCTGGCGGCGCAGCAGCAGTTCAAGCAGGGCGAACTCCTTGGCGGTCAGGTCGATGCGCTGGCCGGCGCGCTCGGCGCGGCGGCGGATCAGGTCCAGGCGCAGGTCGGCCAGGCCCAGGGTGGTGTCCTGGCTGGGGCTGGTGCCCCGGCGCAGCAGGCTGCGTACCCGCGCCAGCAGTTCGGAGAAGGCGAACGGCTTGACCAGGTAATCATCGGCGCCCAATTCCAGGCCGTGCACCCGGTCTTCCACGGCATCGCGGGCGGTGAGAAACAGCACCGGGGTGTCCAGGCCGGCCTGGCGCACGGCCTGGAGGATCTGCCAGCCGTCACGGCCAGGCAGCATCACGTCGAGAATCAGCAGGTCGTGGTCGCCGGTCAGGGCGAGGAACTGGCCGGTCTCGCCGTCGGTGGCCAGTTCCGTGGCGAAGCCGGCCTCGTTCAGGCCCTGGCTCAGGTACTGGCCGGTACGGGCCTGGTCTTCGACGATCAGCAGTTTCATTGGGTGAATTGACTCCAGCAAACGGCACAAAACCCTGTGGGAGCGGGTTTACCCGCGAAGAATTCAACACGGTGCATGGCACCGGCTTTGCCGGTGTTCGCGGGTGAACCCGCTCCCACAGGGGTTGGGTGATGCTGAGATGATACGTGACGATGCACCCGCTCGCCCCAAACTGACGAAGATGTAATCCCGCTGACTTGCGCTCCAAGGCGGGGGGCAAAACCGGTAGACTAGGGGCAATTTCGAACCTTCAGGTCAGTTTCCATGCATCCCGCTGCCGAACATTCCCCGCTAGGCAAGTCCAGCGAATACATTGCCACCTATTCTCCGGAGCTGCTGTTCCCGATCCCGCGTACCGCCAAGTGGGCCGAACTGGGCGTTACCGCCCAGACCTTGCCGTGGCAGGGTGTGGATTACTGGAACTGCTTCGAGCTGAGCTGGCTGCTGCCGTCGGGCAAGCCGGTGGTGGCAATCGGCGAGTTCGCCATCCCCGCCGATTCGCCGAACATCATCGAGTCCAAGTCGTTCAAGCTGTACCTGAACTCATTGAACCAGACGGTGTTCGCCTCGCTTGGCGAACTGCAGGCGTGCCTGGAGAAAGACCTGTCCGCCGCCGCCGGCAAGCCGGTCGGCGTGAAAGTGCGTACCCTGGCCGAGGTCGAGGCCCAAGGCGTGGTGGCCTTGCCGGGGCATTGCATCGATGCGCTGGACGTTGCCATCAGCAACTACGAACAGCCACAGCCAGAGCTGCTGCACTGCAACCCGGAGCGGCAGGTGGAAGAAACCCTGCACAGCCACCTGCTGAAGTCCAACTGCCCGGTCACCGGCCAGCCGGACTGGGGCAGCGTGGTGGTCGAGTACAAGGGCAGGGCGCTGGACCATGCCAGCCTGCTGACCTACCTGATCAGCTTCCGCCAGCATGCCGACTTCCACGAGCAGTGTGTGGAGCGGATCTACCTGGACTTGAAGAACCTGCTGCAGCCGGAGCATTTGACGGTGTATGCGCGCTATGTGCGCCGGGGTGGGCTGGATATCAACCCTTACCGCAGCACGGGGGCGATCAGCCCGGACAACAAGCGCCTGGTTCGGCAGTAAGGTTCGCAAGTACGCAGGGGGGCGCTTCGCGCCCCTATCGCGACACAAGGCCGCTCCTACAGGTACAGCGCAAGCCTCAAATCTTGCGCTGTATCTGTAGGAGCGGCCTTGTGTCGCGATAGGGCCGCAAAGCGGCCCCAGTATTTCTAGATCCCCATGCTGTGCAGCGAGTTGGCAATGCTGCGCAGGGTGGCGGTGAGGTCGGGGTGATCGGCCTCGAAGCGTTCGATCGCCAGGTTCACGCCGTCCACCAGGTTATGGTCTGGCGTGGCTTCCTCAAGCTTCAGTTGCGCCTCGATCTGGCGCGCTTCTTCGTGCAGCGCGGCCAGTTCCTCGTCAGAAAGCGGCACGTTGCGGTCCAGTTGCTCGCGCAAGCTGTTCAGGCGCTCTTGCAATTCGCGGGCAGGCATTGGCAGTTCTCCATCAATGGCTTGGCAAGCCATGGACCTCAGCGAAGCGGCAAAGGTTCTGGCCTGTCTTCAGCGTAATCCACCTGCCGTTGCTTTGCATGATCCGCGTCAAAGGTGCTGTATCAGGGTTTTTCGCCCTTGCGCCGGCGTTGGGCAATGTCCTGCAGGCAGGTGTCCAGCGCTTCCAGGTGGTCGATGACAGAGTGCACGCCCAGGCTGAACAGTTCCAGCGTCGCCTTGCCACGGGCCAGGTCCTGTTCCTGCGCAGACATGGCTTGCCATTGCCGCGAGCTGCGGTCGCAGAACGGGCTGCAGGCTGCCAGCCCTACGGTCCACAACCCTGCGTTCAGGCCAGATTGCAGCAGGCGAGGGTCGCCGCTGACCAGCACACAGCCGTCCAGGCGTTGGCTGTCCAGCGTCATCAGGGCCTGCCAGCAGGCATTCGGCGCCGGCCAGCGCGCGCCGTTCACCGAATGCCCCGGCAGCCAGGCGGGCAGTACGTGCGCCAGGCGCTTGCTCTGGGTGGCGTCGAGGTCGTCCAGCCAGATGCATGGCACCTGGCGCTGGCGCAGGCTGGCGAGGGTGGCCAGGGCGCCGGGGGCGGGCGAGGGGGCGCCATTGGCGGCTTGAACCAGGCAGCCGCGCAAGCCGAACAGCACAGCGGTGAAGGCGGGTGCAGCGTCCATGGCAACTTCCCTCAAATAGTCCGCAGGCTATGCGGCGATTGTTACCGCCCTGTGACAACGGGCACCGCGCAACAGTTGTTCACAAAATATTGAGCAGAGATGTGTAAAGCTGTTTATCAGCCCGCAAGCCTCTATACTGCCGCCGTACAGCAGCGCACCCGTTTGCGCTTGCGGCCGAGAAATTCGATGGAGAAACACCTATGCGTAGGATCGGTGCCAGTGTGATCGAACGAGTCACCCAGGCCTGTGTCTGCGCCAGCATGCTGCTGGCGCCCGTGGCAGCCACCCAGGCCGCCACCGAGGAAGATCCCTGGGAAGCGGTCAACCGCCCGATCTTCCGTTTCAACGATACCCTCGACACCTATGCCCTCAAGCCATTGGCCAAGGGCTACCAGGCGGTCACCCCGCAGTTCCTCGAAGATGGCATCCACAACATCTTCCGCAACCTGGGTGATGTGACCAACCTGGCCAACGACCTGCTGCAGTTCAAGCCCCATGCTGCGGGCGTGGACACGGCGCGGCTGATCGTCAACACCACCTTCGGCCTGGGCGGCTTCTTCGACGTGGGTACCAAGATGGGTCTGCAGCGCAACGACGAGGACTTCGGCCAGACCCTCGGCTACTGGGGCGTGCCGAGCGGCCCGTACGTGGTCATCCCGCTGCTGGGCCCGAGCACCGTGCGTGACGGCGTGGCCAAGTACCCGGATACCTACACCAAGCCCTACCGCTACATCGACCATGTGCCGACGCGCAATTCGATCTTCGCCCTGGACATCATCGACACCCGCGCCGACCTGCTGTCGGCCGAGAAGCTGATCCAGGGTGACAAGTACATCTTCATTCGCAACGCCTACCTGCAGAACCGCGAGTTCAAGGTCAAGGATGGCGAGGTCGAAGACGACTTCTGATCCTGCGCGTGCTTGGTCCTGCACAGTCCCCGTGTAGGAGCGGCCTTGTGTCGCGATAGGGCCGCAAAGCGGCCCCGGCAATTCATGTGGCGAAGCTGAAGCCGGGGGCTGCTGCGCAGCCCATCGCGACACAAGGCCGCTCCTACAGGGGTGCCCAGCAGACCCATCAATGCATCGCCAGAATCCGCAACCCGAACTTCTGCTGCCCGCCCGGCTGGTCGGCAATCCACACCACTTCGGTGCTGGCGTGCAGCCCCTTCAGCGCCGGGTGGTCGGACTCGATCCGTACCTCGATATGGTCTCCCACGTGGAAGCGCTGCGGTGCCTGCACCTGCATGCCGCCGCTGGACAGGTCCAGGCACACTGCCGCGATCACCTGGCCTTCGTGCAGCAGGCTGACCTCGGTGTCGATGCGCATGCGGATGAAATCGCGTTTCTCGCCATGGCTGGAGGGCGTGTGGGGCATGCTGCATCCTTCCCGTCGGGTTGCGCTGGTCGACTTTCTTATAACTCCCGGTGATTTGCCCTGTAAAGTGCGCCGAGGTCGACCCTTGCATGCTTGAAACGCCTGCCGGATGGGAGTACCGTCTGCGCCTTACAAGGTAGCTCTCACAGTTGCCGGACAGTTGCCGGGCAGGTGATCTTGTCCTACAACTCAAAGTAGAGTGTGACCACAAAGAATTCCCGTAGCTGGCCGTCTGCCTTGCCGACACCGCTGCACCAACCTAAATCGGCGCCGTTCGCCCACATGCAGAAAACCAGTGCAACGCTGCTGATCATCGATGACGACGACGTGGTCCGTGCAAGCCTCGCCGCCTATCTTGAAGACAGTGGCTTCAGCGTCCTCCAGGCCGGCAATGGCCAGCAGGGGCTTCAGGTCTTCGAAGAACACCAGCCCGACCTCGTGATCTGCGATCTGCGCATGCCGCAGATGGGCGGCCTCGAACTGATCCGCCAGGTCAGCGAGCGCGCCCCGCAGTTACCGGTGATCGTGGTGTCCGGTGCCGGCGTCATGAGTGATGCGGTGGAAGCGTTGCGCCTGGGCGCTGCCGACTACCTGATCAAGCCGCTGGAAGACCTGGCCGTGCTCGAGCATTCGGTGCGCCGCGCCCTCGACCGCTCGCGCCTGGTGCTGGAAAACCAGCGCTACCGCGACAAGCTCGAAGCCGCCAACCGCGAACTGGAGGCCAGCCTGCACCTGCTGCAGGAGGACCAGACCGCCGGTCGCCAGGTGCAGATGAACATGCTGCCGGAAAGCCCTTGGGTGGCCGGCGAGTTCGCCTTCGAGCACCAGATCATCCCGTCGCTGTACCTGTCGGGTGATTTTGCCGATTACTTCCGGGTGGACGAACGGCGCATCGCTTTCTATCTCGCCGACGTCTCCGGGCATGGCGCGTCGTCAGCGTTCGTCACCGTGCTGCTGAAGTTCATGACCACGCGGCTGTTGTTCGAATTCAAGCGCGGCAGCAAGATGCGCGAGTTCAAACCCTCGCAGGTGCTCAGCCACATCAACCGCGGGCTGATCAACTGCAAGCTGGGCAAGCACGTGACCATGGTTGGCGGGGTGATCGATGAAGACACCGGCCTGCTGACCTACGCCGTTGGCGGCCATCTGCCGCTGCCGGTGCTGCACACCCCCGAGCACACCCGCTACCTGGAAGGCCGCGGCCTGCCGGTGGGGCTGTTCGACGAGGCCACCTACCAGGACCTGGTAGTGGAGCTGCCGCCGCAGTTCAGCCTCAGCCTGATGTCCGATGGCATTCTGGACCTTTTGCCGGGTGACACGCTCAAAGATAAAGAAACCGCCCTGCCGGAAATCGTCAGGGCAGCAGGTGGCAGCCTGGATGGGCTGCGTCAACGATTTGGATTGGCTACGCTTGGGGAGATGCCGGATGATATCGCCCTATTGGTGTTGAGCAGGAACCTTCAATGAGTACCGGTAGAATCCAGTTCGCCGAGCAGAGCGGTACCTTCGTCCTGAAATTCGTCGGTGAAGTGCGCCTGACCCTGTGTTCGGCGCTGGATGCGACGATCGAGAAGATTTTCACCGCGTTGAACTTCTCGGCGATTGTCATCGACCTGACCGAAACCGAGAGCATCGACAGCACCACCCTGGGCCTGCTGGCCAAGCTGTCGATCCTGTCGCGCCAGAAGGTGGGCCTGTTGCCGACCGTGGTCACCACCAACCCGGACATTTCCCGGTTGTTGCAGTCGATGGGCTTCGATCAGGTGTTCAACATCGTCGATCGGCCGATCCCGTGCCCGGAATGCCTGACCGACCTGCCGTCCCAGGACCAGAACGAAGACGTGGTGCGCTCCAAGGTGCTGGAGGCGCACAAGATCCTCATGGGCCTGAACGACTCCAACCGCGAAGCCTTCCATGACCTGGTCAATGCGCTGGAGCGGACCTGATCTTCAGCCTGTACCGGCCTCTTCGCGGGCGCGCCCGCTCCCACAGGTACTGCGCTGCATTCGGAACCTGTGGTGGTCCTGTGGGAGCGGGCGTGCCCGCGAAGAGGCCGGCAAGGCCAACACAAGCATTACCTGCCTGATCACCCCCGCCGCGCAAACTCGGTAGCCTCACCCCCACCCGCATCCAGCTGATACACCCGCGCCGGCCGCCCCTGTTCATCGAAGAACACCTGTCCCAACCCCGCGCCATTCCACAACCGCTCGCCAGCCTTGCTATGGCTGGGTGTACGCGGCACCACCTCCATTTCCCGCCGCTTGGTAAACCAGTTGAGCGGCGAGCGTGGCGCATACAGCCAGCGGTTGAGCCGGTCGAGCACATCCAGCAGGCGCCGCGGGAATTCGTTCTTGATCCCGCTGCTGGTCACCTGCCACAAGTGCGGGCTGCGCTGGCGGTGGCGGATCAGCACTTCATAGACGAACGAGTAATGCACATCGCCGGACAGCACCACGTAGTGCCCCGGCGTGCGCGAGTGGCGGAAGATGTTGAGGATGACCTGCGCTGCACCGCGATGGGCCATCCAGTTCTCGGCATCCACCAGCAGCGGGTAGCCCAGCCAGCTGAATAGCTTCTGCACTGTCTCGATCAGCTTCACGCCAAAAATCGGCGCAGGCGACACGATGATCGCCGACGGGTGGTCCAGCAGTGCTTGCTGCAACTCGCTCAGCGCCTCCCAGTCGAGCAGGCCGGACGGCTTGGCCAGGCTGCTTTCGCTGCGCCAGCGGCGGGTGCGGGTGTCCAGCACCAGCAAGGGTGGGTTGGTGGGCAGGCTGAACTGCCAGCCCTGGAAGCGCAGCAGTGCGCCGATCAGCTCATCCTGGGTCTGGCTGTTCAACGCCTGGCATTGCCCGACCAGGGGCTTGCAACCCTGCGGGTCGTTACCCCAGGCCTGGCACAGCAGGTAGCCGAGCAAGGCATTGCCGATGATCCGCCGCGAAAAGGGGTGGCCGTAGGCGGTTTCTTCCCACAGCGCCGAGAGGTTCCAGTCGTCGGTGATGTCGTGGTCGTCGAAGATCATCAGGCACGGCAGGTGGGCCATCACTCGCGCTACCTGGCCGAGGTTGTCGGCAAACGCCTGGATCAGCGGCAGCTCCTGCCGGTAACGGGCCTGGCGCGGGGCGGTGAGCCCGTTGGGCATGTCCAGGTTCACCAGCTGCCAGGGCACCGGTGACCACACCAGCAGGTACATGGCCATGACCTCGGCGAAGGTCACCAGATGGTTGTCGGCGTTGCTGGAGGAGAAGATCGGCTTGCGCTTGCCGCCGAAAAAGCGTTCGCGCAGGGTTTCGTTGCGTTCCTGCGCCGGCAGCAGGTCGGCGCGGTGGTAATAGCAGGCCGGGTGCTGGTACAGCGCCTGGCTGTCGGGCACCACCGCGCCCTCAAGTTGCTCGTCGAACAGGCCCAGGCGCGCAATCAGGCTGTGGATGGCGCGCAGCATCGGGCCGGCGACGTCGTCGGCATAGACCTGGTCGCCGGTCATCAGCAGCACGGCGGGGCGGTCCGCGGGGCTTTCGCAGGCCTGCAGCAGGCGGTCGGCGCAGAGCAGGCCATCGGCGGCCGGAAAATGCGGCTTGCGGCAGGAACCGTGCAGCAGGTGGTCGAGCCGATCGCGCAGCACCAGGCTTGGGCGCCGGGCGCCGGGGTAGAGCAGGTGCGGCGCCCAGCCGGCGATGCCCTGGCCGTTGATGAGCAGGTCATAGTCGAGCAGCTGGTTGCAGGGCAGCGGCTGGGCGAAGTGGATGTCCAGCAGGTGGATGAAGGCGTGCTGGCCCACCGCGACCACCTGGCAATCGACCTGGGCCTCGCCTGCCGGGAAGATGAGTTCGGGTTGCAGCGGTTGCGTGGCGACCAGCCAGATGGCCAGGCGCTGGGGTTCCAGGCGGCGCAGTACCGGGCCGGCGAGTACGAGGGGCAATGGGGTAGAGGAGGTCATCGACAGCTCAGGTGGCTTCTCGGGCCTCTTCGCGGGTAAACCCGCTCCCACAGGTACAGCGCCAACTTCTGGCCTGTGGGGATCCTTGTGGGAGCGGGTTTACCCGCGAAGAGGCCTTGGAATTCAATACAAATCTAAGGCCAGGTAAAACAAAACGGGCGGAAAATGCTGAACACTTCCCGCCCGTCAGGCAATCCCGAAATGTATCAGGCCGTTTCAGCCATCAACTTCTCCAGCTTCTCCTGGTCCCGCGCGAACTGGCGAATGCCCTCGGCCAGCTTCTCGGTGCCCATGGCATCTTCGTTCATGGCCCAGCGGAACTGGCTTTCGTTCAGTTGTTGCTTGGGCTCGCCGGCATTGCCCGGCTTCAGCACCTGTGGCAGGTCGCCCTGGTCATCGCTGAGCTGCTGCAGCAGCTCTGGGCTGATGGTCAGGCGGTCGCAGCCGGCCAGCTGCTCGATCTGGCCGATATTGCGGAAGCTGGCACCCATGACCACCGTGTTGTAGCCGTTGGCCTTGTAGTAGTTGTAGATGCGAGTGACCGACTGCACGCCCGGGTCTTCGGCGCCCACGTATTCCTTGCCGGTGCTCTTCTTGTACCAGTCGTAGATACGGCCCACGAACGGCGAAATCAGGAACACCCCGGCATCGGCGCAGGCCTGGGCCTGGGCGAAGGAGAACAGCAGGGTGAGGTTGGTCTGGATGCCTTCCTTCTCCAGCTTTTCGGCGGCGCGGATGCCTTCCCAGGTGGAGGCCAGCTTGATCAGCACGCGGTCGCGGCCAATGCCAGCGGCTTCGTACAGCTCGATCAGCTTGCGCGCCTTGGCCAGCAGCGCGGGTTCATCGAACGACAGGCGGGCATCGACCTCGGTGGAGATACGCCCCGGGATGACCTTGAGGATGCCCGAGCCCACGGCCACTGCGAACTTGTCGCAGGCCAGGTCGACATTACCCTTTGCATCGGCCTTTACCTGCTTGAGCAGATCGGCGTAACCCGGGATGGCCGCAGCCTTGAGCAGCAGCGACGGGTTGGTGGTGGCATCGACCGGTTTCAGGCGGGTGATGGCGTCCAGGTCCCCGGTGTCGGCGACCACGGTGGTGAACTGCTTGAGTTGTTCCAGCTTGGAGGTCATGGGCGTGCTCTGTCCTGTGCAATGACTCGACATTACCCGAGCCCCGACGGCCACTCAAGGGCTCGCGAAGCGCGGTGCGAAAGGTGAGGTTTCGAGTCGCAAGCGGCCCCGAGGTTCCGCATCTGCTTGCAAGGGCCGCTGGAGATACAACTGGCTTACACAAAATGTGGTGGTTTGCGCCATCCCTGTGGGAGCGGGTTTACCCGCGAACACCGGCGAAGCCGGTGCCATGTACCGCGTTGTTTTCTTCGCGGGTAAACCCGCTCCCACAGGATCTGCATATATCTGAACCCCTGCAGCATCCTGCAGGGGATGGCTTGCTGGCGATGAGGCCCACCTGCTGAATCACCGCCCCTGCAACAACTCCACCGCCTGGTCGAACACCGCCAGCGGCTCCGCCGCCTTATGGATATCCGCCGACAGCAGCTGACGGAAGCGCCGCGCCCCCTTGAACCCTTGGGCCAGCCCCAGAATATGCCGGGTAACGTGGTGCATCGCGCCACCACTTTCCATGTGCGCGACGATATAAGGCCGCAACTGCGCCAGCGCCTCGCTGCGGCTGACCACCGCCGCCTCGCTGCCGAACAGCTGCTGGTCCACCTCGGCCAACAGGTAAGGGTTGTGGTACGCCTCGCGCCCCAGCATCACCCCATCGAAGGTTTCAAGGTGTGCCTGGCACTCGTCCAGGGTCTTGATCCCGCCGTTGAGCACGATCTCCAGGTCCGGGAAGTCCGCCTTCAACTGCGCCGCCACGTCATAGCGCAGCGGCGGAATCTCACGGTTCTCCTTCGGCGACAAACCTTCCAGGATCGCGATGCGCGCATGCACGGTAAAGCTCCGGCAACCTGCCTCGCGCACCTGGCCGACGAAGTCGCACAGCTCGGCGTAGCTGTCGCGGCCATTGATACCGATGCGGTGCTTGACCGTCACCGGGGTCGACACCGCGTCACGCATGGCTTTCACGCAGTCGGCCACCAGCGCCGGGTGTGCCATCAGGCAGGCGCCGATCATGTTGTTCTGCACCCGGTCACTCGGGCAACCGACGTTGAGGTTGACCTCATCGTAGCCAGCCTCCTCGGCCAGCCGGGCACAGGCAGCCAGGTCGGCCGGCACGCTGCCGCCCAGTTGCAGGGCCAGCGGGTGCTCGGAGACGTCGTGGCGCAGGAAACGGTGGGCGTCGTTGTGCAGCAGGGCACCGGTGGTGACCATTTCGGTGTACAGCAGGGTGTTTTTGGAAAGCAGGCGCAGGAAGAAGCGGCAGTGGCGGTCTGTCCAGTCCATCATGGGTGCAACGCTGAAGCGACGGGAAGGCTCAGGGCGCGTGGTTGCTGGGTTAGAGCCTGGGTTTGTGGTCATATCGTTCAACGTGTCTTGTACCAAATTCAGCAATTTCGAGGGTGTTTGTAGCAAACCGAGGGCGCGACGTAGCAAAAGTCGGCGGCAGGAGATCGGTGATTGCCAGGGCAGGCGGCTAGTTTACCAAGAGAGCAGGGCATGCGTCTGGAAACAGATCGGATGGTCCTGCCGAGCGAGCGGGCATCTCAGCTGGCTGCTGGGACCCTTGTAGGAGCGGCCTTGTGTCGCGAAAGGGCTGCGCAGCAGCCCCAGGGGTTCAGCGCAGAGGCACAAATTGCTGGGGCTGCTGCGCAGCCCTTTCGCGACACAAGGCCGCTCCTACAGGGGGCCGCGCTGGCAGCCCCGATCAGTGGTTCGTGCTATCCACTGCGATGCTTTCGCCGGATACCTCAAGGTATCTGGCACTGCGGTTGGCGAGGGCATAATGGATCAGCCCGCCCAGGCCCGCGCCGAAGAACCAGGAGAACTGCGACAGCGTATCGAACGCCGGCACCAGCGCCAGCACGATGGCGATCAGCGACGCCGGGATGAAGGCCGCTACGGCGCGCAGGTTGACCCCGCCGCGATAGTGATAGGCGGCCTCGCTGCTTTCGCTATACAGCTCTGGCAGGTTCACCCGGCTGCGGCGAACCAGGTAATAGTCGGTGACGATGATCCCGTACAGTGGGCCGAGCAGGGCGCCCAGGCCGCCGAGGAAATACACGATCACGGACGGGCTGTTGTACAGGTGCCAGGGCAGGATCAGCACGGCGATGCCGGCACTGAGCAAGCCAGCGCGGCGGAAGTTCAGCAGGTTCGGGGCCAGGTTGGTGAGTACGTAGGCCGGGGCGACGAAGTTGGCCATGATGTTCACCGCCACGGTGACGATCAGGAAGGCCAGGCAGGCCAGCACCAGGCCGGCGGTGCTAGGGATGGCTGCAACGATCTCGGTCGGGCCCTGCACCAGTTTGCCGTCGATGCTGAACTGCGCACCGGCGAGCACCACGGCGATCAGTGCGAAACCGAGCATGTTCACCGGCAGGCCCCAGAAGTTGCCCACGCTGATGGTACGCCGGTCCGGGCAGTTGCGGGTAAAGTCGCAGAAGTTGAGGATCATGGTGCCGTACAGCGAGACCCACAGCGCGGCGGCACCCAGTACCTTCAGCCACATCGTGGCGCCGGTCGGCGCGTTGCCGCTGGACCAGGAAATCGACAGGCCGCTGCGCCAGTACATCCAGCCCGCCAGGCCTGCGAAGGCGACCAGGATGATCGGCCCGGCGAAGGATTCGTAGCGGCGCACCATCTCCATTCCATAGGCGAAGATCGCCACCTGCACGCACCAGATGCCGAGGAAGGTGATCCAGCCCAGGGTCGACAGGCCGAGGATCGAGTTCTGGTCGTAGGGCTTGAGCTCGGGAGCGATGGCGGTGAGCAGAACGCGCAGCACTACCGAGGCGAGGTATGTCTGGATGCCGAACCAGGCGATGGCGATGACCGCGCGGATCAGTGCCGGGATCTGCGCACCATGGATGCCGAAGCTGATCCGGCACATGACGGGGTAGGGCAGGCCGGTCTTCTGCCCCATGTAGCCGGACAGGTTCATGAGGCCGTAGATCACCAGTGCGCCGAGCGCGAAGGCTGCGAGGATCTGGGCGCCGCTCATGCCCAGGGCGAAGAGGCCGATGGCGAAGGAATAGTTGGCGATGTTGTGCACATCGTTGGTCCACAGTGCAAACAGGCTGTAGCGGCCCCAGGTGCGATTTGCCGCGCGGGTCGGTGCAAGGTCGGCACTGTAAAGGCGCGGGCTCAACTCCAACTGAGTGGGCCCAGCCGTTTCGGCAGGGAGAACATCAAGCTGGCTGACACCGGAACGTGAAATTGACGCCATCGGGACTCCGTAACTCTTGTGTACTTTTATTTTTGGTTTTGTATACAAACAAGATTCATACCAACCCGCCGAGGAGTTGGAGTTGGCGGTGCTCGGGCTTTTGTATCCTCTTCATTGGTCGCCGTCACATTTTATGCGAGCCTGGAGATGGGAAATTTGTACACACATATTGTGCGCATGTGTTACTGGCTGCGCCAAATATGGATACTTGTTCGGCGCCGCTGCCGGGCATAGGCAGCGAACGCCGGCTGGGTCAGAACGCGTACACCAACGTGGCCGTGGCGCTACGTGGGCTGCCGTACCAGCCACGTGAGCCGATCGCCGTGTAGTAGGTCTTGTCAAACAGGTTGTCGAGGTTCAGCGAGACGCTGGTTTGCGGCGTGAAGGCATATTGCGCCATCAGGTTGACCACGCTGTAGGCGCCTTGGGTGAAGGTCTCTTTGTTGGGGTCTGCGTTTTTCTCGTACTCCGATCCTTGCCAGCGCACACCGCCGCCCACTTTCAGTTGCGGCAGTGACTGCAGGCGGTAGCTGGTGAACAGTTTGAGGGTGTCGCGGGGCACCTCGGTGAGCAGGCGGTCGCCATCCGAGTTCTTGCTCACGGCATAGGTGTAGCTGGCCGATACTTGCCAGTCAGGCAGGATCTCGCCCGCCATTTCCATTTCGAAACCGCGGGTCTTGGTGCCGGACTCGGCCCGGTAGGCCTGGTTGCCGTCCGGCGCCTGGACGTCGCCGTCCGCCACGGCCAGGTTGTCCTGGTGCACTTCGAACACGCTGAGTGCAGCAGTCAGGCGCTTGTCCCAGAACTCGCTCTTCAGGCCCAGCTCGTAGTTCACGCCCTCCAACGGATCGATGTAGCTGCCCGATGCAGTCTGTTTGTCTTGCGGGTTGAAGATGGTGGTGTAGCTGGCATAGGCCGACCAGTTGTCGTTGATGTCGTAAACCAGCCCGATGTAAGGGGTGACGACCCCGGTTTCGTTGCGCGAGGTGTGTTTGGTTTCACCGCTCGCCAACTGCTCCTCGGTTTCGTCACGTCGCCAGTCGATCACCCGTGCGCCGGTAATCAGCGACAGGTCATCGGCCAGGCTCCAGCGCACCGAAGCCACCAGGCCGTCCTGGGTTTCGTCCAGCGCATTTTCCGTCGTCTTGTTGTGGATGGCGTCAGGTACCGGCAACGAGCCATCCCAGTCATGGATGTTGTCGATGTCCTGCCAAGTCCACAGATGGTAGCCGTCGTTGCGGTAGTAGGCCCGGTAGTGGCTGAGCCCGACGTACGCCTGGTGCTCGCGCGACAGCACTTCGAACGGGCCCGTAGCCGACAGGTCGAACGAGGTCTGCCGAGGTTCGCCTGCCCAACGACCAGTCCAGGTCTGGATGCCGCTGCCATCAGGGTTGACGGTGCCGCTGGCGGCGGTGGCAAATACGTCGTCATAGCTTCGGCGACTGTGCTCAGCATTGAATTTCAGGTGCCAGCCGTTGGCCAGGTCGTGATCCAGGGTGGTGAACAGGGTCTTGGTGCGACGCTTGTGGTAGCTCCAGTCCGAGGCCGAGTTGAACGAGCGGGAAGGGCTGAAGTGACTGCCATCGGAGTTGTACATCGGGAAGCCGTGGTTACCGGCGCCATCGTTGTCCATTTCCTGATATTCCGCCCCCACGGTCAGCATCGTGCTGTCGGTGATGTCCCATTCCAGCACCCCATAGCCCACCTGCCGCTCCAGGGACTGGCGGTCGACGTAGCTCTGGCTGTCGGTGTTCGAGGCCACGAGGCGCCCGCGTACATTGCCGCTTTCCGACAGCTTGCCAGACACGTCCAACTCGGTGCGGTAGGTGTCCCACGAGCCTGCTTTCAGGGTCAGCTTGCGTTGCGTTTCAAAGGTAGGCTTCTTGCGGATCAGGTTGACGGTCGCACCGGGGTCACCGGTGCCGGACATCAGCCCCGTGGCCCCGCGTACCACCTCGACCCGGTCATACGACACCATGTCGGCAAGGTCATCGCGAAAGCCAAAGCTGTCAGGCCGGTTGAGGCCGTCGACCTGGATGGTGCCGACCTCGAAACCACGTACGTAGATATGATTGGCGTCGCTGCCGGCCGGCCCCATGCTATCGACGACCACGCCTGGGGTTTGTTCCAGTACCTGGGCAACATCGTTCAGGTTCTGGTCTTCGATCTGCTGGCGGGTCACCACGCTGATCGACTGTGGTGTTTCGCGTGCCGAGAGGCGCAGCCCGGTTGCCGTATTGGCCGAACCTGTGGTGTAGCTGCCGGTGCCTTCGGTGGTGGCACCCAGCCCCACGCTGGAGACCGTCGTTGCAGCGAGTTCCATCGTGCCATCCTGACTCGGGCGGGCCAACATGTAGTGCTTGTCTCCCGCTTGCAGCACCTGCAGGCCACTGCCTTGCAGCAGTTGCGCGAGGCCTTGCTCCAGCTCGTAACTACCCTGCAGTCCCTCACTGCGCTGGCCAGCAATTTCTTCGTTGCTGACGCTGACAGTCACCCCGCTTGCCGTGGCGAACTGATTGATTGCGGCCCCCAGCGGCCCCGCCGGGATGCTGTAGCTGACAGGCACGGCCCAGGCATTGGCACTGGCCAGCAGCGAGCCAGAAAGGCTTGCTACCAGTGCGGCTTGGCGAATGCTGAAGGCGGGGGGAGAAAAACAGGCGGACATCCATTGGCTCCTTTCGATGGACTATGCGGGCGCAATGATGAGAAGCGTATTGATAATGATAAAGCTTCGCATATAGGCGGCCGGATAGTTGTCCTTCCTCCTGCAGTTGTCAATCGGTGTGTTGTGTTTTGCGGGTGGGGGCAATCGATTACCCGGTGCTTGAAGCACCACTTCATGCAGAAAGCCACTCGAGTAAATCAATCTGATTTACAATTGCGTCCCTTTTGCCGAGGCTGACGTTTCGTGGATGCCCTGTCGCTTGTCTATGAGCACCTGACCGATTGGGTGATCACGCCCGTTACCGACCAGTTTCTTGGCATTTTCAATGTGAACGGCCGTTTCGGGGCCTTGTTCCTTTGCATCTCCTATGGCGCAGCCTATGGCCTGTTCCGCTTCAGGAAGCAGCGCGGCCTGAGCGACGCCCAGTCGTTCTGGCAATTCATCGGCGGCGCCCGGGTACATCTGCATCCCTCGGCGCTGCTGGACTACCGCTACTACTTCGTGCGGGCCATCCTCAAGGTTGCACTGGTGCTGCCCGTCGTCCAACTGGTCGACCCCTACATCCTGCGCTCCGGCGATTACCTGGTCTTTTTCAGCAACCTCTGGGGCGCGCGCCCGCGCCTGGGCGAGAACCTTGCACTGTCCCTGCTCTATGGGTTGGGGGTGTTCCTGCTCAAGGACTTCATCCATTACTGGGCGCACCGGGCCTTTCACTCCCGCTGGCTCTGGGCCTTTCACAAGGTCCATCATTCGGCGCCCGTGCTGGTGCCGGCGACAGCGAGCCGGGTGCATTTCGTGGAAAAGATCGTCGAGAAACTGAGCACCGGCATTGGCATCGGCTTCTACGCCGGATGCTTCTGGTACCTTTGCGGCGGTGAAGTCAGCCGCTACACCCTGTTCGGCGTGACCTACCTGGTGTTCATCTTCAACAGCCTGGCGGCCAACCTGCGGCATAGCCATGTCTGGCTGTCGTTCGGCCCGCAGCTGGAACATGTGTTGAACAGCCCGGCCCAGCACCAGATCCATCACAGTGATGCCCCGCGCCATTTCAACCGGAACTTCGGCACCAACCTGTCCCTCTGGGACTGGATGTTCGGCACGCTCTATGTCACTACATCAACGCCCGAAAGCATCCGCTTCGGCACCGGTGAGCAGGACCACCAGCGTTACCTGACGGTCTATAGCCTGATCGTCACGCCCTTTGTCGAAACTGGCCGTAAGGTCCTGATGAAATGCCAGCGCAAGGCTGTGCTCGGCGCGTCCGGCAGGGCGGGTCGTTAGCTGATCCCGTGTTTGTTGCGAACGACTGACCGCTCAGGCGGGGAACTGGGCTATCCAGTGCCTGGCAATCTCTTCGCGCCGGCAGACCCACACCCCGTCGTGGCCCTGCACGTAATCGAGAAAGCGCGCCAGCGCCATCGCACGACCAGGATGGCCACTGATCCGCCCATGCAGGCCCACGCTCATCATCTTCGGGTGGTGCGCGCCCTCCTGCCACAACAGGTCGAAAGCATCCTTCAGCAGCCGGAAGAAGTCTTCACCGCAGGCGAAGCCATTGGGCAGCAGATAGCGGGCGTCGTTGTTGACCAGTGTGTACGGAATCACCAGGTGGGCGGGCGAGCCTGGGAGCCAGTAGGGCAGATCATCGTTGTAGGCATCCGAGCTATAGAGAAACCCACCTTCCTCACGCAACAGGCGGCGGGTGTTCTGGCTGACCCTTCCTGTATACCAACCTACGGGGCGTTTACCGCAGATCTGCTCGATCACGTCGATGGTGAGGCGGATATGGCGCCGCTCCTGGTCTTCAGGCATGTCGCGATAGTCCAGCCAACGGTAGCCATGCCCGGCAATCTCATGCCCGGCGGCGCATAGCGCATGGCCAATCGCCGGGGTCAGTTCCAGTGCTCGGCCAACGGCAAAGGCGGTCAGCGGCAGGCCCCTGGCGCCGAACAGCTCCAGAATGCGCCATACACCTGCGCGCGATCCGTATTCGTACATGCCCTCGACGCTCAGGTCCGGTTCCCCCACACGCGGCGGGCGGCCCGGTAGCTCATGAAGCCAGGCCTCCGACTGTGCGTCGCCATTGAGCATGCATGACTCCGCGCCCTCTTCGATGTTGAGTACGAACTGGACCGCGACGCGCGCCCCACCGGGCCATCGCGGGTGGGGTGGGTTGCCGCCATAACCGATCAGGTTGCGAGCGGACATCAGCCCAGCTCGAAGGTCGTGACGGCGAACACACGTTCGTGTGCGATCACCGGAGGAGGGCCGAGGTACATGCGTGCGCAGCCGAAAACCTCGATCATGCCCTGTTGGCGCACAAGCGCCATCGCGGCGGGGTTATTCTCGGGGGCATCCAGAAACAGCGGGCAACCTTGCGCAAATTCTGCCAGGCGTGCGTAGAGGGCATTGGCTGCCAGGGCGTCATCGGCGAACAAGGGGCCGATCTTGTAGCCTTCCCGGCAGCGCCTTGCCACGCCATAGCCGCTAAGCCTGCCCTCGCGGCGGCAACCCACGGCAAGTGCATCGGCCTGGGCTATCCACCCGCTCAGGAAGGCTGCGCGCGCGGCAGGGAAGCAGGTGCGGTCGTAATCGACCACCTCATCGAACGGGAAGGAGGCCAGCGGAACGATGTCCTGGTTGTCTACCTGCGAAGGCGCCGGGCGTTCGGTGGCCTTGGCCCGAAAACGCATGTTGCGATGGGAGAAGACGAACCCACCCTTGGCGTAGTAGTCCTGCATCGCGAACACGCCGTCCATGCCAATGCTAGCGCCTGGGCGCAGGCGGGCGAGGAGTCGCTCGCGGCGTGCGTGCCAGAGGGTATCGCCCAGGCCTTGACCGCGATACTCAGGCCGGACGATGAAAAAGCCCATGAAACCGAATTCGCCGTTGTAGGAAGTGATTGCACCGCCGCCGATCAATTCGCCGCCCCGGGACGCCGCGATGAAGGCGGCAGGGTCCGTGGCCCAGAACAAATCGGCATCGTGAACGCCGGGATTCCAACCCTCACGGGCAGCCCAATCGACGAGCTTGTCCAGTTCGGGACGGGTCATGTTGCGTATGACCAGCTGATTTGACACCGCAAAGTTCCCCCGGTCGATAACAGGGCGGATGGTTCATCGTTACTCTGAACCCTTTGGGTATAGCTTCAACACGAGTATTGATCCAGGCCGTTACGACGCCTGCAGAACAGGCTCGTCGCCATTGAATGGTCCTGAGAGCCAGGGGTAGCTGTCGACCGATGCGAGTAAAAAGTCCTCAACCTATACTGACGCTTGAAAAGCGCCTTATATACGCATTGCAGGCCCTCCTTGCAGGGCAAGCGCATTGCCGTGAATTGCTCCAGCACTGCCACTTTTAGGTGAGTCGTTGATCATGGATGAAGTCACTACCATGCCCGCGGATGATGTACCTGAACTTCAACCTGTGGTGCAGCGCAAGCTCGGACGCTGTCTGTTGCGTTTGCAACAATACGAACAGCTGCTGAAAGTCATAGTCGCGCATGCTGAGTTGAGCGGCCCTGTGGATCGGCTGCATGCCATCCGTGAGCAGAAGATCGCACGTACCAAGAAAAAAACCATGGGCATGTTGGTCGGGATGTTGGCCGACAGCTTTCTGGTCCAGTCGCCCCAAAATGAAGAGTCAGAGACGGAAGCCGATGCTGGTGACCAGATCGGGTTCAGCTATCGAAACCAGTTGAAAATGCCAGTCGAGCACTATGAGGCAACGAAGGTGGCTACCAAGGCGTTGGTCGACCTGCGTAACAAGCTGGTTCACCACTTCATTGAGCATTTCGATCTCTGGTCAGAGTCAGGCTGCCAGGCTGCGGATGGTTATCTGGAGGAAAGCTACCAAACCATCAATCGGCATTGTTTGAACCTGCGATGTTGGGCCAGAACCATGGGCGAGGCACAAGTTAAATTGGCTTCGTTTATACAGAGCCAGGCATTTGCAGATGCGCTCGACGGCATACGGGAGGACGGCTCGGTCGATTGGCTTGGCTGTGGGATCTGCTCCTGTTTACGTGAGGCAGAAGCCAAGCTTGCCGAAGGTGGCTGGACTCGACTGGAAGCAGCGATCCGCTGGATTAGTGATACCTATCCAGAGCAGTCGCCCAAGCGCTACGGTTGCAATCGCTGGAGGCATGTCCTGCACGAATCACGGCAGTTCGAAATACGAAAATCCCAAGCTGATAATGAACGGACTAGCGTTTGGTATCGCAGCAAGGTCAGTTGAAAGGGCCGCTGGATCGTCACTCTATTTGTCGGCGCGCTTAGGGACTGCTTTTGGTCGTTAGTTACCTTCCGCCAAGGGCCGCTCTGGAGCGAAAGCGGTCATCCACGACCGGCAGCTATCGACCCGTTGCTGCCGGTGAGCCGAACAGCAATCTTTGTGGGAGCGGGTTTACCCGCGAACACCGGCACAGCCGGTGCCATCCACCGCAGCGCCTGCATCGCGGGTAAACCCGCTTGGATGGTAGGACTTGAAGGGAGGAGGAGGGTCGGGAGCAGCCAGTCGCGAATGGCCGCTATCGACCCATAGCGGCCGTTCGTGAAGGGCATGAATCGGCCAGAAGCGGACATTGATTTGCTCTCGCTCAAACCAGACGTCGGGCTGTTTAGAAATTGTCAGTGCCAACCGGTACAGTTCTTGGCTGACCCGCCATATAAGCCCTCAGCGAGTCCAAAACGGCCGCCATGCTATCTACATATTCTGGGCGAACGCTGTGCTTACTGTCCAGAACACCATCCTTCGCTCCCGTCGCTGGGCGCGCTGGCTTAGTCCTAATATCGTCGGCAGGGAGTATGCAGGAAAAATAGTCCGGGAAGAGCGATTTAAGCTCATCAGCGTCGGCAGCCTTGTCGCCGTCAAACACCGCAGCAACTCGTGAAAATCCTAGCTCACTCAAAATCTGACAAAGATGCTTGATGTTGCCGGCACCGCCAGCACCCCAGCCAAAGAAAGTGCCTGGCATATCCTGCTCAAGTTGATTGGCAATCTCTGGCAGGAGAACCACATCTTCCTGACCCTCGGTAAGCACAAGCCCATCCTCCTGGAAAAACAGCTCACGTGCATCAAGCCCAAACACATGCGGGTTGTACACGTTGCGGGCTGACAACTTTTTGATCGACTCAAGTGCCGATGGGCCAAGCTGATTGATTTTAGTTCCATTGGCGCCAGTGGTGACCCGGACCAAGCCAGCGCCATTTTTCAATGCTTCCAGATCAACAAAGTATGGAGAGTGAGTGGAGATCACAATTTGCCGGTCGCTAGAGAACTTTCGGATCAACCGTGCTAAACGTTTTTGCAGGGCAGGATGCAATGAAAGCTCGGGCTCGTCGATGACGACAACATCTCCCTCAATCGAGTCATAGAGCGAATCGACAATGGCAAAGATACTGACGATGCCTTCGCCCATGCCATCGCTGGAGTGGGCGTTATCGGCCGAGAAAAACTTGAGAAAATGTTGCCCTTGTTCAGATAGGTCAATCGACCAATCTGGGGTGAATCCTAGCACCTCGGAGGCGTGCAAATTGAACGCGGCCAGCTTGGCTTCATCACTCAGAATATTGAACAAGCGGTATTCGAAACCGCTGAGCGTCGGGCTGCGTTGCGGTGGCAACACCGATCCCTCAATGTGCTCATGCCGTGTATACGCATGCTTGCTGAAGTAAGGGTTGAATGCACGCCGCGATGGTAGTACGAATATTCGCTCTTCGGCTTTTTCTCCAATGCGTTTGGTCTCGCTGGCCCCTTTGCGGAGCGAATGGATGGATTCCTTGGCACCGTCAAAGACGTAATCAATCTCAACCAGTCCGACGGCAGCATGTCGCACCCCGGCACTGAAGCTCGGAGTTGCATAACCGTTACGAGCTCTTAGGCACTCCAGAATGGAAGACTTCCCTGCATTGTTAGCTCCAGTAATTATAGTGAGACCACTGCCTTCTTTGCCATTTGGCACAGAAAACGTCACTGTTCCACGATTCTTGAAGCCACGGTAACCCAGGATGCTGATGGTTTTGATTGGCATTATTTATGATCCAAACTAAAAAGAGGTAAGCCCCTACAGTAGGCTATGCACAAGGCTCATCGCTGGCTGCCCGACGCCTATTAGACCGTAGTCTTAGGCAAACCTAGGTGTGTTTCTGCTGCCCACAGCTGCCTAGAAACGAACGAATTATTGACTATTAGATTTTGGCCAAATGCGCCAGCGAACCAACTCTAACTGAAATTTACAGAGTATCTCAACGCGGTTTAGAGATAGTAGACAGAATGAACGGGCGTTCAGGCGGAACGGACAGTATTTCAATTTCGCTCATGCGCCGAACTTCGCCTCGTACCACAAGTGAACACGGGCCTGGTTGCGCACTTCCACGTTGACGCCCAGGTGCGCGCACGCCTGATGAACCCGGGCGATGACACGGTCCTCTGCCTCCCAGGACAAGTCGGCGTCGAAGTAGGCGATGTCATAGTCCTTGATGCCCCTCTCCGAAGGTAGCCCGGCGCGGTGGTTCCAGAATGTCTGGAACAGGGCGCCTGCCGTCAGCATGCAGTGGGGGACATCCAGCGCTGGCAGGGCGGCCAGCAATGCCCGGTTTATCGGGTTCTCGTGGATGATTGCCAGCACTTGTTCATTCGTCAGTGAATGCATGGGTACCGTCCTTGGTGGTTGCATTGCGCTGAGCTTACCTGAATGCCAGGGTGAGTGGCTGTGCGCAATGGGTTGCTGCTTGCCGTGATCCCATTGGAAGATCGTCCAGCCCGTTGGCCTGTGCTGGCGCGTACTCTGTGGGAGCGGCTTTAGCCGCGAAGATCCAACGCGGTGCATGGCACCGGCTGCGCCGGTGTTCGCGGCTAAAGCCGCTCCCACAGGGTCCCTGCTAATGCAATGAGTTATGTGCTGCTCTATGAGCGCCCGCCCGCCGTGGCGCTGAACAGCGCCGGATTTCGTGTAGTTGAATGCCTGAGCGAGGTGTTCCCTGGGGAGAGTTTACCCGCGAACTGGGCAGTCGGGGCTAGTCATGAAAGCGTTGGTTACACAGCTCTGCGCTACGGTGCGGACGATGGGTTCATAATGCATGCTTTTTCGAGTTTAGCAGGCTACGGCGCCAATTATTGCTCCGGCCAGGTCATCCGGTTGATCAGCATTCACTAACGAGTACTCAGATAATGAAAATTCTTGCCGAAGGGGTCACCGGTAAAGCGCTTTGCGAACACTGCCAGGTAGTGGTGCCTACGTACTATGCACGCCGTGATGTACCGTTCAGCGATGGTCAAGGGGTGGTCAAGGATATCCTGGTGGGTGTGTGTTTCCGTTGCGATGGCGTGGTCGCCCTTACACCTCAATCTACGCCAGCCATCCGAGAGTCACGCCGTCGTTTCGGATAATCGCGATCAATTGTTATCGCGCCATTCTTTCGCCAGTCGAGCCAGATACTGCATGGTCGAAATATCCCGGGCTTTGGTGTGCGCATCCGGCCATAACCAGACTGGCATTGGTCACCTTACGCCAGTCGGTTGAGCTTGCGGGTAGTGTGATCGGCAAGATCGCGAAGGCCAGGGGCACTCAGTGCGCTCTGGAACTCATCCGGCGTGAGGAAGAACTGCTGGTAGATCCCATCGATGACAACCATTTTGCTGCGTACCTTCCACTGCTCGGCGCAGGTTCTGGTGCTCATCGTAAAGAGCGGTTGGCACGTTTGCCGCTTGCAGTCCGCCCTCCAACTGCCTTACCGCTTTGAGCAACTCAGCATTCTTGAGGTATTTGGTCTGGTCGAAGGTATCCGATTTCATGAGTGCAACGACACGCCTCGAATAGATCGACTCCAGGACCAGCCAGCCATGAGTCAGCTCAGCGATTACGCTGCGCAGGTCAGGGGAAGAGGGGGGGGTAGCGCTGGCTTCACGAACCTCAACGGCACGTGATTGAAGTGAGAGAGTTGTGTAATCACCCACCAATGCGAGCGCGGCGACGATGAGCGCCGGTGCTGCTGCTTTGACTGGCATGAATACCTCCATTTGCTGCTCGGATTTTGCTGCGATTACTGAAAACTTGGGGGCAATTATCGGCGTTGAAGCCTGATAGTCAATTGCTGCCAAGTCTGGAAATTGTAAGCCTAAAAAACGTTGAGCGTATGGTTCTGGTGCGTCGGTGTGAGCTGGTCCTACAAGACCGAATCAGTTTTTTCCCCTTCCTCGTAGTCCATTTCTGAATCATCCTTTTCAAGCCGTTTCACCATTGCGATGGAAACCTGAGCCCCCTAGTCTCGCCCTGTCGTTGCAAATTCAACGACCGGGTCTGCAAGCCCGATGCTTGGTTTGGTCTCAGTTTGCTGTTGGCTTCGTTCAACGGTGGCTGCGTGCGGGTGGTCTTCGGGCCAGCCGGGAATCGACCTCCAAGCCCGGTCTTGCAGGCCCGCATGTAGCCGCCACCCTATCATCTGCAAGTGATCTGGCGACGGTCCGACTTGTTATTGTCTGGAGGCTGTCATGCTGAAACTCGTTCCCGATCCACCTTTCTCCACTGACTCACCCCATCACTTGGAAGACACCCTGATCCAGGCCACGGAATACGTACTCTGCGCCTTGTCCGTAGGCCATCACGCGATAGCCTCGCTCCCCAAGTCTCCCGCCACGATCATGACCCTGGCGGTCATGCATGAAATGGAGGCTGTGCGCACGCTGCTGGAGTCGGCGATTGCGCAGGTGCAGCTTCGGGCCGGGCAGCCGGTGCATACATTGCACTGATGAGCTGATTTTCAAATTTTGCCAGCCTGGGCGGTGTGGTTTTCCTGCCAGGGACTGCAACCGGGAAATCGCACTGGCCGGCAGATTCAAAAGAGGGTTTCAGATGGACAAGGAATTGGATGACGACACCGGCACGCTGGGCCTGACCGTAGGCGCGGCCACGTTCCTGGACGGTGTGCTGGACGGCAGGAAACTGTTCCGCGTAGAACCGGGAAACTGCTGCGACCATGCCATCGAACAAGCGTCGGTGTTGATGGACTGCTCTCGGCGAGCATCGTTTATCGGGGTTATGGACAACGAACCGGTGCTGGTCTGGGCTTCGCACTTTCTTTGCGACATGGCCAAGGCGCTGATGGATGACGCGCATATGGGCATGCGCAAGAACCGCTGACCTGCCCCCCCGGGCGGCGATGTTGTGCAGCCAACAGCGATCCAGCAGCTTGTTCGACCGCATGCAGCCAACATCGCCGCCAATTTCAGCTAACCAATTGAAATAAAAACACTTTAAAGCCTGGCATGTTTGCTGCTCCTGCCTCCTTGAACCCGAGGATCACCAAGGAGCCTTACCATGAGCCAAGCCCCGATCAAGTTCGCCTACTGGGTCCCCAACGTCAGTGGTGGCCTGGTGGTCAGCACCATCGAACAGCGCACCAGTTGGGACATCGACTACAACCGCAAGCTCGCGCAAATCGCCGAACAGGCTGGTTTCGACTACGCCCTGTCGCAAATCCGTTTCACCGCCGGCTACGGCGCCGACAACCAGCACGAGTCGGTCACCATCAGCCACGCGCTGCTTGCTGCCACGGAAAAGCTCAAGGTCATCGCCGCCATCCTGCCAGGCCCGTGGAACCCGGCGCTGGCGGCCAAGCAGCTGGCGAGCATCGACCAGTTCACCAATGGCCGCATCGCCATCAACGTGGTCTCGGGTTGGTTCAAGGGCGAGTTCCACGCCATCGGCGAACCCTGGCTGGACCACGACGAACGCTATCGCCGTTCCGAGGAATTCATCCGCGCGCTGAAGGGCATCTGGACCCAGGACAACTTCACCTTCAACGGCGACTTCTATCGCTTTCGCGACTACAACCTCAAACCCAAGCCGCTGCAGCAGCCGCACCCTGAGATTTTCCAGGGCGGCAGCTCGCGTGCCGCACGGGACATGGCGGCGCGCGTGTCGGACTGGTACTTCACCAACGGCAACAGCGTGGAAGGGATCAAGGCGCAGGTCGACGATATCCGCGCCAAGGCGGCGGCCAACGGCCATTCGGTAAAGGTTGGAGTCAATGCCTTCATCATCGCCCGCGACACCGAAGAGCAGGCGCGTGCGGTGCTGCAGGAGATCATCGCCAAGGCCAACCCCGAGGCGGTGCGGGCGTTTGGCCAGGAAGTGAAGCATGCCGGTTCTGCCAGCCCGGAGGGCGAGGGCAACTGGGCCAGGTCCAGCTTCGAAGACCTGGTGCAGTACAACGATGGCTTCAAGACCAACCTGATCGGTACACCACGGCAGATTGCCGAGCGCATCGTTGTGCTGAAGGCGGTGGGTGTGGATCTGATCTTGTCCGGGTTCCTGCACTTCCAGGAGGAAGTAGCGTACTTCGGCGAACATGTGCTGCCGCTGGTGCGTGAACTGGAGGCCGGGCGCAGCGTGGACAAGGCGGTGGCCTGAAGCCGATGCCATGCACCGCGTCGGATTCTTCGCGGGCGCGCCCGCTCCCACAGGTAGGGCGCATTCCTTGGGCTACCGGAGCACCGGCGTAGCCGGTGCCATGCACCGCGTTGGATTCTTCGCGGCTAAAGCCGCTCCCACAGGGTACGCGGACCGCTTGTGAATTCAGTTCTCTAAGCGACAGCGCAGCAGACTGCATAAGGCCAGAAACAACCCGCGTCGGTTTCAGGATGCGCCTGGTCGTTCGCACGCAACCCCCCGGCGCCACAAGTGCCATGCTTGCAGGATGCCTCGGACCAGTGCGCGCAGACGTACGGCCGCAGGCAAGGAGGCCGCTGGCTCCACGCAACCGTGACGTGGCCGGCGCGCCGCAGCAGAACACGCCGGATACCTGCCCTTACAACAATTCAGGCAGGGTCCGTGATGCCGAGGTCCGCTGTATGCCTGATGAATTGCTCCACCTGCCTGTGATCCACCGCATTCTGGCCCGTGACAAGGATACCCCCGGCGCGCTGTTGCCGATCCTGCATGCCATCCAGCACGACATCGGCTACATCCCCGATGCCGCTGTCGCCGAAATTGCCCATGCCCTGAACCTCAGCCTGGCCGAGGTGCGTGGGGTGATCAGCTTCTACCACGATTTCCGCACCACGCCACCGGCGCGCCACACCCTGCGCCTGTGCCGCGCCGAGTCGTGCCAGAGCCGGGGCGCCGAGGCGCTGGCCGCGCAACTGCGCGAACAGCTGGCGCTGGACGACCACGGCACCAGCGCCGACGGCGCCATCAGCCTGCGCCCGGTGTACTGCCTGGGCGCCTGTGCCTGCTCGCCAGCGCTGGAACTGGACGGCCAGGTGCATGCGCGCCTTACCCCTGAGCGCCTGCGCGCGCTGGTCAACGCTTGCCGGGAGGACGCAGCATGCTGAAGCTGTACATCCCCTGCGATTCGGTAGCCCGTGCCGTGGGCGCCGACCAGGTCGCCGATGCCTTGCAACATGAGGCCGAGCGCCGCCAGCTGCCGCTGGACATCCAGCGCACCAGTTCCCGCGGGCTGTACTGGCTGGAGCCGCTGCTGGAGTGCGACAGCGCGCAAGGGCGCCTGGGTTTCGGCCCGGTCACCCCGGAAGACGTGCCGTCCTTGCTCGACGCCTTTACCGGTGAGCCCGGTGAGCCCGGTGAATCTGTTGGCCCCTCGCTGGCCCTGGGGCCGGTCGAGGACATCCCTTACCTCAAGACCCAGCAGCGCCTGCTGTTCGCCCGCGCCGGCATCACCCGCCCATTGTCGCTGGACGACTACCGTGCCCATGGCGGTTTCGCCGGCCTTGAAGCGGCCGTGGCCCTGGACGGTGCCGAGGTGGTCGCCGCCGTGCTCGATTCCGGCCTGCGCGGCCGCGGCGGTGCGGCGTTCCCGGCCGGCATCAAGTGGCGCACCGTGCGTGACGCCGGGGCCGGGCAGAAGTACGTGGTGTGCAACGCCGACGAGGGTGACTCCGGTACCTTCGCCGACCGCATGCTGATGGAAGGCGACCCGTTCCTGCTGATCGAAGGCATGATCATTGCCGGCCTCGCCGTGGGTGCCGACAAGGGCTACATCTATGTGCGTTCGGAATACCCCGACGCCATCCGCGTGCTCGACCAGGCCTTCGCCATCGCCCGTGACGCCGGCTATCTCGGCAGCGACGTGGCCGGCAGC
This sequence comes from Pseudomonas sp. B5(2017), assembly GCF_002112825.1. Classification (NCBI taxonomy): domain Bacteria; kingdom Pseudomonadati; phylum Pseudomonadota; class Gammaproteobacteria; order Pseudomonadales; family Pseudomonadaceae; genus Pseudomonas; species Pseudomonas sp. B5(2017). Next base: position 80,042 of record NZ_NEIR01000018.1, read on the forward strand.
GGCCAGGCCTTCGACCTGGAAGTGCGGGTCGGCGCCGGCGCCTATATCTGCGGCGAAGAAACCGCGCTGCTCGAATCCATCGAAGGAAAGCGCGGCATCGTCCGCGCCAAGCCTCCGCTGCCCGCGCTGCAGGGCCTGTTCGGCCTGCCGACGCTGGTGCACAACGTACTCACCCTGGCCTCGGTACCCATCATCATGGCCAAGGGCGCGGCGTTCTACCGCGACTTCGGCATGGGTCGCTCGCTGGGTACCATGCCGTTCCAGCTGGCCGGCAACATCCGCCAGGGCGGCCTGGTGGAACGCGCCTTCGGCCTGACCCTGCGCGAGCTGGTGGAAGGCTATGGCGGCGGCACGGCCAGCGGCCGGCCGCTGAAGGCTGCGCAGGTGGGTGGCCCGCTCGGTGCCTGGGTACCGCCCAGCCACTTCGACACGCCGCTGGACTATGAAGCCTTCGCCGCCATGGGCGCGATGCTCGGTCACGGTGGTGTGGTAGTGGCCGACGACACCCTGAACATGGCCAGCATGGCGCGCTTTGCCTTGCAGTTCTGCGCCGAGGAGTCCTGTGGCAAGTGCACCCCGTGCCGCATCGGCTCGACCCGGGGCATGGAAGTGGTCGACCGGCTGATCGCCACCAGCGACATGACCGAACGGCATGACCAGGCTCTGTTGCTGCGCGACCTGTGCGACACCATGCAGTACGGCTCGCTGTGCGCCATGGGCGGCATGACCGCCTATCCGGTGGCCAGCGCGCTGAAGTACTTCCCCGCCGATTTCGGGCTGACCCACACGGAGGCCGCGCAGTGATCAATTTCTTCGACCCCGCTTCTGATAAAAGCAGCGACCTCGGCACCCCGGCCCGTGACAGCGAGGTACAGGTCAGCCTGAGCATCGATGGCCGTGCCATCACTGTGCCCGCCGGTACCTCGGTGATGCGTGCCGCGGCCATGCTCGGCACCAGCATTCCCAAACTGTGCGCCACCGACAGCCTCGAAGCCTTCGGCTCGTGCCGCATGTGCATGGTGGAAATCGAAGGCATGCGCGGCTACCCGGCCTCCTGCACCACCCCGGTCAGCGAAGGCATGGTGGTGCACACCGAAACCCCGCGCCTGGCCGGCCTGCGCCGCAACGTGATGGAGCTGTACATCTCCGACCACCCGCTGGACTGCCTGACCTGTTCGGCCAACGGCAACTGCGAGCTGCAGACCGTGGCCGGCCAGGTGGGCCTGCGCGAGGTGCGCTACGGCTACGACGGCGCCAACCACCTGGCCGAGAAAAAGGACGTATCCAACCCGTATTTCGACTACGAGCCGAGCAAGTGCATCGTCTGCAGCCGCTGTGTGCGCGCCTGCGAGGATATCCAGGGCACCTTCGCCCTGACCATCACCGGGCGCGGCTTCGAATCGCGAGTGGCGGCGGCGGGTGGTGAGAACTTCCTCGCCTCCGAGTGCGTGTCGTGCGGCGCCTGCGTGCAGGCCTGCCCGACCGCGACCCTGACCGAAAAGAGCCTGGTACAGCTGGGCCAACCCGAGCGTGCGGTCATCACCACCTGCGCCTATTGCGGCGTCGGCTGCTCGTTCCGCGCCGAAATGAAGGGCGACCAGCTGGTGCGCATGGTCCCGGACAAGAACGGCGGCGCCAACCACGGCCACGCCTGCGTCAAGGGCCGCTTCGCCTGGGGCTACGCCACCCACCCGGACCGCATCACCAAGCCGATGATCCGCAAGCGCCTGGAAGACCCATGGCAGGAAGTCAGCTGGGACGAGGCGGTGACCTACGCCGCCAGCGAGTTCCGCCGCATCCAGCTGAAGTACGGTCGCGATTCCATCGGCGGCATTACCTCCAGCCGTTGCACCAACGAAGAAGCCTACCTGGTGCAGAAACTGGTGCGCACGGCGTTCGGCAACAACAACGTCGACACCTGCGCGCGGGTATGCCATTCGCCCACAGGCTATGGCCTGAAGCAGACCCTGGGTGAGTCGGCTGGTACACAAAGCTTCGACTCGGTGATGCAGGCCGACGTGGTGCTGGTGATCGGCGCCAACCCCACCGACGCCCACCCGGTATTCGGCTCGCAGCTCAAGCGCCGCCTGCGCCAGGGGGCGCGGCTGATCGTGATCGACCCACGGCGCATCGACCTGGTCGATTCGCCGCACGCCCGTGCCGAGCTGCACCTGCAACTGCGCCCCGGCACCAACGTGGCCATGCTCAACGCCCTGGCCCACGTGATCGTCACCGAAGGTCTGCTGGCCCAGCGCTTCATCGATGCCCGCTGCGAAACCGAAGATTTCGCCCGCTGGCGCGACTTCGTCAGCCTGGCGGAAAACGCCCCCGAAGTGCTTGGCCCGGTCTGTGGCGTGCCTGCCGAGCAGATCCGCGCCGCCGCCCGGCTGTACGCCACCGGCGGCAACGCGGCGATCTACTACGGCCTGGGCGTGACCGAGCACAGCCAAGGCAGCACCGCGGTGATGGGCATCGCCAACCTGGCCATGGCCACCGGCAACATCGGCCGCGAAGGGGTAGGGGTGAACCCGCTGCGCGGGCAGAACAACGTGCAGGGCTCGTGCGACATGGGTTCGTTCCCTCACGAATTGCCCGGCTACCGGCACATTTCCAACGAGGGCGTGCGCGCCGAGTTCGAGCGTGCCTGGGGCGTGACCCTGCAGCCCGACCCGGGCCTGCGCATCCCCAACATGTTCGAAGCGGCGCTGGACGGCAGCTTCAAGGCCTTGTACTGCCAGGGCGAGGACATTGCCCAGAGCGACCCCAACACCCAGCACGTCACCGCGGCCCTGCTGGCCATGGAATGCGTGGTGGTGCAGGACATCTTCCTCAACGAAACAGCCAAGTTCGCCCATGTGTTCCTGCCGGGCAGCTCGTTCCTGGAGAAGGACGGCACCTTCACCAACGCCGAGCGGCGCATTTCGCGGGTGCGCAAGGTCATGGAACCGCTGGCCGGCAAGGCCGACTGGGAGGCGACCGTGGCCCTGGCCAATGCCCTGGGCTACCCGATGAACTACCGCCACCCGTCCGAGATCATGGACGAGATCGCCCGCCTGACGCCCACCTTCCACCGCGTCAGCTACGCCGAGATCGACCGCCACGGCAGCCTGCAGTGGCCGTGCAACGACGCAGCGCCGGATGGCACGCCGACCATGCACATCGACCAGTTCGTACGTGGCAAGGGGCGCTTCATGCTTACCGGCTACGTGCCCACCGAGGAGAAGGTCAACAACCGCTACCCGCTGCTGCTGACCACCGGGCGCATTCTCAGCCAGTACAACGTCGGCGCCCAGACCCGGCGTACCGGCAACGTCGCCTGGCATGACGCCGACCGCCTGGAAATCCACCCGACCGACGCCGAAAGCCGTGGCATCCAGGACGGTGACTGGGTCGGCATCGGCAGCCGCGCCGGGCAGACGGTGCTGCGCGCCAAGGTCAGTGCACGGGTGGCGCCGGGGGTGGTGTACACCACGTTCCACTTCCCCGAGTCGGGGGCCAACGTGATTACCACCGACAACTCCGACTGGGCCACCAACTGCCCTGAGTACAAGGTGACGGCGGTGGAGGTGGTGAAAGTGTTCCAGCCTTCGCAGTGGCAGAAGCGCTACCAGGACTTCAGTGACGAGCAGCGGCGCTTGCTGAAGGAGCGCCGTATTGCGGAAAAAGCCGAGGTGCGCCGATGAGCAGTGAGAACCTGGTCAAGATGGCCAACCAGATTGCCCATTACTTCGACAGCGAGCCAGACCGGGCGCTGGCGGTGCAAGGGGTACGGCAGCATCTGCAGAGCTTCTGGACGCCGGCGATGCGCCGGCAGCTGGCGCAATGGATCGAGGCCAATGCAGGGGAGGGGCTGGACCCGAAGGTGCAGGAAGCGTTGGCCTGACTGGCTCAAGTTCCAAGACGTGCGCGGTCCTTGTAGGAGCGGCCTTGTGTCGCGAAAGGGCTGCGTAGCAGCCCCAGCGATTCCTGCGTAGACGCCAGGATCCTGGGGCCGCTTTGCGGCCCTTTCGCGACACAAGGCCGCTCCTACATGGCGCGCGTCACTTTTAGCCGCGGGCCAGTTCCGCCTGGTGGGCAATTGCCTCCTCGCTCTTGAGCACCAGCACATCCCCTTCCAGCGAATCCAGCACCACCTCCGAGGTATTACCAATCAACGCCCCGGAAATCCCCGTGCGGCAAACCGTGCCGATCACCGTCACCACGGCATCGATCTTCTTCTCGGTATGCGGAATCAGCACATCCGCCGGCCCTTCGGCCACATGCAAGCGGTCTTCGCTGATGTCGTACTCTGCCTGGAATGCCTTGCACGCCTCGCGGTAGCGCTTTTCGATGGTCTCGCTCAGCTGGTACACCGGGTCCGACGCCGACAGCATCGGTGACGGATGCGCACTGATGACGTGCAATTCACCCTTGGCCAGCGCAGCAATGTCATAGCCATGGTCGATGATGCTGGCATGCAGGCGGCGGTGGTCCTCGTCCTGGTTGCCCACGTCCACCGCGGCCAGGACCTTGCCGCCGGTCCACGGCCGCTCGCTCTTGACCATCAGCACGGCACACGGGCACTGGCGCAGCAGCTTCCAGTCGCTGGGGGTGAGCAGGGCCTTTTTCAGCGGGTTGTCCGGGCGGTGTTCCTTGATCACCAGCTCGCAGCCCTCGGCCTGCTGCACGTAGATGATGGTGTCGTGCAGGTTGTCGCGCCAGGCCTCCTCATGGGTGACGTTGTCGTACCCGTCATCATGCAACTGGCTGCTCAGCAGGCTCAGCAGCGCGCTGTGGTCATGCCTTTTGTCGCACATCAGCAGGTGCAGGCGCGCGCCGGTGACACCGGCGATCAGCTTGGCCCGGGTCAGCGCCCGGCTGTGGGCGTGCTCGGGGTCGAGGACGACGAGGATGCTGCGGACGGCTTGCATGGGCGTTAACTCCCTTCAAAGGTGGCGACCAATGCCTGACTATAGTCGGCGCTTCCCCCGCTGGCGCTTGATGTACATCAAGCATAGTCACTGGCGCCGCCCGCCGCCGCCGGTATAATCGCCGGCCCTGCCTGTTCTTTGTGGTTGCACGCTCATGTCCCTGATCCCCGAAATCGACGCCTTTCTTGGTTGCCCGACACCAGACGCCTGGATCGAAGCGGCGCTCGCCGACCAGGAAACCCTGCTGATCGACCACAAGAACTGCGAATTCAAGGCTGCCAGCACCGCGCTGAGCCTGATCGCCAAGTACAACACCCACCTCGACCTGATCAACATGATGTCGCGCCTGGCCCGCGAGGAGCTGGTGCACCACGAGCAGGTGCTGCGCCTGATGAAGCGCCGCGGCGTGCCGCTGCGCCCGGTGTCGGCGGGGCGTTATGCGTCGGGGCTGAGGCGCCTGGTGCGCGCCCACGAGCCGGTCAAACTGGTGGATACGCTGGTGGTGGGGGCGTTCATCGAGGCGCGCAGCTGCGAGCGCTTTGCCGCGCTGGTACCGCACCTGGACGAGGAGCTGGGCCGCTTCTACCACGGCCTGCTGAAGAGCGAAGCGCGCCACTACCAGGGTTACCTGAAACTGGCGCACAACTACGGCGATGAGGCAGACATCGCCCGCCGGGTGGAACTGGTGCGCGCAGCGGAGGTGGAGCTGATCCAGTCACCGGACCAGGAGCTGCGCTTCCACAGCGGTATCCCGATGGCGCAGGCCGCCTGATTCGCACCAGGCGGCCCAGGCGTCAGTGACGGCGGCCCAGCAGCAGGCCGACCACCAGCCCGAGGCCTGCGGAAATGGCCACGGTCTGCCACGGGTGGCCGCCGATGTAGTCCTGGGTAGCCTCCACCACCGGTTGCGCCTTGCTACGCACCTTGTCGGCGGCATGGCGCGCCTGGCGTAGCTTGAGGCTTACCTGCGCGCGCAGGGTTTCCGCCTCGTCACCCACCAGGGCGGCGCTGTCGTTCAGCAGCCTTTCCGACTCTTCGATCAGCGCCTGCAGTTCGCTGAATACCTGGTCCTTGATCTGATCGCTGTCGGCCAGCGCGGCGTTTTTCCGGGCCATGAACTCGTCCTCGTCGATGGTGTGGTTTGAACAATGGATGCCGGCGCGTCGGGAAAGTTGCGGCGGCTTTGGGCTGTTGCAGTACCTGGGTGTAAGATAGCGGCCATTTTCAAACCTGCAGGTACCTTCATGAGTTTCAATCTGGCCAACATGAGCTTCGAGGAACGGGCGCAGATCGAGGCAGAGAAGGCCCGGCTGTTCGAGCTGTGGCAGAACAACCTGGGCAAGGCCAAGGGCGAAGCGGCGCGGCTGATCGCCGAAAAACCCCGGCGCAAAGGCAAATGGGCCGAGTGGGTGCGCGCCGAGCTGGATGGCATGTCGCCGCCCGAATACGCCAACATGGTGCGCAGCGAAGTCAACAAGCTGATGGCCGCAGCCAGCGCCAACCGCTGATCACACCCGCCAGGCGCCTACCAGTAGGCGCCCTTGGGCAGGTCCAGCTTGCCCTCGTCGGTAAAGCGCACGGTCCCCAGCAGCCCGCCGGCCAGCTTGCCGCGCAGCACATAGGGCAGGCCCTGCAACGAGTCCACCCGGCCCAGCCCATAGGCCTGGCGCAGGAAGGAAAACGCCGTGATGCTCACCGGCACCACGACCACCGCTTCGCCATAACGGCCGATGTGCCCCTGCTGGTCGCTGACCCCGGCGGCCAGCGGCTGGCCGTTCACTTCCAGGTTGATGGCGATGCCGTTGTAGTCGATCGGCGCCTCGTTGGGGTTTTGTACCCGCATCTTCACCGCCATGCGCAGTTCCAGCTCCTGCCCGGGCAGCGGTTCGATACCGATCACGCTGATATTGACCGGGTCGTGTGCCTGGAACAGCGCACAGGCCCCCAGGCCGCAGGCCAGCAGCAGGACCAGGAACAGGCGGGCGTAGCGGTGCAGACGGGCAGCCATGGGGTGCGACCTTGCCAGAGTGGGCGAATGGGCAGTGTGGCAAATACGCGTCGGCGTTGAAAGTCTCCGCCCAGATGAAAGATACTGTTTCTCATTAACGCCCGATAACTTCTCCTACTGGCCGTTCCCAAACCCATGCTGACCTCTCCCGCGCCGGGCCTGCTGGCAAGTTTCCAGGAGCACTACGACGACCTGCTGCAGTTCCTGACCCGGCGCATGAGCGACCGTCAGCGCGCTGCCGACGTCGCGCAGGAAACCTACCTGAGGCTGGTGAACATCGACCAGCAGGCGGTGCCGGTGCTGCACGCGCGCAGTTTCATCTTCCGCGTGGCCGGCAACCTGGCGATCGATGCCTTGCGCCGTGAGCAGCGCATTGCCGCCAGCCACGACGACAGCGAGCGGGCAGGTGAGGTGGCCTGCCCGGCGCCTGCACCCGAAGCGGCCTTGCTGGCCCGGGAGCGCCTGCAGATCCTCGATCAGGCGCTGCTGCAGCTGTCCGACAATGCCCGCCAGGCACTGTTGCTAAACCGCGTCGATGGCCTGACCCAGGCGCAGATCGCGCAACGCCTGGGGGTTTCCGAAAGCATGGTGGCGAAGTACATCGGCCAGGCCCTGCGCCATTGCCGCAACTGGCTCAAACAGGCGGGCGTGGCTGCGGCGCTGGTATTTGCCGTTGCTGTGGCAGGTTGGCAGCAGGCGCCGGTGCTGCTGGCGGATTACCACACCGGGGTCGGTGAGCGACAGGTGATTACCCTGGCCGACGGCACGCGGGTGACGTTGAACAGCGCCACTGCCCTGAGCGTGGTATTCAGCGACCGTGAGCGGCGGGTGGTGCTGGAGTCTGGTGAGGCCTTGTTCGAAACCACCGATGATTCACGGCCCTTTGTGGTCGACACGGCCGGTGAGCGGGTGCAAGGGAGTGCGGCTACCTTCAGCGTGCGTCGCGATGGCCGCGTGGTATTGGCACACGGCGAAGCCAAGGTTGGCGAGCATGAATTGGCAGTAGCGGCCGATGCCGGCACGCAGATGGCCTGGCAGCGCGGCAAGTTGATCTTCAACGGCAAGCCGCTGGGGCAGGTGCTGGCGGAGCTCGAGCGTTACCGGCATGGGCGGATCGTGTTGTCCGATAGCAAGCTGGCGGCGATGGAGGTCAGCGGGGTGTTCGACCTCGATGAGCCGGAGGCCCTGTTGCGGACCCTTGAGCAGCGCTATGGGCTGAAGGTGACCTACCTGCCGTGGTTGGCCGTGGTTCATTGATTCGCCTGTGCCGGCCTCTTCGCGGCTGAAGCCGCTCCCACAGGTACTGCACAGGTCTGGAAGGCTGTGGAGATCCCTGTAGGAGCGGCTTTAGCCGCGAAGAGGCCGGCACAGGAAAAATTTTTTATTTTGCACTGCAAGTTCCTGCCTGCCAGATCGTCGTAGTGGGACTGATCAGCAACCAATTCTCATTTACGACTTGTCAGGAAGCTCATTCGTGCCTCTGATGCTCAAGCCCTTGCACCGCCGCCGCGGTCCGCTTCACCATGCCCTGATGTCCTGCAGTGCCCTGGCCATGCTGGTCGGCCCGCTGCAGGCGTTTGCCTCGACCGCCACCGAACAGGCCCAGACCCAGGCCCGCCTGGTCCAGCTCGACCTGCCGGCCCAGCCGCTGGACCAGGCCCTGACCACCTTCGCCGACCAGGCCGGCCTGCACCTGCTGTACACCACTGGCGATGTCGCCGGCCAAGCCAGCCCGGCCTTGCAGGGCAGCTACAGCATCGAGCAGGCCCTGCAGCAGTTGCTGGCCGGCAGCGGCATGAGCTGGCACTTCAGCGATGCCCGCACGGTGACCCTGCGCAAGGCCGACGCTGCGCCGCAGGCGGTCAACCTCAAGCCGATCGAGGTCAGCGTGGCCTCGCGCACCAGCACCGCGATCAGCGAAATCCCCGGCACCGTGTGGGTGGTCGACCAACAGCAGCTGCGCGAGCAGATCGACAGCGGCGTCAGCCTGAAGGAAGCCATCGGCAAGCTGGTGCCAGGCCTCGACCTGGCGCCGGAAGGCCGTACCAACTACGGCCAGAACATGCGCGGGCGCAACGTGCTGGTGATGATCGACGGGGTCAGCCAGAACAGCTCGCGCGGCCTGTCGCGCCAGTTCGACAGCATTTCGCCGTTCAACGTCGAGCGCGTCGAAGTGCTGTCTGGCGCCAGTGCCATCTACGGCGGCGGCGCCACCGGCGGCATCATCAATATCGTGACCAAGAAGGGCGAACCCGGCCCGGCGCGCTTCGAGACCCAGCTCGGCGCCAGCAGCGGTTTCAACAACAGCGACGACCTGGCCACCCGCTTTGCCCAGTCGATCAGTGGCGGCAACGAGCGGTTCAATGCCCGCCTGGGGGTTTCCGGCGAGCAGAACGAAGCCTTCTACGATGGCGCCGGCGACCAGATCTTCATCGACAACACCCAGACCGACCTGCAGTACAACCGCACCATCGACGTGCTCGGCACCTTGGGGATGCAACTGAACGACCAGCAGAGCCTCGACCTGCTGGCCCAGTACTATGACTCGGGCAACCACGGCAGCACCGGTATCTACTTCCCCAACCTGAACCACAACGCCCCATCCGACCTTGAAGACGCCGAGCTGCGCAGCGGCTACTCGTCGGACCTGGAGCCGCGCACCCGGCGCCTGCTGCTGAACGCCAACTACCACCACACCGACGTGCTGGGCCAGGACTTCTACCTGCAGGCCTCGTACCGCAAGGAAGACGACAACTTCTACCCGTTCCCGTACTACAACCGCGCCACGCCCACCGGCTCGCGCGGGGTGTACTTCGCCGCCTCGCAGCAAAACTTCGAAGTCACCAGCCTCAAGGGCCTGTTCGCCAAGCAGTGGGACGCGCTGAAGCTGACCTACGGCGTGGACCTGGACCGCGAGCGCTTCAATGCCGAACAGACCACCTTCAACGCCCAGACGTCGTCCGAGTCGGGTGGCCTGGAGCTGGAAAAGGAAAGCAAGGCCGCACGCTACCCCAGCTACCGAGTCGATGGCGTTTCGGTGTACGCCCAACTGGACTGGCATGCCACCGATAACCTGACCCTGTCCGGCGGCGCCCGGCGCCAGCAGATGGATGTGGACGTCAGCGACTTCAAGGGTGTGCCGGGTGGTAGCAACGATTACCAGGTCAACCTGTTCAACGTCGGTGCCATCTACGATTTCAAGAATGGCCACCAGGTATGGACCAACTACGGCGAAGGCTTCGACCTGCCCGACCCGGCCAAGTACTACGGCAAGCCCGGCCTGAGCGTGGCCGACAACCCGCTGGCCGGCATCAAGAGCCGCCAGGTGGAGCTGGGCTGGCGCTATGCCGACCTGGACTGGGATGCCCAGGCGGCGCTGTATTACATCTGGTCGGACAAGATCATCAACGTCGATTCGCAGACGCTGACCATCAACGTGGAAGAGCAGAAAAGCCGCGACTTTGGTTTTGAGGGCGCTCTGACCCGACACTTCCAGACAGGTTGGGAAGCCGGTGGCACCCTGCACCTGACCCGCTCCGAGGAAGAGGATGTCGATGGTGGCTGGATCAAGCGCGATGCCCGCTATGCCTCGTTGTCCAAGGCTACAGCGTTCGTCGGCTGGAAGGGCGATGGCCGCAGTGCACGGCTGCAGGCCAACCATGCCTTCAGCCTGAAGGACGATGCCGACCACGAGATCGACGGCTATACCACCTTCGACCTGCTGGGCAGCCAGGACACCGGCTTCGGCACCTTCAGCGCCGGCATCCAGAACCTGCTGGACAAGCAGTACAGCACGGTCTGGGGGCAGCGTGCGACGCTGTTCTACTCGCCGACTTACGGGCCGGCTTACCTGTATGACTACCAAGGGCGCGGGCGTACCTACACCCTGACCTGGAGCATGGCTTACTGACCCTGTGCGGTTCTGTGGGAGCGGCCTTGTGTCGCGAAAGGGCCGCAAAGCGGCCCCGGCAATATGTGCTGCGAAGCTGAAGTCCTGGGGGCGCTTCGCACCCCTTTCGCGACACAAGGCCGCTCCCACAGAGACCGCACATGCCTGAGGAAGTCGCGGTCCCTGTGGGAGCGGGTTTACCCGCGAAGAGACCCGGTCAGACAAACGCCGCCAGCAAATCCTGCGCAAACGCCTGCTGTGCCTCGCCGCCCGGTGTTGACCTGGAGCATGGCTTACTGACCCTGCGCGGTTCTGTGGGAGCGGCCTTGTGTCGCGAAAGGGGTGCGAAGCGCCCCCAGGATTTCAGCTGCGCAGCACATATTGCCGGGGCCGCTTTGCGGCCCTTTCGCGACACAAGGCCGCTCCCACAGAGACCGCACATGCCTGAGGAAGTCGCGGTCCCTGTGGGAGCGGGTTACCCGCGAAGAGACCCGGTCAGACAAACGCCGCCAGAAAATCCTGTGCAAACGCCTGCTGTGCCTCGCCGCCCGGTGCTGACCTGGAGCATGGCTTACTGACGCTGCGCGGTTCTGTAGGAGCGGCCTTGTGTCGCGAAAGGGGTGCGAAGCGCCCCCAGGACTTCAGCTTCGCAGCACATATTGCCGGGGCCGCTTTGCGGCCCTTTCGCGACACAAGGCCGCTCCCACAGGGACCGCACATGCCTGAGGAAGTCGCGGTCCCTGTGGGAGCGGGCAAGCCCGCGAAGAGGCCGGGTCAGGCAAACGCCGCCAGCAAATCCTGTGCAAACGCTTGCTGTGCCTCGCCAACCGCCTGCGCCCGGTGCCTGGCCAGGGTAAACGGCACCACAAAGTCCAACCCCGGGTCCAGCGCCCACAACAGCCCCTCATCCTCCCAAGCTTGCACGCAATGGCACGGCAGATAACCAATATGCCGCCCCGACAGAATGAACGTCAGCACGCTCTCGATCTGCTCCGCCACCGCCATGCTGCGCTGGCTCTGGAACGGCTCACCGCCCTTGAGAAACCGGTACGGATGGCGCACCTGGTCCATCGCCAGCAACCGCTCCCGCCCAACGCCAGCCTCACCGAACAGCTCATGGCCCTTGCCGCAATACAGCCGTTGCCGCTCCTCGAACAGCGGCTGGTAATCGAAGGCTGCCTGGTTGCCGGAAAAGTAGCTGATGGCGTAATCCAGCCGCTGCTCTAGCAACAAGCGCTCCAGCTCTGCCGGTGGCGCACTGATCAGCTCCAGCTGCACCGCCTCCTCGCGCCTGCGAAACGCCGCAATGGCCGCCGCCAGCTTCAGGCTCACCGCCTTGTCCTGGTTCTCCGCCATGCCTATGCGCACGGTCCCCAGCAGCCGCCCGGCAACGCCATTGGCCTGCTGGCGAAACTGTTCGATGTTCAGCAATAACCCACGGGCGGCGTCCAGCAACAACGCGCCTTTTTCTGTCAGGTGAAAACCACCCTTGCCGCGGCTGCACAGGCGGTAGCCCAGCCGCGCTTCCAGCTGCGCCATGCGCTGGCTGATGGTGGGCTGGCTCAGGCCCAGCACGCCTTGCGCGGCACTGAAGCCACCGGCCTCGACTACAGTGACGAACAGCCGCAGCAGGTGCAGGTCGGGGTCGTGCACTTGTCCGAGCATTACATTGCCTCTGGTGAATGTCAGCTTTGCAAACTTGCCATTCCTGCAATGTAACCCGGCTGGCATGCTCGCGGCATCCACCCATTTGCCGAGGTGTCCGCCATGCGTCGATCGTTGTGCCTGCTGTCCCTGGTCCTGGCCTTGCCGCTGCAGGCCGAAGAAAAGGTCGTCAACCTCTACAGCTGGGCCGACTACGTCGCCCCGCAAACCCTCCAGCGCTTCGAGCAGGAAACCGGCTACAAGGTGCGCTACGACACCTTCGACACCACCGAAGTGCTGGAAACCAAGCTGCTGACCGGTGGCAGCGGCTATGACGTGGTGGTGCCGTCGTCGGCCGTGCTGGCCCGGGCGCTCAAGGCCAACGCCCTGCAGCCGCTCGACCCCCAGGCCATGCCTGGCTATGCCAACCTCGACAAGGACCTGCTGGCCAAGCTCGCCGAGGCCGACCCCGGCAACCGCCATGCCGTGCCCTACACCTGGGGCACCCTGGGCCTGGGGGTGAATGTGGAAGCGGTGCGCCAACGCCTGGGAGATGTGCCGCTGGACAGCCTCGACCTGCTGTTCAAGCCCGAGTACGCCAGCCGGCTGAAGGACTGCGGCATCGCCATGCCCGACTCGCCGCAGGAGGTGATCGGCGTGGCCCTGAACTACCTGGGCAAGGACCCTTACAGCCAGGACAAGGACGACCTGGCCGCCACGCAGAGCCTGCTGAGCCAGCTGCAGCCGTCGATCAGCTACGTCGCCAATGGCCGGCAGATCAGCGACCTGGCCAATGGCAGCGTGTGCCTGGCGCTGACCTACAACGGCGATGCGGCGATGGCCGCCGACCAGGCACGCCGCGCCGGCAAGCCGTTCGAGCTGATCTACCGCATCCCCCGCGAAGGCACGCTGGTGTGGCAGGACAATCTGGTCATTCCCAAGGACGCCCCGCACCCCGAAGCCGCACGGGCGTTCATCGCCTTCATGCTCAAGCCCGAGTCGGTGGCCGCGCTGACCAACACGCTGTTCTTCGCCAACGCCAACCAGGCGGCCACGCCGCTGGTGGACGAAGCGGTGCGCAACGACCCGGACATCTACCCGTCGGCCGCGGTGCGCCAGCGCCTGTATGCCGACCGCAGCATGGCCCTGGCCGACCTGCGCCAGCGCAACCGCCTGTGGACCGCGTTCCGCAGCCGCCAGTAACCGATAACGACAAAGGAGCCCGACCGTGGAGCAAGCCGCAAACAACGACCAGGCCATGACCCGCGACAGCCTGTATGGCACCGCTGCGGAAAGTACCTACGCCGGCATTACCAGTTTCTCTCGCCGCCGCTACAGCCGCGACCTGCGTGGCGTCGATGTGGTGGTCAGCGGTGTGCCGTTCGATACTGCCACCAGCAACCGCCCCGGTGCGCGCTTCGGCCCGCGGGCGATCCGCGCCGCTTCGGTGCAGCAGGCCTGGGCCCGGCACTGGCCGTGGGCGTTCGACCCGTTCGACCACCTGGCGGTGATCGACTATGGCGATTGCGCCTTCGACAGCGGCACCCCGCAGTCGGTACCGGAAAGCATCGAGGCCCATGCCACGCATATTCTGGAAGCAGGCTGCGCCATGCTCACCCTGGGTGGCGACCACTTCATCAGCTACCCGCTGCTCAAGGCCCATGCCCGCCGCCATGGCCCGCTGGCGCTGATCCACTTCGATGCGCACAGCGACACCTGGCCGGACGAGGAGGGCAAACGCATCGACCACGGCACCATGTTCTGGCATGCCGCCCGCGAAGGCCTGGTGGACCCGGCCAGCTCGGTGCAGATCGGCCTGCGCACCACCAATGATGACAGCCAGGGCTTTGCCATCCTCGACGCCCGTCAGGTGCACCGGCAGGGCACCGAGGCGGTGATCGCGGCGATTCGCCAGCGGGTGGGCGAGCGGCCGGTGTACCTGACCTTCGATATCGACTGCCTCGATCCGGCCTATGCGCCCGGTACCGGCACGCCGGTGTGCGGCGGGCTGAGCACGGTGCAGGCACTGGAGATCCTCTGCGGGCTGCGCGGTATCAACCTGGTGGGCATGGATCTGGTGGAGGTGGCGCCAGCCTATGACCATGCCGATATCACCGCACTGGCCGGAGCGACCCTGGCGATGGAAATGCTGTGCCTGTATGCGGCGCGGCACAAGGTGGACAAGGGCCAGTAATTCGGCGTCCGTAGGGTCTTTGTGGGAGCGGCCTTGTGTCGCGAAAGGGCTGCGTAGCAGCCCCCAGGGCCCATACTGAAACATCAGGAATCATCTCCACCCGCATTCACACTTTTGCCGCGAACCCTTCGCGCCTTAGGCTATCAAACCCACCAGGCGCGGCATTTTCGTACAGGAGGTGAAGCATGACCCCGACATTGCCCATCCTGGCCCTCGGCCTGGTGCTGTGCCTGCCCGCGCAAGCGGCCCCCGAGCCGCCCTTGCAACTCGCCGCCGGCAACAACAACCCCTACAACAGCCCGATCCAGCGCGCCAACCCCAACAGCCGCCAGGGCAGCATGCCGGCCGCACCTCCCGTGCGCGGCCCGTCTACCGACCCGTACCAGCGCACGCCCACCCTGGACAACCGCGGCATCGGCAATGGCGACAACCTGCGCCGCCAGCAGCAAACCCCGAACCTGGAGCCCACCCGACCACCCCGCGGCAACCCGCGCGCGCCATGAGCGCCCTACGAAAGGAATCCTGCATGCTTCGAGCACCCTGGCTTGTCACCCTGACCGCCGCCGCACTTCTGCCCCTGCTGGCACAGGCGGCGGCCGAACAGCAGTTTCGCAGTGAAGAAGGCACCTTGACCGTCAGCACCCTGGCCGACGGCCTGCGCAACCCCTGGGCCCTGGCGTTCCTGCCGGGCGGCAAGGACATGCTGGTCACCGAGCGCGCCGGCAACTTGCGGGTGGTCAATGCCGAAGGCAAGGTCGGCCCGCCGATCAGCGGTGTGCCCAAGGTCTGGGCCGAGGGCCAGGGCGGCCTGCTGGATGTGGTGCTGTCGCCGGAGTTCGCCAAGGACCGCACCGTCTACCTGTCCTACGCCGAAGAGGGCAGTGACGGCAAGGCCGGTACGGCGGTCGGCCGTGGCCAGTTGTCCCAGGACCGCGTCCGGCTGGAAAACTTCAACGTTATCTTCCGCCAGCAGCCCAAGCTGTCGGAGGGCAACCACTTCGGCTCGCGCCTGGTGTTCGACCGCGACGGCTACCTGTTCATCGCCCTTGGCGAGAACAACCAGCGCCCGACCACCCAGGACCTGGACAAGCTGCAAGGCAAGATCGTGCGTATCTTGCCGGACGGCGAAGTGCCCAGGGACAACCCCTTCGTCGGCAAGGACAACGTGCGGCCGGAGATCTGGTCGTTCGGCCACCGCAACCAGCAAGGCGCCGCACTCAACCCGTGGACCGGCAAGCTGTGGACCCACGAGCACGGCCCGCGCGGCGGCGACGAGATCAACATTCCCGAGCCTGGCAAGAACTATGGCTGGCCGATTGCGACCCACGGCATCAACTATTCGCTGCTGCCGATTCCCGAGGCCAAGGGCAAGCATGTGCAGGGCATGGTCGACCCGCACCATGTATGGGAGAAGTCGCCGGGTATCAGCGGCATGGCCTTCTACGACAGCTCTAGGTTCAAGGCCTGGGATCACAACCTGTTCATTGGCGCGCTGGCTACCCAGGAGCTGATCCGCCTGCAACTGGATGGCGACAAGGTGGTGCATGAAGAGCGTTTGCTGGGTGAGCTGAAGGCGCGTATCCGCGATGTGCGGGTGGGGCCGGATGGCTACCTGTATGTGCTGACCGATGACAAGGACGGCGCGTTGCTCAAGGTAGGCCTGGGCGACGGCACCTGACGCAGTACAGTACTTGTGGGAGCGGCCTTGTGTCGCGAAAGGGCCGCAGAGCGGCCCCAGGATTTTCGCGTCACGACGAATATTGCTGGGGCCGCTGCGCGGCCCTTTCGCGACACAAGGCCGCTCCCACAAGGTATGTGTAGAATGCCGCATGGCTATCGATCCCCATTCCCTCTACCAGCAGGCCCTGACCACCCAGGGCTATGTCGCCGACCCCGCCCAGGCCCGCGCCGTCGAGGCCTTGCAGGCCTGTTTCCAGGCCGTCGAACAGGGCCGCCCCACCCAGGGTATCTACCTCTGGGGCCCGGTCGGCCGCGGCAAGACCTGGCTGATGGACCAGTTCCACCACTGCCTGCGGGTACCCAGCCGGCGCCAGCACTTCCACCACTTCATGGCCTGGGTCCACCAGCGCCTGTTCCAGCTCAACGGCACCGCCGACCCGCTGCTGGCGCTGGCCGGGGAACTGGCCGGGCAGATTCGCGTGCTGTGCTTCGACGAGCTGTTCGTCAACGACATCGGTGACGCGATCATCCTCGGCCGCCTGTTCCAGATACTGTTCGACCAAGGCGTTGTTATCGTCGCCACCTCCAACCAGCCACCCGAGCAGCTCTACCGCGACGGCTTCAACCGCGAGCGTTTCCTGCCGGCCATCGCCGCCATCCAGCGGCACATGCAGGTACTGCCGGTAGCCGGCGAGCAGGACCACCGCCTGCACCCCGGCGCCGAGCGCCAGCGTTACTGGGTGGCGCAAGCGGGGCAGGCCAGCCAGCTGGGCGAGGTGTTCCGCCAGCTCAGCCCCGGCGACGCAGGCCACGATCAGCCCTTGGCGATCGGCTCCCGGCAGGTGCAGGTGGTGCGGCGCAGCGCGCAGGCCATCTGGTGCCGCTTCACCGACCTGTGCGAACAGCCGCTGGCGGCCATGGAGTTCATGGCCCTGTGCGACCGGTTCCCGGCCATCCTGGTGTCGGGCATTCCGGCGCTGGGGGGTGAACAGCGGGCCGGGCGCATTGCCCGGGGCACCGAGGATGCTGCGGCGCGGGTGGTGGCGGGTGACCGCGAGCTGCCAGCGCTGTCGCCCAAGGACGACGCGGTGCGCCGCTTCATTGCCCTGGTCGACGAATGCTACGACCGCCGGGTGGCGTTGTACCTGGAGGCACAGGTGCCGCTGGATGCCCTCTACACTCAAGGGTATCTGGCGTTCCCGTACCAACGGACCCTGAGCCGGCTACGGGAGATGCAACTGCAACGCTTCGCCTGAAAAGGAGCCGAACCATGGAGCCGCTGTCGCATCATCTGCTGACCCAGGCCTACAACAATGGCTGGGCCAACCACCGTCTGTACAAGGCCTGCCTGCAACTGACCCAGGACGAATTCGTCGCCCCGCGCTGCAGCTTTTTCCCGTCGATCAAGGCCACCCTCAACCACCTGCTGACGGTGGACTGGTTCTACCTGCACATGCTCGAGTGCGAGCAGCGTGGCGAGCAGCCCGACGCCGACGGCGAGCGCTTCTTCGACCCCGAACAGCCGTTTGCCACCTGCACCGACCTGCATGCCGAACAGGCCCAGGCCGATCACCGGCTGATCGCCTATTGCCGCGGCCTGCGCGATGGTGAGCTGGGGCGCTATGTGAGCATCGTGCGCCCCGAGCGGGTACAGCGCGAGCAACGGCTGCGGCTGCTGGCGCACCTGTTCGAGCACCAGGTACATCACCGTGGGCAGGTGCATGCGATGCTCAGTGACACGGCAGTGAGGCCGCCGCAGCTGGATGAGTTTTTCTGCGAGGAAGAGGCGGGGTTGCGGGCGGCGGACTTTGCCGAGCTGGGCTGGACCGAGGAGCAGGTCTGGAAGATGTGACGGGCCAATGGGGCTGCTGCGCAGCCCATCGCCGGCAAGCCAGCTCCCACCTCGACCGCGCTAGGTTCAGAAGCAGGGCAGCTTCCACAGGTGCTGAACAAAGCTTGAGGTTGATGCGGTCAAGGTGGGAGCTGGCTTGCCGGCGATGGGCCGCAAAGCGGCCCCCAAATTAGATCTAGCGCCCTAACCATTCCACCAGCGTGCGGTTGAACCGCACCGGCTCCTCGATCTGCGGCGCATGCCCCATGCCTTCAAAGGTAATCAGCTCACCCTTGGGAATCAGCTTGGCCACCTGCGGCCCCAGCACTGCATACTTGCCCAGCTTCGCTTTCACCTCCGGCGGTGCGATATCACTGCCGATGGCTGTGGTGTCCTGGTCACCGATCAGCAGCAGGGTGGGCATCTGCAGGTCCTTGAACTCGTGGTACACCGGCTGGGTGAAGATCATGTCGTAGATCAGCGCCGAGTTCCACGCCACCGCTTCATGCCCCGGCCCCTTGTTCAGGCCCACCAGCATCTGCACCCAGCGCTCGTACTCCGGCTTCCAGCGCCCGGCGTAGTAGGTCTTGCGCTCATACTCGCGCACGCCTTCGGCATCCAGCTTGAGCTCGCGCGCATACCACTGGTCCACCGTGCGGTAGGGCACGCCCAGGGCTTTCCAGTCTTCCAGTCCGATGGGGTTGACCATCGCCAGGCGCTCCACCTGCTGCGGGTACATCAGCGCATAGCGGGTGGCGAGCATGCCGCCGGTGGAGTGGCCGAGCACGATGCTTTGCTTCACGCCCAGCTGTTCGAGCAGGGCATGGGTGTTGCTCGCCAGCTGCTGGAAACTGTACTGGTAATGCGCCGGCTTGCTGGAGCTGCAGAAGCCGACCTGGTCGGGGGCGATGACCCGGTAGCCAGCCTTGCTCAGGGCATCGATGGTGGTTTCCCAGGTGGCGGCGCAGAAGTTCTTGCCATGCATCAGCACCACGCTGTGGCCGTTGGCCTGGCCCTGGGCAGGCACGTCCATGTAGCCCATCTGCAGGGCCTGGCCCTGGGACTTGAAGTCGAAATGCTTGAGCGGATGCGGGTAGCTGAAGCCCTCCAGCTGGGGGCCGTAGGTGGGCGATTCGGCGGCGATGGCCGGACTGCCGGCGAGGCAGGCCAGGGCCAGGGCGGTTGCGCGCAGCATGGGGGCACTCCGTGTAGGGCCATGTAGGAAGGGGCGACTGTAACAGCCAGTGGACCACGCGGAACGTGAAAGGTGTTACCAGGCGTGAAACCAGCCCAGGGTAATCATCGCCAGCACCCCATAGCGGCCGGCCTTGGCCAGGGTCACCAGCAGCAGGAAGCGCCAGAACGGCTCACGCATGATGCCCGCGATCAGCGTCAGCGGGTCGCCGATCACCGGCATCCAGCTGAGCAGCAGCGACCATTGCCCCCAGCGCTGGTAGCGCTGTTGCGCGCGTTCCAGCTGGGCAGGGCTGAACGGGAACCAGCGCTTGTCACGCAGGTGCTCGATGGCCCGGCCCAGCACCCAGTTGACCACCGAGCCCAGCACATTGCCCAGGGTCGCCACCAGCAGCAGGGTGGCCCAGGCCTCGGGCTGGCGCAGCAAAAGGCCGACCAGCACGGCCTCCGATTGCAGCGGTAGCAGGGTGGCGGCGCCGAAGGCGCTGAGGAACAGCGCCCACAGGCTGAGCATCAGTAGTTGGCGACCACGGTGTCCTTGCCGTCCTGGGTCACGCCGATGACCTGGTAGGCATCCTTGTGGTCACCCATTTCCATGCCGGGCGAGCCCATGGGCATGCCTGGCACGGCCAGGCCCTTGAGGTCGTTGCGTTTGGCCAGCAGGCGCACCTGCTCGGCCGGTACGTGGCCTTCGACGAACTTGCCATCGATCACCCCGGTATGGCACGACGCCAGGCGTGGCGCCACGCCCAGGCGTTGTTTCACCTCGCTCATGTTCGGCTCGACATGGTCGTTGACGGTGAAGCCGTTGTCGCGCAGGTGGCTGATCCAGGCCTTGCAGCAGCCACAGTTGGGGTCGCGGTAGACGTCGATGGTCTCGGCAGCCTGGGCCAGGCCGGTGATGGCCAGCAGGCCCAGGGGCAGCAGGTGTTTACGCAGCATCATGAAGCACTCCTTCAAAAACGTGGGCGGATACCGGCGACCAGGCCTATGCCTTGCACGCGCCCGGTGTCGTTGCGGCCCCAGGGGCGGTCCGATATCCAGCGGTCGGCCAGCAGCATAGCGTAAGCGGCTTCCAGGCGCAGCGCGGCCTGTTGCTGTTCGCCAGCGTTGTCAGGCAGCCAGTCTACCTGTCAGGTAGTGGTTCCGGATGCCGGCCTGTCATCACGCTGGCTAACGTGCGGCACACCTATCTGAGAGCCTGCTGGATCATGACGCTACCACTGGACTGCCTGTTGTACTCCAAGACCAATCTGATCGGCATCGGACCAAACCTGTCCGACGAGGAACGCCAGGACGTGCAAACGTTGCTGGACCATGCCGATGAGTTCGCAAGCCGCTTCCTCGACCGGGACGAGCTATGGAAAAGCTGGTTCGACCGCTTCCGCAATCGCCTGGAGAAACATGGCTGCGTAAGGACGGCCGCCCTGGAGTTGCCGCCCCAGGTCATCAGGGACCATGACGATTTCGATACCAGGCTCGAGCCCATCGGCACAGGCAGCACACCAACGCTGTTGGCCCAACTGGCGCGCGCATCCATGCAGGAACTGCGCATCAGTGCACACGCCAGCAAGTTCCTGCAGTCTGGTTGGCAGAACGACGTCGCCTCATCGTTTCTGATAACACCCTGCCAGAAGGACGAGGAGGGCCAGATCCATCTGGCGGTCTACTCGTTTCGTTTCAACGGCACCGTGGAGATGCGCGACTTCGGGTTCTGGAGCGAGGCCCAGCGTGACATCGTCGTGTGGAACACCGGCACTGCTTACCGTTTTGACGTGGAACGTTTCGCCGCTTTTCGTCAGCAGATTCGTAAGGAATTGGGTGACCGGCGGCTTGGCGCCATTACCAGGATTGAACTCTAGCCACCTCGCTCAAGCTGGCAGGTCACGCATCAGCAGGCCGTATGCCAATGGCACCTGCTCGGGAACAGGAAGGTAGATGGTGTGGCCATCGCCCGGGGCGACCTGCAGCGGTTGCTGCTGGCCATTGCTCATGTGCTCGAGATCGAAGTGGTAGTTGCCGCGTGGGGTCATCAGTTCCAGATGGTCGCCCACGGCGAAGCGGTTCTTCACCTTGACCTCGGCCAGGCCGTCGACGCGCACCCCGGTCAGCTCGCCAACGAACTGCTGGCGCTCGGACACCGAATTGCCGCGCTGGTAGTTCTGGTATTCGTCGTGCACGTGGCGGCGCAGGAAGCCTTCGGTGTAACCGCGCTGGGCCAGGGATTCGAGGTTGTCCATCAGGGAGCGGTCGAATGGCCGCCCGGCCACCGCGTCGTCGATCGCCTGGCGGTACGACTGCACGGCGCGGGCGCAGTAGAAGTGCGACTTGGTGCGGCCTTCGATCTTCAGCGAGTGCACGCCCATGGCGGCCAGGCGCCCGACGTGCTGGATGGCGCGCAGGTCCTTGGCATTCATGATGTAGGTGCCGTGCTCGTCTTCGAACGCCGGCATTTCGGTGCCGGGGCGGTTGCTTTCCTGCAGCAGGAATACCTGCTCGGTCGGTGCACCCAGGCCCAGCGTCGGCTGCACTTCGCGCACGATGTCGCCGGTGGCGTTCTCGGTGGCCGGGGTGGCGTCATACTTCCAGCGGCAAGCGTTGGTGCAGCTGCCCTGGTTGGCATCGCGCTTGTTGAGGTAGCCCGACAGCAGGCAACGGCCGGAGTAGGCCATGCACAGGGCACCATGGACGAACACCTCCAGCTCCATTTCCGGCACCTGCTGGCGGATTTCTTCGATCTCTTCGAGCGACAGCTCGCGCGACAGGATCACCCGGCTCAGGCCCAGTTGCTGCCAGAACTGCACGCTGGCCCAGTTGACCGTGTTGGCCTGCACCGACAGGTGCACCGGCATCTGCGGGAAGTGCTGGCGTACCAGCATGATCAGGCCTGGGTCGGACATGATCAGCGCGTCCGGTGCCATCTCGATCACCGGCGCCAGGTCCTTGAGGAAGGTCTTGAGCTTGGCATTGTGCGGGGCAATGTTGACCACCACGTAAAAACGCTTGCCCAAGGCATGCGCCTCCTGGA
The DNA here is from genome assembly GCF_002112825.1 of Pseudomonas sp. B5(2017). NCBI lineage: Bacteria > Pseudomonadati > Pseudomonadota > Gammaproteobacteria > Pseudomonadales > Pseudomonadaceae > Pseudomonas > Pseudomonas sp. B5(2017). Next base: position 102,420 of record NZ_NEIR01000018.1, read on the forward strand.
TGCCCAAGGCCAGGTTGGCATGGTCGAACTCGTTGTTGCGCACCCGCAAGCTGTAGCGTGGCTGGCCGGCGTAGACCGCGTCGGCGCCATAGGCGAAGGCGTAGCGCATGGTCTTGAGGGTGCCGGCGGGGGCCAGCAGTTCGGGCTTGGCGATAGGGGTCATGTGCGCACCGGAGCAAAAGGCGCGGATGCTAGGGCTGGCAGATACGGCCCGTATTGATTTGCATCAAGGGAATGGCGGCACTTTTGCCAAGGTGCGGCGCACTAATAACGCATAAGCCATGCGAGGACCCGCGATGAACCAGACCGCCCTGCAGAACAAAGCCCTGGCAGTACTGCTGGCGCTGGTGACCATTGCCTTCATCTGGATCCTGCTGCCGTACTACGGTGCGATCTTCTGGGCGGTGATACTCGGCATCCTGTTCGCCCCGCTGCAGCGCCACCTGCTGCTGCGTTTCGGCCGAAGGCGCAATCTGGCTGCGGCGGCCACCTTGCTGGTGTGCCTGCTGGTGGCGATCCTGCCGGTAATCATCACCAGCGCGCTGCTGGTGCAGGAGGGAGCCGCCCTGTACCAGCGCATCGAGCACGGGGAGCTGGATATTGCCGGCTATGTCGAGCGCGGCAAGGACATGCTTCCGGCTTTTGCCCAGCGGGGGCTGGACAGCATGGGCATGGGCAATCTCGACGGGCTGCGCGACAAGATCACCAAATGGGCCACCCAAGGCAGCCAGGTGCTGGCCAGCCAGGCGTTCAACTTTGGGCAGGGCACGTTCGAGTTCGTGATCAGCTTCGGCATCATGATGTACCTGTTGTTCTTCTTCCTGCGCGAAGGCGCGGAGGTCGCCCGCCAGGTGCGTCTGGCAGTGCCGCTGCCCGAACACCAGAAACGCCGTTTGCAGCTGAAGTTCAACCGTGTGGTGCGGGCGACGGTAAAAGGCAACGTGCTGGTGGCCATTACCCAGGGGGCGCTGGGTGGTTTCATTTTCTGGGTGCTGGATATACCGAGTGCGCTGGTGTGGGCGGTGCTGATGGCGTTTCTGTCGCTGTTGCCGGCGGTAGGGGCGGGGATCGTGTGGGCGCCGGTGGCGGCGTACTTCCTGCTGACCGGTGCGATTTTGTCGGGGGTGATCCTGACCGCGTTCGGCGTGCTGGTGATCGGCCTGGTGGACAACTTGTTGCGGCCGATCCTGGTGGGCAAGGACACGCGCATGCCGGACTACCTGATTCTGGTGTCGACGCTGGGCGGGCTGGCGGTGTTCGGGCTCAATGGCTTCGTGATCGGGCCATTGATCGCGGCGCTGTTCGTGTCGAGTTGGGCGATCTTCGCGGCAACCAAACCCCGGGTGCAGTTGCCGGAGTAGCACTTGTTCGAGAAAGGCCTGCCGATACGGCGATCCTTGTAGGAGCGGCCTTGTGTCGCGATCGGGCTGCGCAGCAGCCCCAGCAAATTTCGCATTGACGCAGAAACCCTGGGGCTGCTGCGCAGCCCGATCGCGACACAAGGCCGCTCCTACATCTATCGCGCAAACGTTCAGGATGCCTGCGGCATCTCACCCTTGGCCAGGCGCCGGTTGATGTCGGCGATCACTTCTGGCAGTTCGTTGATGGTGTCGATCAGGTAGTGCGGGCGGGAGCCGGCGAACAGGGCGTGGATGCGCTGGCGCTCGCTTTCCAGCTTCTCGGCGCTCAGCGCGCGGTAGCCTTCCCAGGTCAGCCCCAGGGCATTGCCCGAGCACACCAGGGCCACGGTCCACATGCCGGCACGGCGGCCTTCGAGAATGCCCGGCACGGTATCGTCGACCTTCACGCACGCCGCTACATCGTCGATACCCAGCGCGATCACGTTGGCCAGGGCCTGGGCCGGCCATGGGCGGCCGTTCGGGGTTTCGTCGGTAGCCACCACATGGTCGGCCACGTAGCCGTTCTGCGCGGCCAGCTCCACCACCTTGTCCATCACCACCTTCGGGTAGCCCGAGCAAGAGCCGATCTTCAGGCCGTCCTGGCGCAGCCCGGTGAGGGTGTCCAGAGCGCCGGGGATCAGCGCCGAGTGCACGGCGATCTTCTCGATCTGCAGCGGCATGAAGCGGTTGTAGATGGCGGTGACATCATCGTCGGTCGGGGTGCGGCCGAACACCTTGCGGTAGCGCTCGGCAATTTCCGGCACATCGCACAGGGTGCGGATGTGGTCCCACTTGCCCATGCCCATCGGGCCGCGGGCTTCTTCGATGGACACCTGCACATCGAATTCGGCAAAGGCTTCGACAAAGATCTGGGTCGGGGCGAAGGAGCCGAAGTCGACCACGGTGCCGGCCCAGTCAAGGATGGCGGCTTGCAGCTGGGTAGGGTTGCTGTAGTTCATGTGCGCTTGTTCCTGAAATTGGGTGGGCAAAGGGTCAGATGTCCAGCACTTCCATTTCCCGCAGCACCTCGGCCACGGCATTCACGGCGGCCTGCATGCCATCCGCTCCGACCACGCCGATGCAGCCGACACGGAAGGTTTCCACCTGGGTCAGCTTGCCCGGGTAGAGGATGAAGCCCTTGGCCTTGACCCGCTCGTAGAAGTCCTTGAACTGGTAGCGGGGATCGTTCGGTGCGTGGAAGGTGACGATGATCGGCGCCTGGATCTCGGCGGGCAGGAAGCTGCGCAGGCCGATGGCGGCCATGCCGTCGAGCAAAGTCTTGCAGTTGTCGGCATAGCGCCGGTTGCGTGCCGGCAGGCCTCCCTCCTCGTTGTATTGCTGCAGCGCTTCGTGCAGGGCAGCGACCACATGGGTCGGCGGGGTGAAGCGCCACTGGCCGGTCTTGGCCATGTAGGTGTGCTGGTCGTGCAGGTCCATGGCCAGCGAGTGGGCGTTGCCTTCGGCAGCGGCCAGGGCGGTTTTCTCGGCGAACACGAAGCCCATGCCAGGTACCCCTTCCAGGCATTTGCCGGAGGCGGCGATCAGCGCCTCGAAGGGGATGGCGCGGGCGTCGATCGGCAGTGCGCCGAACGAGCTCATGGCGTCGATGATCAGGCGCTTGCCGTGGCCTTTGATCACCTGGGCGATCTCGGGCAGCGGGTTGAGGATGCCGGTACTGGTTTCGCAGTGGATCAGCGCGACGTGGGTGATGGCCGGATCGGCGGCCAGCAGGCGGTCGACGTCGGCGGCGGTGGTCGGCTGGTCTTCGGCGGTTTCGAAGGTGCTGTAGGCACGGCCCAGCACTTTGCAGATCTTCGCCAGGCGCTGGCCATAGGCGCCATTGATCAGCACCAGAACCTTGCCGTCACGCGGCACCAGGGTGCCGATGGCCGCTTCCACGGCGAAGGTACCGCTGCCTTGCAGGGGCACGCAGTGGTGGCTGGCGCTGCCGTCGATGATGGCCAGCAGTTGCTCGCAGACACTGGCAGTCAGTTGGTTGAAGTCGCGGTCCCAGGAGCCCCAGTCCACCAGCATGGCTTGGCGGGTGCGGATTGATGTGGTCAGGGGACCGGGGGTCAGCAGAATCGGGGCGTTGCTCATTCCGTTATTCCTCACAAGCGGTGGGCTGAAACTACGGGGCCTAGGTTGCAATTGGCGTTGCCATCAATCAAATTGTTTGTTGTTATCCGAGCTATAAGTAAGGCCGATAAATATGAACCTGTTCCAGTTGCGTGCCTTCGATGCCGTGGCCCGTGAGGGCAGCTTCACCCGTGCCGCCGCACGCCTGTTCATCAGCCAGCCGGCAGTGACCGGGCACGTGAAGGCGCTGGAGGAGCACTACCAGATCACCTTGCTGCGGCGTACCGCGCGGCGGGTTGAGTTGACCGAAGAGGGCACCCGCCTGGCAGCCATCACCCGCGCCATGTTCGGGCTGGCCGAAGAGGCGCAGGCCATGCTCGAGGCTAATCGCCAATTGCTGACCGGGCGCCTGGAGGTGGCGGCCGATGGCCCGCACCGGGTCATGCCGATGCTGGCGCTGCTGCGCGAGCGCTACCCGGGCATTACCGTCAACCTGCGCTTGGGCAATGCCCAGGAAACTTTGGCGGCATTGCTCAGCGAACATGCCGACGTGGCCGTGCTGACCGAGATCGAGCCGCGCAAAGGCCTGCATTTGCAGAACCTGTGCGAGTCGCGGTTGTGCGCCTTGCTGCCGGCGGGGCATGCCTGGGCCAGCGGCGAAGGTGATTTGCCGCTGGCCGAGCTGCACCAGCAGATCATGGTGTTGCGCGAGCCCAGCTCCACCACCCGGCGCACCTTCGACAAGGCCTGCAGCAAGGCCGCCGTGCAACCTCGGGTGCTGCTGGAGCTGGATAGCCGCGAGGCGGTGACCGAAGCGGTGGCCTCGGAGCTGGGCATTGGCGTGGTGTCGTCCACCGAAGTCGCCAATGACCCGCGGGTAGTGGCGCGCCCGCTGGCCGGTGACGGCCTGGTCAACCAGCACCTGATCGGCTGCCTGGAGCGCCGCCGTGAGCTGCGCCTGATCCAGGCGTTCCTCGGCCTGGCGGCAGGGCTGTGATGGCTGTTTTCAACGGGGCGGCCTAAGATGGCCGGCATTGAGCCGACAGGACCGTCGATGAGCGAGAAAGACACCATTTCCATGCAGCTGGTGCGCGAGGCGCTGTTGCAGACCTGCCCCGCTGGCGAGCCCGATATCGGCTTGCTGGCCCGGGCGGGTATCGCCGTCGAACAGCTGCACCTGCCTGCGGCGCGAGTCAGCGCCGAGTCCTATGCCCGGCTCTGGCGCCTGCTGGCGCGGCGCTGCAACGATGAGTTCTTCGCCATGGACCCGCGCGGTCTGCGCAGCGGCAGCCTGGCGTTCATGTGCCGTGCCAGCATGGGCCAGCCGACCCTGGGCGCTGGCCTGGAAACCGCGCTGGCGTTCCTGTCACTGATGCTTGAAGACCTGCAGCCAAGCCTGGTGCGCCAGCAAGGCCTGGCCGAAATCGTCATCAACGAGCCGCGTGACACACCGCGCCGCGCTTTCACCTATTTCACCTTCTGGATGATCGTGCACGGTGTGACCTGCTGGCTGGCCGGGCGGCGTATCCCGATCCTGGCCATCGATCTGCGCTGTGCCGAGCCGCCGTTCTGCGATGACTACCGGGTGATGTTTTCGGAAAACCTGCAGTTCGAGCGCCCGCGCACGCGCATGATCATCGCTGCCGAATGCCTTGAGCTGCCGCTGCGGCGCAGCGAAGAAGAACTGCAGCGTTTTCTGGCCGAGGCGCCGGGCAACATCCTGGTCAAGTACCGTGACCCGGCCAGCCTCGGGCGGCGCATTCGCACCGACCTGCTGCGCCTGGATCCGGGGCAGTGGCCCGATGGTGACAGCCTGGCGCGGCAGTTGTGCCTGTCGCCCTCTACCCTGCGCCGGCGGCTGGCCGAAGAGGGTCAGAATTACCAGGGGTTGAAGGACAGTGTGCGGCGTGAGCTGGCGATTGCCTGGCTGAGCCAGGAAGACGCAGCCATGAGCGAAATCGCCGAACGCCTGGGCTTTGCCGACAGCAGTTCGTTCTACAAGGCGTTTCGCAAGTGGTTCGGCTGCAACCCCGGGCATTACCGTGCGCTGATCCTCAAGCGCGGCAGTGGCGGCTAGGGGACCACGCCTTCCCGCTGCCGGCCGCCGCCGCTGGCAAGCATCGTGACGAGTCGATCACTGACCAGGAAATCGACGATGTCTCAACCTGCCTTGCATCCCAAGTTGCTTCACCCCGCCGAAGACTTCATCGCCCAAAGCTTGCCCGCCTGGTTGAAGGCGGCCAAGCCCAAGCAGCTTGCCAGGCTGCAACTGCGTTTCAATGCCTATCTTGCGAGTCAGCGGCAGATGGCAGGGTTCGCCGACCGCCTGCAGCCTCTGGACCGTTTTGCCAAGCAACTGTTCGAGCCTGCCTTGCGTCAGGACAGCCAGCTGAAGCTGCAGGTTGACCTGGACAAGCTGGTGTGGCGCGAAACACGCGCACGGCTGGATGTGAGAACCGGCTTGATCCCTGATTATCAACCGTACTTCGTGCGCATGCCGGCCTTGCAAAAGCTGTTGCAGAACTTCAAGGCCAACGAGTCCTTCTTCCTCGGCACCGCCTTGACCCTCCCGGGAGCCCACCAGGACGAGCAGGTGGTGAGCGAAGACATCGACCGGATTGTCAGCCTGTGCCGCCAGGTGGATGTCGGCAGCGCCTACCAGCGGCACCTGGCGCAGGTATTGACCCCTGACTATGAAAAAGCCCTGACCACCGACCGGCGCCTGGAACTGGCCGTGGCGGTCGAGATCGCGGCCATCAAGCAGCAGCTGGATCCGCAAGACCTGCTGCTGCTGCGTGTCGCGTGCAAGGATGAACACGCCGTGATCAAGGGGCCGCTGCAGCTGGAGATCGGTGCGCTTGAGGTCCTTGGCTGCCGGGTGGATGGCGCGCTGGCGGTTGAATTGATCGAGCAGTCCCGCCACCAGTCCACGTTTCCCTTCGGGGTACCTGGGCGCTTGAAAAGAGTGATCCTGTACACCCCTGACGATCAGGCGCAACCCCTGCGCGCGTTCACCAACTGGGATGAGGCGAACCGCGTCCTGGCCACGGCGATGGGCAACCAGGACTATCGGCAGGCATTCGTGCGGCGCATTGCCTTGGGTGATCGCGCCACTTGTGAGCAGGCCCTGGCCACACGCTTGCAGGATGCACAACCTGACCTGGAACCCCGCAGGGTGTTGGAAGCGGGGGACGGTTTTGCGTCGATGGCCGCCTGGCACATTCAGCGAATCAAGGCCGATGCACGTTTCCTTGCGGTGCCCACCGCCCAGGCCGATGACGCGGCTTCGGAGCAGCGCCTGGACGAGCTCAAAGGCGCCGGCCTGGTATTGCTCAACCTGGCGGGCCTGTTCGTGCCGGTCATCGGGGCTTTGCTGCTGGCGGACCTTGCCAGGCAACTGTTGACCGAAACTTTCGAGGGCGTGCGTGACTGGCAGTTGGGCCATCAGCATGAGGCCTTGACGCATATGCTTCAGGTGGCCTTCAGCGTGGCAACCACCGGTGCGGTGGTTGTCGGTGTCCATCTGGCCCGCAGCGCATTCGTCGAAACCTTGGAGCCGATTATCACCGAGGATGGCCGGCAACGGCTTTGGCGCAATGAGCTGGCGCCTTACCAGGACATTACACCACCAGTACAGCTGACGGAGCTCGACAACGGCTTGCTCGCCGAGGGTGAGCGCCATTGGTGGCGGTTGAATGGAGCCTTGTATCGGGTAAGGCAAACCGCCAATGGCGTCTGGCGCTTGCTGCATGCCGACGGTGAGGCAGCGTTCGGGCCGGTGCTGGAACGCTGCTCTGCGCGTGGCTGGCGGCTGGCTTATGAGCGGCCACTGGAATGGCAGGGCGCCGCGCTGTTGCTCGGGCGGCTCTGGCCGGCTGCGGCCGCGATGGACGCTGTGCGGGTGGAGCAGGTGCTGAAAGTCGCGGATGTCGACGAGGCCTACCTGCGTGGCCTGCTGGTGGAGCGGCGAGCGATGCCAGTGCAGCTGCGCGATACCTTGCAGCGCTTTGCCGTGGACGCGCGCGCGCAAGCCTTTTTCAGCCGGCTGGAAGCGGGGGAGGCCGATACCGATTCCGACTTGTGGCAATGGTGCATCGAAAGGCTGCAGCTGCAGGATGAAACCGTCGAAGAACAGGCGCTGTCGATCGGTGACGCGGCAATCGAGTTGCGTGAGGCGATGCTCGAGCATTTCTCCAGGCTTTACCTGGCTGACGACCCGCTGCTGGGATTGATCCAGCGCGACTTCCCTACGCTGCCAGAAGCCTATGCCCTCGATGTGCTGGAGCAGGCCACCGAGGCTGTACGCTTGCGCATGCAGGCAGAGTCCCGTCTGCCGCTGGCATTGGCTGAGCAGGCGCGGGTGGCCCTGCAACTGGCGCGCCTGACCCGCATGCGCGAAGCGTTGTACCTGCAAGGCAGTTACCGGCCGGAAGTGGTGGCGCTGGCCTTTGCCCTGCTGCGTCGGCATGGCCCCGGCGCTGCCGGGTTCAACCTGGTGTTGCGTCGTGACCCGTATGCTGGGGCGGCGATGGAACGGCTGTTCGCCGAGACCGACCTTGAGCAGGACGTGGTGCTGGTCAGGCGGGAAGGGCGCTTCCAGCTCTACAACGACAGAGGTTTGCCGGATGAGCGCGAGGTCGCCGCCCCCCAGGGGCTGTTCGAGGTGCTGGCCGCTTGCCTGCCCGTGGAATACCGGGTGCGACAGGGTTGGAATGGCACCGATGCGCCGACCAGAATCCGCGAGCAGATGCAGGCCTGGCTACCCGGTGACCGGCAGGCCCTGCTGCGCCTGCTCGGCTGGCGGGAGGCAAGGCCCATGGCATCGCCCATGCAGCGTTTGGCCGATGGCCGAGCGGGCTATCCACTGGGTGGCTGCCAGTCGTGCATCGGCTCGCCGGAGCGTGTGGTGCGGCAGCGGGTGCGCGCCTTGTACCCCGGTATCGGGGATGTCGGCGTCGATCGCTATGTCCAGAGCCTGTTGGACATGCGCGGGGGCCTGTTCGAGAACCTGCTGCGTGTCGAGCAGGAATACCGCCGCCTGGATGACAGCTTGCAGGCCTGGGTTGCAGAGGTGGCGGGCAGCGCCAGCCGCGCACGCCGACGCGTCGCAGATTCGTTGCGGCGTGCCTGGCAGATGCGCAGCGACCGCGCCGTCGGGGCTATCGGCAACGATGCGGTGCTCAGCCTGAGCATCGTCGCCGTACCGGTGGGCAGCCTGCCTGTATTGCCGATCGGGACGGACTTCTCGCACGTGTCGGAATTGACCCTGTCGGCGCTCGGTCTGGATGCCATCCCGTCGGGGTTCCTCGCCTGCTTCCCTGATCTGCTGTGCCTGGACATGAGCGACAACGCCTTGCGCGCGCTACCTGCGGGGCTGGAGCGGTTGACCGCCTTGCGCCAGTTGCTGATGCCGCGCAACCGTATTCGTATCTCGGAGCCGCAGGCCAATGTGCTGACTGGCCTGGCGCTCTTGCGTTCGCTGGACCTGAGTGACAACCCGCTCGGCGACATCAGGCTACAGTTCGAGCGGCTGCCCAGCTTGCGGATCCTGCGCTTGAACCGGGTGCAGATGACGGCGCTGCCCCGGGGCCTGGAGTGGTGTGGCCTGTTGGTGTTCGCCGACCTTCGCAACAACCAGATAGCCGAGTTGCCGGCAACCTTGTTTCAGGCCCCGTTGCAGTTGCGCCGCGCCATGCACCTGGAGGGCAATGCGCTGCCAGTGCAGGATCTCGATCGCCTTTATGCCGCCGAACGCCTGTTGGCCACGCCCCGCCCGCAACGGCACGCCCCGGCCCGGGAACAATGGCTGCAGACCCTGGACCCAGCGGCGCGGCAGGAGCAGCAAGGGAAATGGGATGCGCTGAATGCCGAGCCCGGCAGCCTGGCTTTCTTCGAGCTGCTCAGGCAACTTACGAGCACGGCCGAATTCAGCAAGGCGCCGGCCGAACTCGGGTTCAGGGTATGGGCAATGCTGGATGCCGCCCATGCCGATACCACCACGCGCATGGCGCTGTTTGACCTGGCAGCGGAGCCCACCACCTGTGTGGACAGCGTTTCCACCGTGTTCAGCCGCCTTGAGGTGCGCATGCATGTCGAGCAGGTCACCCGCGGCGGCGACCCGATTTCGACTCGCGCGGCACGCCTGCAGTTGGCCAAGCGGCTGTTTCGCGTGCACTGGGTAGAGAAAATCGCCCGACGCGAAATCGACGCCCGCTACCAGGACGGACGTTGGAGCCGCGGGAACCATGATGAAGAGGAGGTGGAGGTCAATCTTGCCTACCTCAGCGGCTTGGCCCAGCGCCTGGACCTGTTGGGCCAACCTCGCCACATGCAGTTTGGCAGGCTGGCCAACGTGTCGCCGCTGCAACTGGAGGAGGCCTTCAAGGAAGTGCTTGAGGTTGAGGCGGGCGAGCAACGGATCGTGTTCATAAGCGAGCGTGATTTCTGGTTGCCGGTACTGCGGGCAGAGCATGCGGACGACTTCGAAAGCCTGGAAACGCAATTCTCCCTGCGGCTGGAAACACTGGACGAGCAAAGGGAGGCCTTGACCAGTGACGAGTACTGGAACCTGAGCAACGCTCTGCGCGACGAGCGCGAGCAGGCCCTGGCCAGCCTTGCCCAGCGCCTTACGCGCGAAGCGTTCATGGTGCCAGAGGCAAAGTGACGGTGCTTCAGGGGCGGCACGCAGTGTGCCGTCCTGCTTCTACCGCAGGGGTTCCCTCTGCGCAAGCGCCGGCAGGTTGCACACCATGCGTGGCTTTCGACAGTCATCCAGGGACCTGCCATGACCCGCGAACCACACGCCCCACAGCCCGCCTCTGCGTCTTCCAGCCACTTGCACGACGGTTTCATCGGTGACCGGTTGCCTGCCTGGCTCAAACAGGCCACGCAAAGCCAGATACGCACCTTGCGCGAAAGCCTGGAAGCCCATCATGCCACCCAGGCCCGGTTGCGCGGGATCACCCTGGCGTTGCCGTCACCGCAGCAGTTCGCCGAACGGCAATTCGCCAGTTTGTTGCGCGAGCCGCTGCCGGGCGACGTAGCGTTCTGGCAGTTGGAGTGGCTGGAGGTTTCCCATCGTTTTTCGTCCACGCCCGGCGCAGAGCCGCCATTTCCCACTTACGGGCAACGGCGTGAAAACGGCTTGCTCCGCCTGATGCGCAACTTTGCCGTCAGCAACGATTTCTACCTGGGAACCGGGTTGGTCGCGCCGGGGCAGGAACGGGTACTTTCGCGAGGCACCGATGAACTGGTCGAGGCGTGCCGCAAGCTCGATGCCGGGCGCCTGTACCAGCAGGAACTGGACCGCACATTCGATGCCGCGGCACAGCGCATCTTGTGTGAAGACAAACGCTCCGGGCTGCGCCTGGCCGTGCAGGTTGCCGCGCTGAAAGGCGAGATTACCGAGCCGGTCAAGGAGGCATTGCACGCCCTGGTGGATAAACCCGCGGATCGGCGATCTGCCAGCCTCACGGGCCACCCGGGCCTGCTCGAAGCCCTCGGTTGCCCAGTGGCAGATGGTGTGTGGATTCAACTTCGCGACAGACATGGGCAAACGCAGGGCGGCGTGCTCTACCTGCCCAGTGACCCGGTACAGGCGTTGCGACACTTCGACAGCCATGCCTCGATCAACCGCGCGCTGGTGGCCGAGCTGCGCCATGAACCCTATCGCCAGTCATTCAGCCAGTTGATCGGCCTGGATCAGCGTGCCGGGTTCATGCACAAGCTGCGGGCCCGACTGGAGGATGACCAGCCGGACCTGGAGCTCGATGGCAGCGTGCCGCAGCATGACATTTTCCAGGCGCTGGCTGCACAGCAGACAAACCGGGTGAAGCAGGATGGCCGCCTGTTGCTGGTGCCGACCGCCGATGCCGATGAAGCTGCGTCGCGTGAACGGCATGAGGCGTGGAAGGCCGCCGGCCTCGATGTGCTCAACCTCGCTGGCCTGTTCATTCCGGTGGTGGGTGGCTTGCTGCTCGGGCAACTGGTGGCCCACACCCTCTCGGAGGTTTTCGAGGGCACGCAGGACTGGTTGCGAGGCCATCAGCACGAGGCGCTGGAGCACATGCTGGGCGTTGCCGAGATACTGGCGGGCACCGCCGCGACGGTGGCGGGCGTCACCTTCGTGCGCAGCGCGTTCGTCGCGGCGCTGGAGCCGGTAAGGCTCGCCAATGGGGCGGGGCGCTTGTGGGCCGGTGACTTGGCGGTCTTTGCCTCGACACCTGGAGCGGTCACCTTGGGCGCGGACGGTGCCTATGCCGATGGAGGGCGCCGCTGGATAAAGGCCGACGGAGTCTTCTACGAGGTTCACCGGCCTGACCCCGATGGTCCCTGGCGTCTGCGCCATCCCGGTCGCGAAGAGGCGTATGGCCCGGTCGTGCTGCACAATGGCGAACGTGGCTGGCGCCTGATGCACGATGAGCCGCAGCGCTGGCGCGACCCTGCGAAAATGCTCGATACCCTTTGGCCGCGCAATCAACCTTTCGATAGCCATCAGGCGCAGCAGATCTTGCGCATGGCCGGCATCGATGAGGACGAGCTGCGCGGCCTGCTGGTGGAAAACCGGCGAACGCCCGCCAGCTTGCGGGAAACCCTCAGGGCATTCGATGCCGATGCTCGGATCGACACATTCTTTCGCGATCTGGAGCGCGACACTGTCTCCGATCAGGACTTGCAGCTGCTGGCCTGGTGCGAGGCCCGACCGGGCAGTAAAAAAGGGCGTGCCGCAGTGCTTGCGGACCGACCAAGGTCAAGCGACCTGCTGTTCGCTCGGCTGACACGCCTGCAAGAATCGTCGGAACCTTTGCTCAAGCCGCTGATGGCGCTGGGGTTGCCTGAACCCTATGCGCGCGATCTGGCCGATGGGGCAAGTCACGAGGCCCGTCAGCAGTTCGTCAACAGTGGGCAGCTGTCGCACAGGTTGGCCATCCAGGCCAGGTCATTGTGCTCGGTGGCGAAGGTGAGCAGGGCGATGGCAGGGCTTTATCTGCCGAGCGCGTATAGCGATGAAACGGGAATGCTTGTGTTGGCATTGCTGAATGTCGAGGCCATGGATGCGTTCAGCCTGGCATTGAGAAAAGCTGTTTCCGATGCCGTGGAGCTGAAGCGCATCGGTTCGGTTGCTGACGTGGTCGACCAGCGGGTGCTGGTGCGTGAGCAAGGGGTTTTTGCCCTGTACGACGGGCGAGGCCGAAAACTCGCGATGCAGCCACCTGCGTCCTCGGACGTTTTCCAGGCCGTGCTGGCCGCGCTCAAGTCGCGCAACCTGCTGGGGCGGTTGGGCCTGGCCGAGAACGCCAATGCCGAGCGCCTGCGCGAGAAGCTCATGGCGTACCTGGGTACCCATGAGGAAATAGCCCGCATGCTGGGCTGGGCGTCGACGGAGCGTTGGTTCAACCCTGGGCAGCGCCTTGCCGATGGCCGCGTCGGGTACCTGCTCAGCGGGCGCGCGGCACTGCCCACCACACCCAGGGAACAACTGCGGGCCGGCCTGAGGCGATTCTTCCCGGGGCTGGGCGATTCGCTGGAAACGCAAGTTGACCGCTGGCTGCTGCAGAATGTGTCGGTCGCCGATGCGCTCCTGGCGCTGCAGGACGATTTTGAGCAGTTGAACCGCGCGCTCAATGGTTGGGTGTCGGCTGCGCTGAGTGACACTTTGCGGGCGCGACGCCAGCTGTTCGCCGAACGATTGCTGCGTGCCTGGCAGGCGCTTGGCGACCATGTGGTGGTCGACAGTGACGGCAAGCGCCAGGGGCTGCGCCTGGTATTGAATGATCTGCCCACCGATTCGTTGCCGGTCATGCCTGCGCCTATCGATTTCTATCACGTCACCACCCTGGTACTGAGCGAGACGGCCATCGGGGTGGTGAACGAGGAGTTTCTGCGGGCATTCACCTACCTGCAGGAGCTGGACCTGAGCCACAACCAGCTGTTGCGCTGCCCGCGCGGGCTTGGCTACCTGACCAACCTGCGCCGGTTGCGCCTGGGGCATAACCGCATTCGCCTGGATGCCCATGCCATCGAAGCACTGAACGGGTTGCCGCTGCTCAGCCACCTCGACCTGAGCCATAACAGCCCGCTGGGGGTGTACGAAATGCGCTTCCATCACCTGCCTCATCTGATCGAGCTGAATTTGCGCCGCTGCGGGCTCAGCGAGTGGCCCAGAGGGCTCGAGCTGTGTGGCTTCCTGCAACGAGCCGACCTGCGTGACAATTTCCTGCGGGGTGTGCCTGACGGCGTGCTGGCCATGCCGCTGGAGTTTCGCCAGCGCATCCTGATTGATGGCAACCGCCTGACCATGGCCGATTACGGCAAGCTGTATGCCTTGGAGCCGCTTCTGGAAGAGCCGCAGGAAGAGATCGGCCGAGCCTGGTGGGTCGGTTCCGACTCCGCCAGCCATGGGCGCGGCGAGCTTTGGGACCGGCTGAGCACCCGGGACGAAAACGCCCGCCTGTTCGATCTGCTGGAGCTTTTGCAAGGCTTGGCGGACTTCAGCTGGCCCAAGGCTTATCTGCTGCGCATGGGCTGGCAATGCCTGTCGATGCTGGAGACAGACGTCGAGTTCGCTCGCCAGGCGCAACTGGCGGCCGACGATGTGGTGATGGATGACAACGGTGCCATCGACCTGTTCAGCCGACTGCTGCGTCTGCATGCCGAGCGCGACGCGGCAGGCGATGGTGCTCAGACCCATGGTCCGAAGTTGCTGGCGTTGGGGCGCGCCTTGCAGCGCCTGGACCGCCTTGACGAGTATGTCGAGGCCGAGCGGCAAAACCTCGAAGGCTTCGCTGAGCCTGCAGTACTGGCGACGTTGGCAATGCGCTACAGGGTGCGCTTGCGGACCAGGCTCAGGTTGCCGTTCCAGCCTGCCAGAATGCGCCTCAGGGCGGCCGCCGTAGGGTTGAGCGAGCATCGGCTGCAGGCGGCAGAGGCAGCCGTGGGAAGGGCGGACGTTCTCGATGATGTAGTGGCCGACCTGTGCACGCGCGCGTTCTGGCAGCGCTTTGTGCAACAGCACTTTGCGCAGCCGTTCAACGACCTGGAGCAACTCGCCGGTGAGCAGCGGGCGGCACTGGCGGTACGGCGCGATGAACTGGGTGAGGCACAGTATCTGAACCAGGCACAGGCACTCGATGCGCAGCTGCAGGCCGATCGGCTGGCGTTGCAACAGCAGCTGACCCGGCACTACGTGATCAGCCTGGAGCGCGCACCGGGCTGATGGCCACCGGCCAAACCGGTCATCCAGTTTGACAACTTAGGCCATTGCCGCGACGCCAGCGCGGCGCGAACATCGTCGGACCGATGGTTCAACTCCAAAAACAAGAAACCAGGAGTCCGACGATGCGCGATTACACCGAGGCCGCTCGTGCGTTCGACCATGGCCAGGCTGCTGCTGCGGCGCTGCATGGCAACCTCGAAGCCCTCAATGCCTGTGTCGAATGTTGCGACCGCCATGCCGGTGAGGGCAAGACCGCACTGGTCTGGGAAGACCGCGAGGGCAAGAGTGCACGGTTGAGCTTCGATCAGTTGCAAACACTGGCTGCCCGTTTCGCCAATGTGCTCCAAGCGCAAGGCGTTGGTGCGGGTGACCGGGTCGCCGGGCTGATGCCGCGCACCCCCGAACTGCTGGTCACCATCCTCGCCACCTGGCGCCTCGGGGCGGTGTACCAGCCACTGTTCACCGCGTTCGGCCCCAAGGCCATCGAACATCGCCTGGAGCAGTCCCACGCCCGCGTGGTCGTCACCGACAGCCTCAACCGCGCCAAGCTGGACGATGTGCACGCCTGCCCGACCATCATCACCGTCAACGCCCGAAGTGGCGAGCTGGACTTCCAGCAATGCCTGGACAATGCCGTAGACAAATGCGAGCCGGTCATGCGCTCGGGCAACGACCCGTTCCTGCTGATGTTCACTTCCGGCACCACCGGCCCGGCCAAACCGCTGGAAGTGCCGCTGCGTGCCATCGTCGCGTTCCAGGGCTACATGCGTGATGCCATCGACCTGCGCCCCGAGGACAACTTCTGGAACCTGGCCGACCCGGGCTGGGCCTATGGCCTGTATTACGCGGTCACCGGCCCGCTGTCGCTGGGCCATGCCACCACCTTCTACGATGGCCCGTTCAGTGTTGAAAGCTGCGCGCGGGTGATCGACAAGCTGGGCATCACCAACCTGGCCGGCTCGCCCACCGCGTACCGCCTGCTGATTGCCGCCGGGGATGACTTCTCGGCACCGATCAAGGGCCGCCTGCGGGTGGTCAGCAGTGCCGGCGAACCGCTCAACCCGGAAGTGATCCGCTGGTTCGCCGACGAACTGGGCGTGACCATCCACGACCACTACGGGCAGACCGAACTGGGCATGGTGCTGTGCAACCACCATGGCCTGCAGCACCCGGTACACCTCGGCTCGGCCGGCTTTGCCATCCCCGGCCACCGCATTGTGGTGCTGGACGAGCAGGCCAACGAACTGCCAGCCGGCCAGCCGGGCATCCTCGCGGTCGACCGCGAGCAGTCGCCGCTGTGCTGGTTCGCGGGCTACCACGGCCTGCCGACCAAAGCCTTCGTCGGCAAGTACTACCTCAGCGGTGACACCGTCGAGCTGAACCAGGATGGCAGCATCAGCTTCGTCGGCCGCAGCGACGATGTGATCACCACCTCCGGCTACCGGGTCGGCCCGTTCGACGTCGAGAGCGCACTGATCGAGCACCCAGCGGTAATCGAAGCGGCGGTGATTGGCAAACCGGACCCGGAACGTACCGAGCTGATCAAGGCCTTCGTGGTGTTGGCAAGCGGTTACCAGGGCAACGCCGAGCTTGAAGAGGCTTTGCGCCAGCACGTGCGCCAGCGCCTGTACGCCCATGCCTACCCAAGGGAAATCGAATTCGTCAGCGAGCTGCCCAAGACCCCGAGCGGCAAGCTGCAACGCTTCATCCTGCGCAACCAGGAAGTCGCCAAACAACAAGCGCAACAGGCCACCCCTGCCAGCGCCTGAAAGGAACCGATCATGCAGATAGCCAACAAACACTTCATCGTCAGCGGCGCCGCCTCCGGGCTGGGCGCTGCCACCGCGCAGATGCTGGTCGAGGCCGGCGCCAAGGTCATGCTGGTCGACCTCAATGCCCAGGCCGTAGAAGCCAAGGCCCGTGAACTGGGTGACAATGCCCGCTTCGCGGTAGCCGACATCAGTGACGAGCAGGCCGCCCAGGCGGCGGTTGATGCGGCCGTCAGCGCCTTTGGCAGCCTGCACGGGCTGGTCAACTGCGCCGGCATCGTCGGCGCCGAGAAAGTGCTGGGCAAGCAGGGCCCGCATGGCCTTGCCAGCTTTGCCAAGGTCATCAACGTCAACCTGATCGGCAGCTTCAACCTGCTGCGCCTGGTTGCCGCGGCCATGGCCGAAGGGGCTGCCGATGAGGGGGGCGAGCGCGGGGTGATCATCAACACCGCCTCCATCGCCGCCTATGACGGCCAGATCGGCCAGGCGGCCTACGCTGCTTCCAAGGGCGCCATCGCCAGCCTGACCCTGCCGACCGCCCGCGAACTGGCGCGCTTCGGCATCCGTGTGATGACCATCGCCCCGGGCATCTTCGAAACGCCGATGATGGCCGGCATGACCGAGGAAGTACGCGCCTCGCTGGCCGCCGGCGTGCCATTCCCACCGCGCCTGGGCCGCCCGCAGGAGTACGCCGCGCTGGCCCGCCACATCATCGAGAACAGCATGCTCAACGGCGAGGTGATCCGCCTCGACGGTGCACTGCGCATGGCTGCCAAGTAAGGAGAGCGAACATGACCCTCGCCAATGACCCGATCGTTATCGTCAGCGCCGTGCGCACGCCCATGGGCGGCCTGCAGGGCGACCTCAAGAGCCTGACCGCGCCGCAGCTGGGCAGCGCCGCCATCCGTGGTGCCGTCGAGCGCGCCGGCATCGATGCCACCAGTGTCGAGCAGGTGCTGTTCGGTTGCGTGCTGCCGGCAGGCCAGGGCCAGGCACCGGCGCGCCAGGCCGCGCTGGGCGCCGGGCTGGACAAGCACACCACCTGCACCACCCTGAACAAGATGTGCGGTTCGGGCATGCAGGCGGCGATCATGGCCCATGACCTGCTGCTGGCCGGCACCGCCGATGTGGTGGTGGCCGGTGGCATGGAAAGCATGACCAACGCACCGTACCTGCTGGACAAAGCCCGGGGCGGCTACCGCATGGGCCATGGCAGGATCATCGACCACATGTTCATGGACGGCCTGGAAGACGCCTACGACAAGGGTCGCCTGATGGGCACCTTTGCCGAAGACTGTGCCCAGGCCAATGCCTTCAGCCGCGAAGCCCAGGACCAGTTCGCCATCGCCTCGCTGACCCGCGCCCAGGACGCTATCAAGAGCGGTCGCTTTGCTGCCGAGATCGTGCCGGTCGAGGTCACCGAGGGCAAGGAGAAGCGCGTCATCAAGGACGACGAACAACCGCCCAAGGCTCGCCTGGACAAGATCCCGCAGCTCAAGCCGGCCTTCCGCGAAGGCGGCACGGTGACCGCCGCCAACTCCAGCTCGATTTCCGACGGCGCTGCGGCGCTGGTGCTGATGCGCCGCTCCGAAGCCGACAAGCGCGGCCTCAAGCCGCTGGCGGTGATCCACGGCCACGCCGCCTTTGCCGACACCCCGGCACTGTTCCCGACCGCGCCGATCGGGGCCATCGACAAACTGATGAAACGCACTGGCTGGAACCTGGCCGAGGTCGACCTGTTCGAAATCAACGAGGCCTTCGCCGTGGTCACCCTGGCGGCCATGAAGCACCTCGACCTGCCGCACGACAAGGTCAATATCCATGGCGGCGCCTGCGCCCTCGGCCACCCGATCGGCGCTTCCGGCGCGCGCATTCTGGTGACCCTGCTGTCTGCCCTGCGCCAGAACAACCTGCGCCGTGGCGTGGCGGCCATCTGCATCGGCGGTGGCGAGGCCACGGCCATGGCTGTCGAATGCCTGTACTGAGGTGAATCATGCTGGTAACTGACGAGCAACAACAGATCGCCGATGCGGTACGCGCCTTTGCCCAGGAGCGCCTGAAGCCGTTTGCCGAGCAATGGGACAAGGAACACCGCTTCCCTAAGGAGGCCATCGAGGAGATGGCCGAGCTGGGCCTGTTCGGCATGCTGGTGCCGGAGCAGTGGGGCGGCAGCGACACCGGCTACGTGGCCTATGCCATGGCACTGGAGGAAATCGCCGCCGGTGACGGCGCCTGTTCGACCATCATGAGCGTGCACAACTCGGTGGGCTGTGTGCCGATCCTGCGTTTTGGCAGCGAGCAGCAGAAGGAGCAGTTCCTCACCCCGTTGGCCAGCGGTGCGATGCTCGGCGCCTTCGCCCTGACCGAACCGCAGGCCGGCTCCGACGCCAGCAGCCTGAAGGCCCGTGCACGTCTGGACGGCGACCACTACGTGCTCAATGGCAGCAAGCAGTTCATCACCTCCGGGCAGAACGCCGGGGTGGTGATCGTGTTCGCCGTGACCGACCCGGACGCCGGCAAGCGCGGCATCAGTGCCTTCATCGTGCCCACCGATTCGCCGGGCTACCAGGTGGCGCGGGTCGAGGACAAGCTCGGCCAGCACGCCTCCGATACCTGCCAGATCGTTTTCGATAATGTGCGTGTGCCGGTAGCCAACCGCCTGGGCGTCGAAGGCGAGGGCTACAAGATCGCCCTGGCCAACCTCGAAGGCGGCCGCATCGGCATCGCCTCGCAGGCGGTGGGCATGGCCCGCGCGGCGTTCGAAGTGGCGCGCGACTACGCCAACGAGCGGCAGAGCTTTGGCAAGGCGCTGATCGAGCACCAGGCGGTGGCCTTCCGCCTGGCCGACATGGCGACCAAGATTGCCGTGGCCCGGCAGATGGTGCTGCACGCCGCTGCGCTGCGCGATGCCGGGCGCCCGGCGCTGGTGGAGGCGTCGATGGCCAAGCTGTTTGCCTCGGAAATGGCCGAAAAGGTCTGTTCGGATGCCTTGCAGACCCTGGGCGGTTATGGCTATCTGAGTGACTTCCCGCTGGAGCGGATCTACCGCGACGTTCGGGTTTGCCAGATCTACGAAGGCACCAGCGACATTCAGCGCATGGTCATTGCGCGCAATCTTTGAAGGAGCAGACTGCATGGCATTCGAAACCATCCTGTTGGACATCCACGGCAAGGTCGGCCTGATCACCCTCAACCGCCCGCAGGCGCTGAACGCGCTGAACGCGCAGATCGTCGGCGAGATCAACCAGGCCCTGGACCAGCTCGAGCGCGATCCGAACATCGGCTGCGTGGTGCTGACCGGTTCCGCCAAGGCCTTTGCCGCTGGCGCCGACATCAAGGAAATGGCCGAGCTGCAATACCCGCAAATCTACGTTGACGACCTGTTCAGCGATTCCGACCGCATTGCCAACCGGCGCAAGCCGATCATTGCCGCGGTGTCCGGTTTTGCCCTGGGCGGCGGCTGCGAGCTGGCGATGATGTGTGACTTCATCCTGGCGGCGGACAATGCCAGGTTCGGCCAGCCGGAAATCAACCTTGGCGTGCTGCCGGGCATGGGCGGCACCCAGCGCCTGACCCGTGCGGTGGGCAAGGCCAAGGCCATGGAACTGTGCCTGACCGGCCGCCTGATGGGGGCTGAGGAAGCTGAGCGTGCTGGCCTGGTGGCGCGTATCGTGCCGCAGGCGGAACTGGTGGAAGAGGCGCTGAAGGTGGCCGCGACCATTGCCAGCAAGTCGATTCCGGTGAGCATGATGGTCAAGGAGAGCGTCAACCGTGCGTTCGAAGTCACCCTAAGCGAGGGTGTGCGCTTCGAGCGGCGGGTGTTCCATGCGGCGTTTGCTACCGAAGACCAGAAAGAGGGGATGGCTGCGTTCATTGCCAAGCGCGAGGCGCAGTTCAAGGACCGCTGATTGGAATCGGCATTGCCGTTGCTTTTGCTTTTGCTTTTGCTTCTAAGCGCACGGTAGCTCAGGCGCCGCCGATTGCGACTTCAGGAGGCCGAGCGAAGGGACTGCGGAGGGAGGTGACGGGCATGGATGCCCGTCAAGCGCTGAGGCCCCATGGATGGGGCCTGCAGCGCGTACTCCCGGGAGCAGGCCCGTAGCGAGGGAACCCCGGAGCGCAGCGTAGGGGCCGGATGATGGGAGCCGACGGTTTTTGGTTCCTTTTTGCCACGACAAAAAGGGACCCGCCGTAAGGGCGGAAAGGTGAAAAAGCGCCACCTTCGAAAATGAATGTTGACCTTGTTGTTGATGCCCACGCTTGAAAGCGAAGAGCGAAGAGCGAAGAGCGAAGAGCGAAGAGCGAAGAGCGAAGAGCGGAAAAGTACTGGTCTTGATCTCGCGCATAGTCCATTTACGATGGCGACGCATACTCACCTTTTCGCCCTTACGGCGAGTCACTTTTTGCCAAACGCGGCAAAAAGTAACCAAAAAACGCTGCGCTCCCATCATCCGGCCCCTCCGCTACGCTACGGGGTTCCCTCGCGCCGGTCTTGCTCCCGGGAGTACGCGCTGCAGGCCCCATCCATGGGGCCTCAGCGCTTGACGGGCATCCATGCCCGTCACCTCCCTCCGCAAGACCTCTGCTCGGCCTCCTGAAGTCGCGAAGATCAAGATCAAGATCAAGATCAAGAGCAAGAGCAAGAGCAAGAGCAAGAGCAAGAGCAAGAGCAGAGCCAGAGCAGAGGGCGCCGACTGGCGGAATGTGGGCAACGGAAGCAAATTCGCACCCAATTGCAGTTGCTCCACGCGACGCGGCGCCTTAGACTGCCGCCCCCTGTAAAAGAGTGCCGGTTGGCGCTTGAAGAATTCTGCTGCCGATGTCAAGGCGTCGGCGGCACCCGAATCGCCCAAATGCACATTTTTTCATAGAGAAATCGATGACCAAGGAACAGTTGCTGGCCATGTCGGCCGATGACTACATGAACGCTGACCAGCTGGCTTTCTTCGCTGGCCTGCTGCAGGCGATGAAAGTCGAAACCCATGAACGCATCGAGCTGAGCCGTGCCACCATCGAAGGCCTGGACACCCCGTCGGATCCTGCCGACGTGGCTTCGGTCGAAGAAGAGCGTAGCTGGCTGGTGAACGCCATCGACCGCGACCAGCGCCTGCTGCCGCAGCTGGAAATGGCCCTGGACCGTATTGCCGACGAAAGCTTCGGCTGGTGCGATGACAGCGGTGAACCAATCGGCCTGAAGCGTCTGCTGATCAGCCCGACCACCAAGTACTGCATCGAAGCCCAGGAGCGCCACGAGCAGCTCGACCGCCATCAGCGCCAGGTGTAACCCCGCGCGGTGTGCCAAGCCCCACGGAGCGATCCCTGGGGCTTTTTGCGTTTCTTTCCGGCAGCGGTTTTGTTGCCCCGTACGTAACACTGCTGTACCGGGATGCGCTGTTTTCGCGCCTTACGCAGGCGTATCATGGCTTTATCGTTAGGGTGCTAATTAAATTCCGGAGGGAATGATGAATAGCCGGGTCGATGTAGCCGTGATGATTGGTTCGGGGGTGCCCGCCACACTGCGTGCGCTGGGTAAACGCATCTGCTGGGTGGTACTGGTCAATGGCGAACGCCGTGGTACCGCATTCGCCACGCGAGAAGAAGCGCTGGAGTGCCAGGCGGCCTGGCAGCAGCAGTTGAAGAAGGGCCTGGCGGCCTGAGTGTAGTGAGTACTGCCGACGAGCGAACGGGTGTTGTTCAGGGCGTTCCCCTGTAAGAAATGTACTTTGCCTCTCGACGAATTTCGGTGTTTTCGTGCATATTCTTCCCCCAGTAATGCGTTGATGGATTGCAGGGCCCGTTCTCACGTGCGCTCTGGCATTGCCTGCCGCATCTTTTCTGGCGGTTTTGCTGTCAGACATTACGCTTCCCGAATGGGAATATGCCGAAAGCCTGTATTTGAGGCCATATCTGGCAAGCCAGAGTAAAGATTCCTGCACGCTGCATCGCCAGCGTGCACAGACATTTCGCATATCGCTTCATTACTCTTTTCGCCTATCGATAAGAAATGGCCGTGCCTCACCGAGCTTGGGTGAGGGCGGGTTGTAACCGGTTGAGGATTACTTCATTGGCAGTCAGCACTCTTGATACCCATGCGTTGTTCGCCCTGGGCGACTTGCGCGGTAAATTGGCCCAGCTGTTTCAGGGCCGCTTTGTCTATGTCACCGAACAGAGTCCCGAAGGCCTGTACATGGCCGAAATCGACACCGAAAGCGCATTGGTCGTCGATGACAAGCAGCGGTTGGAACTGAAGGTCGGCGACCACTTTCGCGCCGCCGTACTGCCCAGTCGCGAAGGCGGCAAACTGGAAATGCGCTTTCGCGAAATCAAGCTGAACGTATATGGCGTGGGCGACTATGCCTTCGTCTCGGTGCCCGAAGGCGAGGGCATCGTGTTCCGTGAAGGCCACGGTGTGATGCTGGTGTTCGCCGCTCAGCAACAAGTACAGGAAGGCCTGGGCAAGTTGCTCAAGGCGGTGACCGGCAAGGTTGCCAAATGGCGCAAAGGTGAGCTGACCACCTTCAAGGCCAGTGAATGACTTACAGTGACGACGCGCCCGCCACGCGTGCCGAGTTCCATCGGCAGCACCAGGCGGATGCCGTGGCCGAGGCCGAGCGTTTGCTGGCCAGGCGCGAAGAGTTGCAGGGCGCCTGGTTGAACTGGGTGGCAGGGGAATTGTATCGCCTCGGCCCGCCGCCTTATGCGGCCATGGTCCGGCGCGAGTTGCAGCGCCTGGCCCAAGGGTGAGGCGGCAACCTTTCAGTTACCGCGATCGCGGCCGCTGCTGACTTCTTCAGGTACCGGCTCTTTCGCCATGCGCTTGCGGAACAGCGCTGCCCGGGCCAGCAACAGTGTGGTCACCGGTACGGTGATCGACAGCAGGATCGGAATCAGCCAGGCGTGCAGCACCGGGGCTTCCTTGAGCCAGGAAAAGTAGATGATCGAAGCCAGTGCCACGCACCAGGCTCCAATGGTCGAGGCCAGAGCCGGCGGGTGCATGCGCTGGAAGTAGTCCTTCAGCCGTAACAGGCCCACGGCACCGATCAGGGCGAACAGGCTGCCGGTCAGCAGCAGCGCGGCAGTGGCCAGCTCCAGCCAGAAGGGGAGTTGCAGGGTTTCAGTCATTCGATCACCTCACCGCGCAGCAGGAACTTGGCCAGGGCAAACGAGCCAACGAAACCGAACAGCGCAATCAGCAGGGCACCTTCGAAGTAGGTGTCACTGGCATAACGGATTCCCAGTACCAGCATGGTCAGCATGGCCAGGATGTACAGGTAGTCCAGCGCCAGCACCCGGTCCTGGGCGGACGGGCCGCGGAACAGCCGGATAAGTGCCAGGGCCATGGCCAGGGCGAAGATGAACAGGCTGGCGAGGACAGCGTTGGCGAGCAGGCCTGTCATTGGAAAATCTCCATCAGCGGGCGTTCGTAGGTGTCCTTGAAGTGCTGGATGAAGGCCGCCTCATCGTCCAGGTCGAACACATGCAGCAGCAACACGCTGCGGTCCAGCGCCAGCTCGGACCAGACCGTGCCGGGCACTACCGTGGTAATCATCGACAACGCCGCCAGGCCATGCGGGTCGCGCAGGGCCAGCGGGATGTGCACGAACGCCGAGCGTGGCGGCTGCTTGCCAGCGCGCAGCACGCCACGGGCAACCAGCAGGTTGGACATGATCACATCGATGCCGACCCGGCCAATCAGCCGGGCGATGGCCAGCGGCCGTCGCACATGGGCATGCTGCGGGCGCAGCGGTGCCATCAGCAGCGGCGCCAGCACGCCGAGCGCGGCAGCCAGCAGCAGGTTGCCGGGGCTGACCGACAGGTTCAGCAACAGCCACAGGCCGAACAGCGAAACCGATAACAGCGGTGCGGGGAACAGTCGATTCATGGCTGCACCTGTACGTCGAGCGAGGTGGGACCAGGAATCGGCCGGGCGGCCATCACGGCTTCGATATAGGCGTCGGGGGCCTGCAGGCTGGCGGCGGTGTCCTGGGTGTAACGCAGCAGCGGTTCGGCCTTGAAGCTGAGGATGATGCACAGGCCGAGCAGGATGACGATGGGCAGGCATTCATAGCGGCGCAGCACCGGCGACGGGCGTTCCTCAGGCTTCCAGAAACGCTGGATGCCGACGCGGCCGAAGGCGATCAGCGAGGCCATGCCAGACAGGATCAGCAACGCCACCAGGCCCCAGCCCGCCGTGCCCAGCGGCTGCTCGGCAGGTACGCCCAGCCCCTGCGGGTTGAACAGCGCGCTGATCAGGTTGAGCTTGCCGACAAAGCCCGACAGCGGCGGCATGCCGATGATCAGCAGGGCGCAGGCGATGAAGCTGAGACCGAGGAAGGCCATGGTCCACGGGATGATCTGGCCGATCACCACCTTCTGCTCATCGTCGAGGTTGATGCCCTTGGGCGGGTGCAGTGATTCCAGCGGTGGCGGCATGGCGTCTTCTTCGTCGTCCAGCGGTGCTTCGTTGGCCGAGCGCGAACGTTCGACCAGTTCGGCGAGCAGGAACAACGCGCACAGCGCCAGGGTCGAGTTGACCAGGTAGAACAACGCCGCGCCGGTCAGCGCCGCTTGCGCAAAACCGACGGCGCCGAGCAGGGTGCCGGCCGAAACCAGGATGCTGAGGGCGGCCATGCGTTCCAGGCGCTGCGCGGCCAGGATCGACACCGCCGCCACCGCCAGGGTGACCAGGCCACCGTACACCAGCCATTCACCACCGAAGTGCGCCGAGGCCCCGGCCTGCCCGGAGAACAGCAGTGTCCACAGGCGCAGCACGGCATACAGGCCGACCTTGGTCATGATGGCGAACAGCGCAGCCACCGGCGCGCTGGCGGAGGCATAGGCCGGTACCAGCCAGAAGTTCAGCGGCCAGATGCCGGCCTTGACCAGGAAGGCCATGGCCAGGATCGCCGCGCCGGCGTGCAGCAGGCCACGGTCGGCCTCCGGCACCAGTGGAATCTTCAGGGCCAGGTCGGCCATGTTCAGGGTGCCGGTCACGCCATACAGCATCGCCGCGCCGATCAGGAACAGCGACGAGGCGAACAGGTTGATGGCAATGTAGTGCAGGCCGGCACGCACCCGGGCGCGGCCCGAGCCATGCAGCAGCAGGCCATAGGAAGCGGCCAGCAGTACCTCGAAGAACACGAACAGGTTGAACAGGTCGGCGGTGAGGAAGGCGCCGTACAGGCCCATCAACTGGATCTGGAACAGTGCGTGGAAGCTGGCCCCGGCACCATCCCAGCGGGCGCGGGCAAACAGCAGGGCACTGAAGCCGATGATGCCGGTGAGGGTCAGCAGCAGGGCCGACAGGTGGTCGACCACCAGCACGATGCCGAACGGCGCCGGCCAGTTGCCCGGCAGGTAGACACCGATCGATTCCGCCTGGCCCTGGGTGCGCACCCACAGTAGCAGGCTGACCGCGATGGCCAGGCCGGCGAAGGTCGACAGCAGGTTCAGCCGGGCTTTTATCTGCCGGTGTTTCTCGCCCAGCAGCAACATCACTGCCGCGGTCACCAGGGGCAGCAGGATGGGCGCGATGATCAATTGGCTCATGCCACTCATTCGTCACGCTCCCGGCCATCCACGTGGTCGGTACCGGTCAGGCCGCGCGAGGCCAGCAACACCACCAGGAACAGCGCGGTCATGGCGAAGCTGATGACGATGGCGGTGAGCACCAGGGCCTGCGGCAGGGGGTCGGTGTAGTGCAGCAGGTCCTGGGGCACGCCGTCCTTGATGATCGGTTCCTTGCCGATGAACAGGCTGCCCATGCTGAAGATGAACAGGTTGACCCCGTACGACAGCAGGCACAGGCCCATGATCACCTGGTAGGTTCGCGGGCGCAGGATCAGCCACACCCCCGAGGCGGCCAGAACGCCGATGGCTACTGCAATCACTTCTTCCATCAGGCGGCTCCTGCTTGGCTGGTTTTCGCCGGGTTGCCCGGGCGGTAGGCGCGCACCGACTGGTGCGCCAGGGCAGTGAGGATCAGCAGGGTCGAGCCGACCACCACGGTGAACACGCCGACATCGAAGAACAGCGCGCTGGCCACGTGCACATCGCCGAGCAACGGCAGGTGCAGGTGGGCGGTATGGGTGGTGAGGAACGGGTAGCCCAGCAGCATGGCGCCCGCGCCGGTCAGGGTTGCGCACAGCAGCCCGGTGCCCATCCAGCGCAGCGGGCGCAGGCTCATCTGCGCCTCGACCCACTGGGTGCCGGCCACCATGTACTGCAGGATGAACGCCACCGACATCACCAGGCCGGCGACAAAGCCGCCACCGGGCTGGTTGTGGCCACGCATGAACAGGTACATCGACACCAGCAGGGCGATCGGCAGCAGCAGGCGCACCAGCACCGCGGGCACCATCATGAAGCCCAGGGCGGTGTCGGTGGCATGCCGTGGGTTGATCAGGTCGGTGACCACGTCGGGTGCCAGCTGACGCTGCTGCGCCGGCAGTTGCATGCTTTCCTTTGGCGGGCGGAAGCGCCGCAGCAGGGCGAACACGGTCAGCGCCACGGCCACCAGCACGGTGATTTCACCGAGGGTATCGAAACCACGGAAATCGACCAGCATGACATTGACCACGTTGGTGCCACCGCCCTGGGGCAGGGCCCGGCTCAGGTAGAACGAGGAAATGTCGTTCGGTGTCGGCCGGGTGAGCATGGCGTAGGACAGCACGGCCATGCCGCCACCTACCAGTACCGCCAGCAGCAGGTCCCGCAGGCGACGCATGCGCGCACGCTCCAGGCTGCCCGGCAGCGGCGATACGCCTTCGATCCGCCGCGGCAGCCAGCGCAGGCCGAGCAGGATCAGCACGGTGGTGACCACTTCCACCACCAGCTGGGTCAGGGCCAGGTCGGGCGCGGAGAACCAGACGAAGGTGATGCAGGTCATCAGGCCGCAGACGCTGACCATGATCAACGCCGCCAAACGGTGATACTTGGCTTGGTAGGCGGCGCCGATGGCACAGGCAATGGCGATCAGCCACAGCGCGACGAACACGCCCGAGCCTGGAATCTTCGGCCGGTCGCCCCAGCTCAGGCCGCTGTAGAGCATGGGGGTGAGGCCGGCGAGGAAGGCGGCGAGCACCAGCATGAACAGCTGCGACTGCAGGCGGCGGCTGGTGAGCAGGCGCTCGATGCGCCGCGCCAGCAGCATCAGTTGCACCTGGCCGTGTTCGAACAGACGCTTGCCGTTGAAACGCTCGATCACCGGCGGGTAGGGGAAGCGGCCCAGGCGCAGCTGCTTGCGCAGCAGCAGGTACAGCACGATACCGCCGCTCATGGCCACCAGGCTCATGATCAGCGGCGCGTTCCAGCCATGCCAGATGGCCAGGCTGTATTCCGGCAGGGTACCGCCCACCACCGGCAGCGCGGCGGCGGCCAGCAGCGGGCCGACCGACTGGGCAGGGAAGATGCCCACCACCAGGCAGGTAAGCACCAGCAGTTCGACCGGCGCACGCATCCAGCGTGGCGGTTCGTGCGGGGTGTGCGGGAGGTCCTGCGCCGTGGGGCCGAAGAACACATCGACGGTGAAACGCAGGGCATAGGCCACGCTGAAGGTGCCGGCCAGGGTGGCGATCACCGGCAGCGTGGCCTCCACCCAGGCAGTGGAGCTGATGAACACCGTTTCGGCGAAGAACATTTCCTTGGACAGGAAGCCGTTCATCAACGGCACGCCGGCCATCGAGGCGCTGGCCACCATGGCCAGGGTGGCGGTGTATGGCACCAGGCGTATCAGCCCGCTGAGGCGGCGGATGTCACGGGTACCGCTTTCGTGGTCGATGATGCCAGCGGCCATGAACAACGAGGCCTTGAAGGTGGCGTGGTTGAGAATGTGGAACACCGCCGCGACGGCGGCCAGCGGGCTGTTCAGGCCCAGCAGCAGGGTAATCAGGCCCAGGTGGCTGATGGTCGAGTACGCCAGCAGGCCCTTGAGGTCGTTCTGGAACATGGCGGCGAAGGCGCCGAGCAGCAGGGTGAGGGCGCCGGCACCGCCGACGATCCAGAACCACTCCTCGCTGCCCGACAGCACCGGCCACAGGCGCGCCAGCAGGAACACCCCGGCCTTGACCATGGTCGCCGAGTGCAGGTAAGCCGATACCGGGGTGGGCGCTGCCATGGCATGGGGCAGCCAGAACTGGAAGGGGAATTGTGCGCTCTTGCTCAGGGCGCCGATGAGGATCAGTGGCAGCAGCACCGGGTACAGCGCATGCTGGCGGATGGTGTTGCCGGCAGCCAGGACCTTGTCCAGGTCGTAGCTGCCGACCACATGGCCGAGCAGCAGGGCACCCACCAGCAGGCACAAGCCGCCCGCGCCCGTGACCATCAGCGCCATGTAGGCGCCGCGGCGGGCGTCGGCACGGTGGTGCCAGTAACCGATCAGCAGGAACGAGAACAGGCTGGTGAGTTCCCAGAAGAACACCAGCTGGATCAGGTTGCCGGAGATCACCAGGCCGAGCATGGCGCCCATGAAGGCGAGGAAGAAGGCGAAGAAGCGCGGCACCGGGTCCTGTGGCGACATGTAGTAGCGGGCATACAGCGACACCAGCGTACCGATGCCCAGCACCAGCAGCGAGAACAGCCAGGCGAAGCCGTCCATGCGCAGCACCAGGTTCAACCCCAGGCTGGGCAGCCAGAGGAATTCTTCGCGAATCACGCCACCGTGGGCAACCTGAGGGTACAGCAGTGCTACCTGGACAGTGCCGACCAGGGCCACGAGCCCGGCGAGAATGGACTCCGCGTTACGTGCGTTGTGCGGCAGCACGGCTGCCAGGCAACTGCCCACGAACGGCAGAAGCAATAGCACTATCAATGACATAGCGTTCTATTCTGGAGAAGTTTGCAAAGAATCATACGTGCCGAGGGGTTGATCACCAACACGCAAGCTGTCGCAGAATCCTACAAACAGGCTGTGACAAGCTGTTTTTTTATAACAGATTCTTACAAAGCATAGCCGCAGTTGGCGGCTTTACAGGCCAGCCTGGCGTTCGCCTCCATCCTGCACGTCCCGTGCTTCGGCCACCTCGCGCGGGCGGCGCACCTTGAGTTCGCTGACCACCACCGCGATCACGATCAGCAGGCCGCCGAGCAGTGCCACGCCCGGCAGGCGCTCACCGGCGATGCGCCCGACGATCCCGGCCCATACCGGTTCGCCGGCATAGATGAGGGTGGCGCGGGTGGGCGAGACCGACTTCTGCGCCCAGTTCATGGCCACCTGGATCACCGCGCTCATGGCGCCCAGGCCCACGGCACTGGCCAACAGCAGCCAGGAGAAGTCGGGTATGCGCTCCTGGGTCGGCACGATCATCAGGAACGCCAGCAGCGAGGCGGTCGCCAGCTGCACCACGGTGACCCGGCGCACATCGACCTGGCCGGCGTAGCGGCTGATCAGGATGATTTCGCCAGCAATGGCCACGGCGCTGACCAGGGTTACCAGCTCGCCTTCGCTGAAGTGCAGGCTGCCACCCTCCGGGCCGGCCAGCAGCATCAGGCCGATGAACGCCAGGCCGATACCGATGCTGGGCATCAGGCCGGGGCGCCGGCCCAGCACCAGCCATTGCAGCAGCGGCACGAACGGCACGTACAGCGCGGTGATGAACGCCGACTGGCTGCTGCTGATGGTTTGCAGGCCCATAGTCTGCAGGCCGTAGCCGAGCATGATCGACACCCCGATCAAGATGCCGGCCTTCAGTTCGGTGAAGGTCAGCCCCGGCAGCGCCCGCGCCGAGACCACCCCGACGAACAGCGCGGCTGCAGCGAAGCGCAGGCCGACGAAGAACATCGGGCCGCTGACGGTCATCACGTTGTGCACCAGCAGGAAGGTGCCGCCCCACAGCATGGTGATGAACACCAGCACCAGTTCGGCCTTGCTCAGGCGAAAGGCAATGGCAGGGGTCGGTTTGCTGCTGGGCTGGCTCATGGTCTTGCGCACTCGGAGGGGGCGGCGCACAATCGCCGCAAAGTGGGCAGTATACTGCGCAATACCGACCAGTGAGCAATATAGTGCACAAAGATTCCTCGCACCGGGCATCGGTGCTGCAGCATGTCAGCCTCAATGTACGCAGCCTGCGCAATGCCGCGGGCATGAGCCAGACGGCGCTGGCGGAGCGCTCCGGTGTCAGCCGGCGCATGCTGGTGGCGATCGAGGCGGGCGAAAAGAATGTCAGCCTGACTACTCTCGACCTGATTGCCGAAGCCTTGGGCGTGGCTTTCAGTACCCTGATCCAGGCACCTGACCAGCGTGACCCCGGGCGCATCGAAGAGTTGGCCTGGGCCGGGGAGCACCCGCAGAGCCGGGCGGTGCTGCTGGGCAGCAGTGTGGCGCGGCGCGAGGTGGAGCTGTGGGAATGGACCCTGGCACCGGGCGAGTGCTATTCCAGCGAGGCTGATGCCGAGGGCTGGAGCGAGCAGATCTATGTGGCGCAAGGGCAACTGACGCTGATTATCGAAGGGGTCGAGCATCGCCTGCAGGTCGGGCAGTTCCATGTGTTTCCCAGCAACTGCCGGTATGCCTATCGCAACGATGGGGCGGTGGCGGTGCGGTTTGTGCGTAATGTGGTGATCTAAGGGCGCGCAGGGCTGCACCACCTGTGGGAGCGGGCATGCCCGCGAACACCGGCGGAGCCGGTGCCATCCTCCGCGTCGCCTGATTCGCGGGCACGCCCGCTCCCACAGGTGCTGAGCAAGCCTGATCAGCTATTCAGCAACTCATCGGTCCTGACCACCTTGGCATAGGCAAACGCCAACGCCGCCATCACCGAATCATGCACCTGCGCCGCCGGCACCCGCTTGCCATCGAACTCCAGTGGCAGCGTGGCACAGGCGTCGTGCGCCACGGTCACGTCGTAACCCAGGTCGGCCGCGGCCCGGGTGGCGGCGTCGACGCACATGTGGCTCATGCTGCCGACGATGGTCAGGGCCTCGACGCCATGCCGGTCCAGCATGTGCTCAAGGTCGGTACCGAGGAAGGCGTTGACCTTGTGCTTGAGCACCACCGGTTCACCGGCCCGAGGCTCGACCTTGGCATGGATCGCCGCACCCTGCGAGCCTGGCGCGAAGAACGGCGCATCGGCGCTGTCGAACTCATGCCGCAAATGCACCACCAGGTCGCCCCGTTGACGCGCCGCCGCCAACAGGCGGGCAGCATTGTCGGCCGCCTGGTCGGCACCATCGAGGGTCCATTTGCCGCCCGGGAAGTAGTCGTTCTGGATGTCGATGATGATCAGCGCCTGCTTGCTCATGCTGCCTCCTGTGGCAGTAGTCGTTGGATGACGTTAGTTATAGGCTGTGTGCACTGACCTGAGGATTGGCGCGAACGACACTATGCAGGCAAAAACTGACAACCCCGCCAGCCTGGACATCGGCCTGCTGCTGTACCCCGGTGCGCAACGTGCTGCCGTGCATGGGCTGGCCGACCTGTTCCTGGTGGCCAATCGGGTGGTTGCCGAACTGGGTGCCGTCGAGTTGCCATCGGTGCGTATCAGCTTCTGGCAGGCGGACGAAGCAGGGCAGTTGCAGCCTGCCCCTGAGAGTCCACCTGCCGCCGCGGCCGATCTGCGGGTGCTGATCATTCCGCCGAGCCTGGAGTCGGCACCTCAGGGTGAGCTGCTTGAGCGCCATCGTGCGTCGTTATGCCAGTTGCACGGGCACGGCACGGTGCTGGCGTCGGTGTGCATCGGGGTGTTCTTCATCGCCGCCAGTGGCCTGCTCGACGGGCGCCCGGCCTGCACCCACTGGAACTACGTGCATTCGCTTGCCCAGCGTTTTCCCAAGGTGCGGGTCGAGGCCCAGCAACCGTTGCTGGACGATGGCGACATCGTCACCTCGGCCGGGCTGATGGCCTGGACCGACCTGGGCTTGCGCTTGCTGGAGCGCTTCATGGGCGCGACGGTGGCGCGGGAAACTGCTCGCTACCTGGCAGTCGATCCGGTCGCGGCGCCGCTGCCTGGTGCAGTGTTCAATCCACGCCTGGACCATGGCGATGAGGCGGTGCTGAAAGTGCAGCACTGGTTGCAGGGCAACGGTGGGCAGGATGCCGACCTGGCCAGCATGGCTGCGTGCGCGGGGCTGGAGGAACGCACCTTCCTGCGGCGTTTTCGTGCTGCCACGGGGCTACGGCCGACCGAGTACTGCCAGCAGGTGAGGGTGGGGCGGGCGTGCCGCTTGCTGGAGTTCACCCGGCGCAATGTCGAGCAGATCGCCTGGGGCGTCGGTTACCAGGACCCGGGTGCGTTTCGCAAGGTGTTTCAGCGCATCACCGGCCTGACCCCGAGTGATTACCGGCGGCGCTTCGCGGTATCGGGTTAGGGCACGGGGGCGTTCCCGGTGCGGAAAACCGCTTGACCTTGACATAACTTGAGGTTTTACCCTGCTCGGCATCGCGCTGTATGCGTCCGTCACCAGGAGACCGTTCATGACGGCAACATCCCATGCCCTGTGGTTTACCCAGATGATCGAATACGAAGTACCCGGCAGGTTCCAGCAGGCGTTGGCCCAGGCGCTGGTGGCGCGCAGCGAAGCGCTGGCCGCGCGTTGCGAAGGGCTGCAGGGTGTCAGCATTCAGGCCAGCGACGATGGCAGCCGGGTGCTGCAGTACCTGCAATGGCAGTCCCGCCAGGCGTGGGCAGCGGCGGCCGTATATTTCGTCGGGGAACCTTTCCTCGAACTGCTTGGCCAGCATCAGGCGCGTGGGGTCAACTTTGCTGCCTACCAGACCCTGCGTAGCCTGGTGCGCGGCGCCGATGGCGGCCTGCATTGCCAGGTGGGCGAGCCTCAGGCATACCAGGGCGCGTAGTGCGGGTAGCGATCCAGGCGGGCGCCAACGACCATTTCACTGACCCATGCCGCCAGGATCGAACTGTAGGCTTTCTGGCTCTCTTCGCTGGACAGCGCGTGGTCGGCGCCGTCGACGATGCGGTGGGTGAGCGAATGGGCGCTGACGAATGCCGAGCGGTAGCTCATCAAGGTGCTGTGCGGCACATAGTCGTCCTGCTCGGACTCCACCAGCAGTACATCGCCACCGAACTCGGCACAGGCTGCCAGTGCGCGGTTGTCCGCCGGGCCGAGCGGGCGCTGGCGGTAGGCGTTCAACCGTTGCCGGTCGAGGGTTTGCTTGGGGAGGTTCCATTCGTCGTCCCAGTACATGGCGGGCACCCGCAGGGCCAGCCATTTGACCGGCCGCTCGCGGGTCAGCAGGGTGGCCAGATAGCCGCCGTAGCTGCTGCCGATGATGGCGATGGCACTGGTGTCGACGGCCGGGTGGCTTACCAGCCGGTCGTAGGCCACCAGCAGGTCGGTCAGGTTCTGTTCGCGGGTGACCGTCAGCCGTTGGCTTTCGGTTTTTTCGTGGCCGCGCAGGTCGAAGGTCATGCACACGCAGCCCAGCCCGGTGATATGCCGGGCGCGGGCCAGGTCGCGTTGCTGGCTGCCACCCCAGCCGTGGACGAAGAGAATGCCCGGCATCTTGCTGCCGGGGCTGACCAGGGTGCCGACGATGCTGTCATCCTCGACCTGCAGTTCAACGGTTTCACTCTGAATGGTCATGTTCACGAATCCGCGCGAATTTGCTGAGTTGTCCGAGTTCACTGTCGTTTCCTTGGTAAAAGAGGGTGGCGTCAGTGGGCAGTTCGGGGGTGCCGAACACTTCATGGGTGGAGGCACGCACCCGTTGCAATGCCGGGTCATCGGCGAACGCCTGCAAGGCCAGCAGCTCGGCACTGCTGGCTCCGCCCAGGCGCCAGGATTGCTCGAGTACGCCGCTGCGCAGGTGGCCCATGGGGTTGACGCCGCGGGCGATGTCGTAGTTGCGCCGTGAGGCGATGAAGCCGGGGAAGTGCTGCTCGGCGGCCTGCTCGTAGGCCATCGCCTGGTTGATGGCCAGGCGCAGCGGCTCGTCCAGCGGCAGTTGCAGCAGTGCCTGGTAGTCACCGCGCACCACCACCAGGTCGGAGCCGCCATACACTTCCGTGCCCTGGTGGTCGCGGGTCAGTTGCTGGGTACCGTGATAGCTGCAGGTCAGGCCGGCGACACGTACCTGGCCGACGCTGAAGGTTTGCACTTCGCTCAGGTCTTCCTCGAGCACCAGCCCCCACAGCGCAAGGTCCTGGTCATCCATGCCGGCCAGCAGCGGTTCCAGTTCATCCACCGCGGTGATGACCTGTTGCCCACGGCCTGCGCAGGCCAGTACCGGCTTGATCCGCAACGGGCCGTCCGCCAACAACAGCTGTGCGGCGGTGCGCGCATCAGCCTTGCTGAACACGGTATAGCCGCGCAGCAGGGCGTCGCTGGCTTGGCGGGCGAAGGCATCGGTCCAGCCCGGCGGGAAACTGGCCCCGGCCGGCAACGGGTGGGAGATCGCCTTGGTCGCCATGTAGGGGTGTGCGACCAGGCCACCGAACAGGTCCTGCTCGCTGCAGATGCCCAGGGCGGCATGGCGCTTGGGATCGACCAGGGTTTCGGTGGGCAGGTAGTAGTAGCCATCGGTGGCGCTTGGTGGCTGGCTGGGTTGCACGTGTGGGCAGCCCAGCAGGCGGGCCAGGCCATCGGCAAGCTTCAGGTGCACGGCATGCTCGTGGTCGGGGGTGTGCGCGCGGGTGTCGAGCAGCACCACGCCGTTTTTAGGGGCGCAGGCATTGGGCATGGTCATTTGCCTGTGTGCAATGAATGTACTGAGTGTGAAGCCGGTGCTTTGAGGAAGTTCAGCGGAACTTGATCGGTGGTCCTGGCCCGTCTGTAGGAAATGTCTGGTATGCGCAGGGCGTGACGGGCAATGCATGCCGTGTGTCGGTCGCCACGATTGCAGGGCTTCGGCGGCTGTTCCATTATCGGCGCACTGGATAAACCGTGATGTAGCCGCAGGAGAGCGCATGAACGTTCAGACCACCTTTGGGCAAAGCGTGCCGCAGCGCCTGGCGCAGGTTCGCCAGGCCATGGCCGCAGAGGGCATCGATGCCTTGCTGGTACCCTCGGCCGACCCCCATCTTTCCGAGTACCTGCCCGGTTACTGGCAAGGGCGCCAGTGGCTGTCGGGTTTCCACGGCTCGGTCGGCACGCTGGTGGTCACGGCTGACTTTGCCGGGCTGTGGGTCGATAGCCGCTACTGGGAACAGGCGGAACACGAGCTGGCTGGCAGCGGCATCGAGCTGATGAAGCTGTTGCCGGGCAAGCCTGGTGCGCTGGAATGGCTGGGCGATCACGTCGAGACCAATGGCAGCGTGGCGGTAGACGGTGCGGTCATGGCCCTGGCTTCGGCGCGCCAGCTTGGCGACCGGCTGAAGGCGCGCGGGGCGCGACTGGTGACGGACAAGGACCTGCTGGGCCAGGTATGGGAAGGGCGCCCGGCGCTGCCAGGCAACCCGGTCTACCAGCATTTGCCACCGCACGCCACGGTAAGCCGTGCGGAGAAGCTGGCGCAGTTGCGCCAGAGCGTGCAGGCCAAGGGGGCCGACTGGCATTTCATCGCTACCCTGGATGACATTGCCTGGCTGTTCAACCTGCGCGGTAGCGATGTGTCCTATAACCCGGTGTTCGTCGCCTTTGCCTTGATCAGCCAGCAGCAGGCCATCCTGTTCGTCGGCCAGGACAAGCTCGACGAACATCTACGCCAGGTGCTGGCGGCCGACGGTATCGAGGCGCGCGACTACGCCGAAGCAGGCAAGGCCCTTGCCGCCATGCCGGCCGGCAGCCGATTGCTGGTCGACCCGGCCCGGGTAACCTGCGGCCTGCTGGATAACCTGCCGGCCGGGGTGGAACTGGTCGAGGGGCTCAAC
Organism: Pseudomonas sp. B5(2017); assembly: GCF_002112825.1. NCBI lineage: Bacteria > Pseudomonadati > Pseudomonadota > Gammaproteobacteria > Pseudomonadales > Pseudomonadaceae > Pseudomonas > Pseudomonas sp. B5(2017). Next base: position 138,646 of record NZ_NEIR01000018.1, read on the forward strand.
CCCAGCACCCTGAGCAAGTCGTGCAAAGGTGATGACGATCTGGTGCACATCCGCCAGGTGATGGAGCAGGACGGCGCGGCCTTGTGCGAGTTCTTCGCCTGGCTCGAGGCCAACCTCGGTCAGGAGCGGGTTACCGAACTGACGGTCGACGAGCAGTTGAGTGCCGCGCGTGCCCGGCGCCCAGGCTTCGTGTCGTTGAGCTTCTCGACCATTGCCGCCTTCAATGGCAATGGCGCGATGCCGCATTACCGTGCCACCGAGCAGTCGCATGCGGTCATCGAGGGCGATGGTCTGCTGCTGATCGATTCGGGCGGGCAGTACCTTGGCGGTACCACCGACATCACCCGCATGGTGCCGGTGGGCAACCCGAGCCTTGCACAGAAGCAGGATTGCACGCGCGTGCTCAAAGGCATGATCGCCCTGTCGCGGGCCACCTTCCCGCGAGGCGTGCTGTCGCCGTTGCTCGATGCCATTGCCCGGGCACCGATCTGGGCTGACCAGGTGGATTACGGCCACGGCACCGGGCATGGGGTGGGTTACTTCATGAATGTGCACGAGGGGCCGCAGGTCATTGCCTACCAGGCGGCGCCCACGCCGCAGACCGCGATGCAGGTGGGCATGATCAGCTCGATCGAGCCGGGCACGTACCGCCCAGGGCAGTGGGGTGTGCGCATCGAGAACCTGGTGGTCAACCGCGAGGCCGGCAAGAGCGCCTTCGGCGACTTCCTGAACTTCGAGACCCTGACGTTGTGCCCGATCGATACCCGCTGCCTGGTGCCCGAACTGCTGGCCAGGGAAGAGCTGGACTGGTTGAACGGCTATCACGCCACGGTACGCGAGCGCCTGGCGCCGTTGCTCAAGGGGGACGCGCTGGCCTGGCTGGAGGCGCGTACCGCGCCCTTGTAAGGTGGCAAATGAAAAGGGCAGCTTGCGAGCTGCCCTTTTTTCTACTTGCAGATGACGATCATGCTGCGGCTGGTGTAACCCGCCGGGTTGATGCCGAACAAGTAGTCACCGGGTTCTTCATCGCTATCGCCCGAGCGTGCAATGACCCGGTAGCCGCGCGTGCTGCAGGAGCTTGCGGCCTTGCTGTAGCAGTTGTCCCACGAGGAAGACAGGCCGGAGCAATTGATATGCAGGCCCTTCTTGCCCCTTTTGACCTCAGTCTTGGCCGTGGCGGCACATCCAGCAATAGCCAAGATGGCCAGGATGAGCAAAATACGTTTCATTCCTGTCCTTAAATGCAGGGCGGATCAGCTGCCAGGCCCTGTCGTTATCGCTTCGGTTCTTCCTGAAATTTCCCCAGCGTCCGTGTTCGGTCCAGTAGATAGCGTAAAGATGATCATTCTGTGACAGCTTAATGAGCGAGACGGGTCGCTACAATCATTAATCCTGTCTCAAATGAAAATATTTCTCATATCAGTCTGCCGCGACGGCTGGGCTGGGTTCCTTGCGCATGGACAGGGTGGTGCCGACCGACGCGGTAATGATCGCCAGGATGGCCAGCCACTGGGTAATCGTCAGGACCTCGCCCAGGAACAGCAGGCCGGACAGTGCGCCGAAGGCTGGTTCGATGCTCATGAGGGTGCCGAAGGTGCGTGCCGGGATGCGCGTGAGGGCAACCATTTCCAGGCTGTAGGGCAGGGCGGTGGACAGCACCGCGACGCCCAGGGCCATGGGGATCACGGCGGGAGTGAGCAATGCGCTGCCGGCGTGGGCGATACCGATGGGGGCAACGAACAGCGCGGCGACCACAACGCCCAGTGCGGCACTCTGGATACCATGCTCGGCCCCGGCCCGCTGCCCGAACAGGATGTACAGTGCCCAGCACACGCCCGCGCCCAGGGCATAGGCTGCGCCGACCGGGTCGAGGGCCTGCCCGCCATGGCCGGCCGGCAGCAACAGCAGCAAACCGACGATGGCCAGCGCAATCCACAGGAAGTCGATCGGCCGGCGCGAGGAGAAGATCGCCACGGCCAACGGGCCGGTGAACTCCAGTGCCACGGCGATGCCGATCGGTACCGTTTGCAGGGCCATATAGAAGAGGAAGTTCATGCCGCCCAGCGCCATGCCGTAGATGATGACGTTGCGCAGGGCGTTGCGGGTCATGCGCACCCGCCACGGGCGCAGGATCAGTAGCATGATGATGCTGGCAAAGATCAGGCGCAGGGTGGTGGTGCCTTGGGCGCCGATGAGGGGGAACATGCTTTTGGCCAGGGAGGCACCGGACTGTATCGATGCCATGGCGATGAGCAGCAGGCCGATCGGGAAGAGGGTAGCGGCCAGGCTGCGGGGCTGGGTGTTCATTTCTGTGCAGCGATCCTTGAGCGGGGTGGGGGTGAGCAATATAGTGCGCAATTACGGCGGGTGGGGGCAAGGTGCCCGGCGTTGTATTTTCGGTCCCTGTGAGATCGGGCGCCGCCCACGCGGCGCTCGATCTCACAGGCGCAGCAGGTGTTGTGGCGAGCACCTGGTGGCCCTGACGCGGTCTTTTTCAAAAAAACCTAAATTATTGAAATTAAAGGTTGACCTCCTGAAACGCCGCCCTATAATGCGCACCACTCCAACGCGGTAGCGAAGCAAAGCCAGCCACCCTGTTGAGTCAAGTGTTTGAAGCTAAACGAGTTTCTCGCAAAAAACTTCAAAATAAACGCTTGACAGCAAATGAGGAAAGCGTAGAATGCGCGCCTCGGTCGAGACGAAAAGCTCTTAACCAAACGCTCTTTAACAAATCGAATCAAGCAATTCGTGTGGGTGCTTGTGAGTACGGACTGATAGTCACAAAGATTATCAGCATCACAAGTGGCCATGCGAGAAATCACATAGTCATTTGAGATTGCTGAGCCAAGTTTAGGGTTTCTTAAAAACCCA